>NZ_JBFTRV010000024.1:0-113344 GCF_056399665.1 Massilia sp. 01N410 | reverse complement strand
CAGTGCGCCTTGTGGCGCAGCCGGGCCAGCGGCGTGCCGCTGAGCAGGTTGAAGGTGCGATGGCAACTGCGGCAGCGGTAGCGCTGCAGTCCGTGCGCGTGACCGTGGCGATAGGGTTTGTCGGCCTGGCAGTGCGGGCAGCAGAGTGGCATGCCGGGTTGCTCGACGATCTCGAGTACACGGTCGAGGCCGGCCGCCGATTGCAGCAGGTCGAGCAGGCGGTCGCGCTGGCGCCGCGTTAGAGAGGACAGGCGTTGCAGGAACTGTTCGAACTGCCGTGCTTGCATGCTGCCTCCGTCAACGGTTCAGGTCGACATTGGACTGCAGGCTTGCAGAAAAGATTCCACACTTGGCGCGAACAGCGCCAAAAAAAACGGCACCGGTTGCCCGGGTGCCGTTCAAGGAGAAATTCTGTATGAACTGGTCAGGAACGCAGCGCGCGCACCTCGGCGGGGCCGGAGACGGCCACTGCGGCCTGTTGCGCCAGCTTGGCGTCGCGCAGCTTGCGGCGTGCGGCCAGCTCGTCCTTCGACGGACGCGGGCGCACAACCAGCACCAGCGCACGGACGATGCCGATCAGGAGGGGACGGAAGAACATCAGTAGCCCACCCAGCAGGACCAGCTGGAGCATGCTGGTGAACAGATGCATGAACGGCAGGGCCGTCATCGGTGCTTGTAACAGGGCGTCAGTGAAAGACATGGCTCAGGAAAATGTTCAACGTTAAGGTTCGAGGTAACTATAGTGCAACGCAACATATAAATCTAATCACGTTCTCTGATGAGTCTTATATTGATCGTGAATGGAAATCGGGTACACTTGCAAACATCACATACGCAGCCCCAGAACGGACCCCCATGAGCTTCCTCACGCTTGACCTGAACCTGCTCCGCGTCTTCGACGCCGTCATGACCGAGCAAAACCTGACCCGCGCCGCCGGCCACCTGGCGATGACCCAGCCCGCCGTGTCGAACGCCATCAAGCGCCTGCGCGAAAGCCTGGGCGACGAGCTCCTGATCCGCACCGCCTACGGCGTCAAGCCGACCCCGCGCGCCGAAGCGCTGTGGCCGGCCGTGCGTCAGGCGCTGGCCGCGCTGGAAGCGGCGGTGATGCCGGAAACCTTCGACGTCTCCAAGGCCCAGGCCACCTTCCGCCTGGCGATGGCGGACGCCACCGCGGCGCTGTGGCTGCCGTCGCTGGTGCGCTCGATCGAAAAGGAAGCGCAGGGGGTGAATATCCGCATGGTGCCGCTGACCACGCGCGAACCGCGGCCGATGCTGCTGCGCGGCGACATCGACCTGGCCGTCGGCTTCTTCCCCGGCGTGGCGGCCCAGTTATCGTACGAAACCGGCTCGCCGATCCGCCATGAGCGCCTGTATTCGGGTGAATATGTGGCGGTGATGCGCAAGAACCACCCGCTGGCCCAGGGCAAGCTGGAACTGGACGATTACTGCAAGGCGAACCACCTGCTGGTGAGTTTTTCCGGCCGCGCCCATGGCCTGGTCGACGAAGCCCTGGCCCAGGTCGGCCGCGAGCGCCGCATCCTGCTGACGGTGAACCAGTTCTTCACCGCCGGCCGCGTGGTCGCCAATTCGGACCTGGTGACGGTGCTGCCGAAGCACCTGATCGCCTCGACCGGCGCCGCCGACGCCCTGGTATGGCGCGAACTGCCCTTCCAGTTGCCGGCCGTGCACCTGGACATGCTGTGGCACGAACGCGACGGCCGCAGCCCGGCCCACCGCTGGCTGCGCAAGAACCTCGAACAGATGTCGGCTGCGGCGCAGAAGACGCTGCCGCAGGCTTCGGAGGCGAATGTGAAGATGGAGAAGATTGCTTAAGCGGCGTTCCCGCTAAACCCCGTCATCCCCGCGTAGGCGGGGACCCAAGTTCTGCGTGAGTTATCGAAACACTGACAAACTTGGACCCCCGCCTTCGCGGGGGCGACGTTATTCAAGTAAGCGGGGATGACGTTTAGAAGCCGCAGGTACTAACAAGCGATTTGCTTATTTGATAGGCAGCTTGGTCGTATTCTTCACTTCCTCCATCACCGCATAGGTGTGCGTCTCGCGCACCCCCTTCTGCAGTAGGGTCTTGCCCAGGAACTCCCGGTACGCCGCCATGTCCTTCACGCGCGCCTTGACCAGGTAGTCGAAGCCGCCGGCGACCATATGGCATTCCAGCACCTCGGGAATCAGCTGGACGCTCTGTTTGAAGGCGTCGAAGACTTCCGGCGTGGTGCGGTCCAGCACCACTTCGATGAAAACCAGCAGCGATACGTCCAGCAGCACGGGATTCAGCTGGGCCGTGTAACCCATGATGTAGCCGGACTCGTGCAGCTTGCGCACGCGTTCCAGGCAGGCCGCGGGCGACAGGTTGACGCGGGCGGCCAGTTCGACGTTGCTGATACGCCCGTCGTTCTGCAGCTCGGCAAGGATTTTCTTGCTGATCTTGTCCAGCATGTTCTTCTCTCTCCACTATAAATATTATTTGGTGAAATTCTCTCACCAAAAACTATCTATTGCTAGTCTTCTGTAAAAACAGAATTAATCCAGAAGATTTCCCTCTACAATCGAATCATGTATTCACATTTGCGCTTGCGCCGGCCATCGCCCGATGGACCGGCGCTTTGCACATGTGAGCCCGGTCCCGATTTTTATTCTTTTTCCCAGAACTTCCATGAACATTGCCGCCACCCCGGCCATCACCTTCGTTCCCTTCGACGCCCTGCAGGCCGAGACCAAACGCGAACAGACCCCGCTGCGCGCCGCGATCACCGCCGCCTACCGCCGCGACGAGGCCCAGGCCGTCGAATGGCTGCTGTCCCAGGGCGCAGCCGCTTCCGCCGACGCCTATATGCTGGCGCACCGCCTGGTCTCGGCCGTGCGCGAAAAGCGCACCCGCTCCTCCGGCGTGGACGCGCTGATGCACGAATTCTCGCTGTCGTCGGAAGAGGGCGTGGCCCTGATGTGCCTGGCGGAAGCCCTGCTGCGCATTCCGGACAGCGACACCGCCGACCGTCTGATCGCCGACAAGATCAGCAAGGGCGACTGGAAGAAGCACTTAGGCGAATCACCGTCGCTGTTCGTGAACGCCGCCACCTGGGGCCTGCTCATCACCGGCAAGCTGGTCTCGAGCAGCAGCGAAAAGGGTCTCGGTTCGGCGCTGACCCGCCTGATCGCCAAGGGCGGCGAACCGCTGATCCGCAAGGGCGTCGACATGGCCATGCGCATGCTGGGCAACCAGTTCGTGACCGGCCAGACCATCGCCGAAGCGCTGAAGAACAGCCGGGAGAATGAAACCCGCGGCTACCGCTACTCCTACGACATGCTGGGCGAAGCGGCGCTGACGGAACTCGACGCCGAGAACTACTACGCCTCCTACGAAGCCGCGATCCACGCGATCGGCAAGGCCTCGAACGGCCGCGGCATCAAGGACGGTCCGGGCATCTCGATCAAGCTGTCGGCCCTGCACGCGAGATACAGCCGCGCACAATACGCCCGCGTGATGGGAGAGCTGCTGCCGCGCGTGAAAAAACTGGTGCTGCTGGCCAAGCAGTACAACATCGGCATCAATATCGACGCCGAGGAAGCCGACCGCCTCGAGATTTCGCTGGACATGCTGGAAGCGCTGGCCTTCGACGCCGAACTGGCTGGATTCGAAGGCATCGGCCTGGTGATCCAGGCTTACCAAAAACGCTGCCCCTTCGTGATCGACTACGTGGTCGACCTCGCGCGCCGCAGCGGCCGCAAGTTCATGGTGCGCCTGGTGAAAGGCGCCTACTGGGACGCCGAGATCAAGCGCGCCCAAGTCGACGGCCTGCCCGGCTATCCGGTCTACACGCGCAAGGTGTACACCGACGTTTCGTACCTGACCTGCGCGAAAAAGCTGCTGGCCGCGACCGACGTCATCTACGCCCAGTTCGCGACCCACAACGCGCACACCTTATCCGTGATCTACACCTGGGCCAAGGCCGACGGTGTGTCGAACTACGAGTTCCAGTGCCTGCACGGCATGGGCGAAACCCTGTACGACCAGGTCGTGGGCGCCGATAAGCTCGGTAAGGCCTGCCGCATCTACGCGCCGGTCGGTTCGCACGAAACCCTGCTGGCCTACCTGGTGCGCCGCCTGCTGGAAAACGGCGCCAACTCGTCCTTCGTGAACCAGATCGTCGACGAGAGCGTGCCGATCGACACCCTGCTGGCCGATCCCTTCGAGCAGGCGCGCGCCGCCAAATGCCTGCCGCATCCGCGCATTCCGCTGCCGCTCGACCTGTACGGCGCCGAGCGCAAGAACTCCGCCGGCCTGGACCTGGCCAACGAAGACGTGCTGCGCGCCCTGGCGGCCGAGCTTGCCACGCGGCGCCAGTACCTGGCAGCGCCGCTGGTCGACGGTCCGCTGAATGCCGTGGGCGCCGTCAACGTGATCAACCCGGCGCAATCGGCCGATATCGTCGGCCAGGTGACCGAAGCGACGGTCGCCGACGTCGACACCGCGCTGCAGGCGGCCGCGCAAGCCTTCCCTGCCTGGGAGGGCCTGGGCGCCGGCGCCCGCGCCGACATCATCGCCAGGGTCGGCAGCCTGTTCGAACGCGATATGGGCGAGCTGATGGCCCTGGCTGTGCGCGAAGCCGGCAAATCGCTGCCGAACGCGATCGCCGAGATCCGCGAGGCGGTCGACTTCCTTCGCTACTACGCGAACGAGATCCGCGAAAACGGCGACGCACCGGCACTGGGTTCGGTGACCTGCATCAGCCCGTGGAACTTCCCGCTGGCGATCTTCACGGGCCAGGTGGCGGCTGCGCTGGCCGCCGGCAACGTGGTGCTGGCCAAGCCGGCCGAGCAGACCCCGCTGATCGCCTGGCGCGCCGTGCAGCTGTTCCACGAAGCCGGCGTGCCGGCGGGCGCGCTGCAGCTGCTGCCGGGCCGCGGCGAAACCGTGGGTGCCGCCCTGACCTCCGATGCGCGTGTGAAGGCCGTGATCTTCACCGGTTCGACCGAAGTCGCCCAGCTGATCAACCGCACCCTGGCCGAACGCGCCCAGCGCGAAGGCTATGACATTCCCTTGATTGCCGAAACCGGCGGCCAGAACGCGCTGATCGTGGATTCCTCGGCGCTGCCGGAGCAGGTGGTGCAGGACGTGCTGAGCTCGGCGTTCGACAGCGCCGGCCAGCGCTGCTCGGCCCTGCGCGTGCTGTTCCTGCAGGAAGACATTGCGGATAAAACCATCAAGATGCTGAAGGGCGCGATGCAGGAACTGCGCGTCGGCGTACCGGACCGCCTGGCCACCGACATCGGCCCGGTGATCGACCGCGAAGCCCAGCAAAACCTGCTGGCCCACATCGAACGTACCAAGGCCAGCGCCAAGGCCCATTTTGCGCTGGAGCTGCCGGCGGCGCTCGAGGCCCAGGGCACCTTCGTGCCGCCGACCGTGCTGGAAATCGGCTCGATGGCGGAACTGCAGCGCGAAGTCTTCGGTCCGGTGCTGCACATCGTGCGCTACCGCCGCGCGGACCTGGGCAAGGTGGTCGACACCATCAACGGCACCGGCTACGGCCTGACCTTGGGCGTGCATTCGCGCATCGACGAGACCATCGATTTCATCGTCTCGCGCGCCCACGTCGGCAATATCTACGTGAACCGTAACATCGTCGGCGCCGTGGTCGGCGTGCAGCCTTTCGGCGGCGAGGGCAAATCGGGCACCGGTCCGAAGGCCGGCGGTCCGCTCTACCTGAAGCGCCTGCAGAAGGAAGCCGCATCGCTGCTGCAGCGTGCGCGCCACAGCAACCCGGCGCTGGACGCCCTGATGGGCTGGGCGCAGGCGAACGGCCATGGCGATATCGCCGTGCTGGCCGAGCAATACGCCACCACGACCCTGGACGGCATCAGCCTCACTTTGCCGGGCCCGACCGGCGAGCGCAATGTGCTCGGCTTCGTGCCGCGCGGCGCCATCCTGTGCGCGGCCAGCGAGACGAAAGGCCTGCTGAACCAGCTGGCGGCGGTGCTGGTCACCGGCAACCGCGCCATGGTGCTGGCGGATGCGCGCGACCCGGTGCTGGCGACCCTGCCGGCGGAAGTGAGGGAGCGCCTGCGCTTCATCGGTGAAGCCGAGCTGGACAGCGTCGAGATCCAGATGGCGATGGTCGAACGCGGTTTGAAAGGAAATCTGCAGGCGATACTGGCGGCCCGTCCCGGCGCCATCGTCGGCATCGTCGATACCCAGCCGGACCGGCCGGCCGCCCTGTGGCGGCTGGTGGCAGAACGGGCCCTGTGCGTCAACACGACGGCGGCTGGCGGTAACGCAAGCCTGATGACGCTGAGCTTGTAATCATAAGAAGAAATGACCGGGGCGCACGCCCCGGTTTTCACATGCGCAGTCGTTTGAGTTGTTCAACTTGGAGGTAGACATGCTAGTTGGCGTTCCAAAGGAAATCAAAAACCATGAATATCGCGTCGGCCTGACCCCGCCCAGCGTCCACGAACTGGTGGCGCGTGGACATCAGGTCCTGGTCCAGGCCGGCGCTGGGGCCGAGATCGGCCTGACAGACGAGCAATACGTGGCGGCGGGCGCAAGCATCGTCGCCGGCGCGCAGGAGATTTTTGCGCGCGCGGACATGATCGTGAAGGTCAAGGAGCCGCAGCCACAGGAATGCGCGATGCTGCGCGAAGGCCAGATCCTGTACACCTATCTGCACCTGGCGCCGGATCCGGAGCAGACCGCGGCCCTGGTGAAGTCGGGCGCCGTCTGCATCGCCTACGAAACCATCACCGGCCCCGGGGGCGGCCTGCCGCTGCTGGCGCCGATGAGCGAGGTGGCGGGACGGATGTCGATCCAGGCCGGCGCCAGCCACCTGGAAAAATCGAAGGGCGGCATGGGCCTGCTGCTGGGCGGCGTGCCGGGCGTGGCGCCGGGCCACGTGGTGATCATCGGCGCCGGCGTGGTCGGTACGAATGCGCTGCAGATGGCGGTCGGCACCGGCGCCCGGGTCACCGTTCTCGATAAAAACGTCGATCGCCTGCGCCAGCTCGACCTGGTCTACGGCAACCGCATCGCCACCCTGTACTCGAACGCCCACGCGATCGAGGAAGCAGTGCTGACGGCCGACCTGGTGATCGGCGGCGTGCTGGTGCCCGGTGCGGCGGCGCCGAAGCTGGTGACGCGCAGCATGGTTTCGCGCATGAAGAAGGGCGCGGTGGTGGTCGACGTCGCGATCGACCAGGGCGGCTGCTTCGAGACCTCGCATCCGACCACGCACACCGATCCGACCTTCGTGGTCGACGGCGTGGTGCACTACTGCGTGGCGAACATGCCGGGCGCGGTGGCGCGCACCTCGACCTTCGCCTTGAACAACGCCACCATCGGCCATGCGGTCGCGCTGGCCACCAAGGGCTGGCGGCAGGCGCTGCGCGACGATCCGCACCTGAAAAACGGCCTGAACGTCTGCCAGGGCAAGGTGAGCTATGCGGCGGTGGCGAAAGACCTCGGCTACGACTACGTGCCGGCCGACACCCTGTTGGCCTGATTGCTCGCCTGACAGAACTGCCTGACGATGTAAAAGGCATACTGCGCGGCCACCGACTTCACGAAACGCATGAAGTCGGTGGCCGCGTTTTCATTGGCATTGTCGGAAATCGTGCGGATCACGCCGAAGGGGATGCCCAGCTCGAAACACACCTGCGCGACCGCGGCGCCTTCCATTTCCACCGCCAGCAGACCCGGCAGAGCCTCGCCAAGGGCCCGGATACGCTCCCTGTGGCTGACGAACTGGTCGCCGCTACCGACGAGACCACGGTGCACCCGCGGCGCCTGTAGCCCGAATACGGCCCTTTCCTGGGCATCGATGGCCTGGACGAGATCACGCTCGAGGAAGTACTGGGCGGCATGACCGAGTTCCAGCGCCATCTGGAGGTCGCTGGAAAAATGGCTCAGGCCCGTCAACGGTACCTCGTGACGCGGAAACAGTGGACTCGCATCCATGTCGTGCTGGACCAGGGATTCGGCCACCACGATGTCGCCGACACGCACCGAAGCATCGCCGGAACCGGCCACACCGGTAAAGAGGATGTGCGTAACTCCGAACTTCTCCACAAGCGTGGTGGCTGTCATGGCAGCCGCAACCTTGCCTATACGCGATAGAACGGCCACAGCGTCGATTTCCCAGAGTTTTCCTACCCAGTACTCACGCATACCGTGGATGAGCTTGTAGGGCCCTTCCATGGCTTCTACGAGCCCCTGCTGTTCTTCGTGCAAGGCACTGATGATCCCTAATCGCATGTTTTTTCTGTCCTGGATGGCCTGGATGGCGGGTTGACGGCGGTTTTGCTGCCCAGTGTTTTAATAAAACAAGATGTATATAAAAACTGGTAGTAGATAGTAAACGCCGCTTCTGCTGTGGATAAGAGGAGATTTGTCTACAGCGTCAACGGTTTACGTGCTGCCGGATGAGCTGGAAAAACATTGTATCCAGCTTGAACCGATCTTGGACAAAAACGCTTTGGCCAGCAAAAAACTGGCTTCTGCACATTTGCCGCTGTGGATATGCAGGCGTTTTTCCACAGACGAGGTGGTTTTGCAGCTGATTGGGCAGCTGAACTTGCCAGTTTTGCATGTGGTTCAGCAAAAGCTTCAGCAGAAACGGCTGTGCAGCGGCCGCGTTTGCCTGGTCCGCTGGCGTTCGCGTCGTCTCGTCATCTTTCCTGCTCGCTCTTCCTTGTCTGCAGTCCAGATTCGCCATTCCCTGCGATGGACGCCGCATCTCGTTCTTCCTGTAGACCAATCGGGCGTTTGCCGAGTAGCGGCCTTGCCATCTGTCGCCAGCGACAGCGAAGCGCGATTTTTCCGTCTTGTCCACGCAGAGTCGCTTCTTTGTTTTAGTTAACTTGAATAGATATATAAATTGGTAGTGATAGTAAACGCTGCCGGATCTGTGGATAAGGCCGATTTTCTCCACATGCTCAAGGGTTTACCTGTGATCGAAGCTGCTGAACAAGGCTTGTTTCCGGCGGGGACCAAAACTGGACAAAAAACCGGTTGTGGCCAAGTCGGGTGGTTTCGCACATTCGCTCCTGTGGATATTCATGGGTTTGTCCACAGAGCGGATGGTTTCGGTGTTTGCGGGCATGGTCGAAGCCGGTTTTTTCGGACGCTGAGGCGGCGTTGCCGGAGTCGGAAATTTTTTTAGCCAGGAAATGGTCGGCAAGACTGGATCATTTACCAGTCGTTGCGGTCGAAGCCGGGTGAGTCGTCGTGCTGTGGCCTGGCCGAAGTCGAAAATTTTTTTTTCGGCCAGGGCCGGCTTTTTGGAAAGGGTCCTCAGGTTTACCCCCAAAAGTATGTATACAGAATAGTGGTAATAGTTAACGGGGGGTCTCATCTGTGGATAAACCCGGTTTTGTCCACAAGATCAGGCGTTTACGCGCCGCATAAGGCGGTGGACCTGCCTTGTATGTGCCTGGTGGAAAATATGGATAAAAAATTCCGCTGTGCGGAAAGTGCGGTTTTCGCACATTCCGTACCTGTGGATATACAAAAGCTTATCCACAGTTGCCGCAGCTTGACGATCTGGTAAGCTTGATGAAGCGAAGCATCAACCGTGTGACATGGAGGGGGCAGCGTGGAATCGGCAGGGGAATACGACTACATCATCGTGGGCGCCGGCACAGCCGGTTGCGTGCTCGCCAACCGCCTGACCCGCAAGCCGGATGTCGAGGTCTTGCTGATCGAGGCAGGCGGCAAGGACGACTACCTGTGGATCCACATTCCGGTCGGCTATCTCTACTGCATCGACAATCCGCGCACCGACTGGCTGTTCCGCACCGAATCCGATCCCGGACTGGCCGGGCGCTCGCTGATCTACCCGCGCGGCAAGGTGCTGGGCGGGTCGTCTTCGATCAACGGCATGATCTATATGCGCGGCCAGGCCGGCGATTACGACCGCTGGGCCGAGGTCAGCGGCGATCCGTCCTGGCGCTGGGAAAACGTGCTTCCCCTGTTCCGGCAGAGCGAAGACCATCACGGCGGCGCCAGCGAGATCCACGGCAGCGGCGGCGAATGGCGGGTCGAGCGCCAGCGCCTGTCCTGGGAAATCCTGGATGCCTTCCGCGAGGCGGCCGCCCAGAACGGCATTCCGAAAGTTGCGGATTTCAACGGCGGCGATAACGCCGGCTGTGCCTATTTCGAAGTCAACCAGCGCCGCGGCATCCGCCTGAACACGGCCAAGGCCTTCCTGAAACCCGCTTCGCAGCGCCCGAACCTGACCATCATGACCGGCTGCCACGTGGAAAAGCTGCTCATCGAAGCGACCGAGCAGGGCAAGGTCTGCCGCGGCGTGCAATTTACCGGCGGCGGACGGGCCTTCAGCGCCAGCGCGCGCCGCGAAACCTTGCTTGCCGCCGGCGCGATCGGCTCGCCGCACATCCTGCAGCTGTCCGGCATCGGCCCAGCCGTCAGCCTGGCCAGGCAGGGCATCGAACCGCTGGTCGATTCCCCGGGCGTCGGCGAAAACCTGCAGGACCATCTGCAGCTGCGCATGGTCTACCGCATCACCGGCGCGCCCTCGCTGAACACGACGGCCTCGAGCTGGTTCGGCAAGGCGAAGATCGGCCTGGAATACATGCTGTTCCAGAGCGGACCGATGTCGATGGCGCCGTCCCAGCTGGGCGCATTCGCCCGTTCCGACGCGAGCCAGGTGTCGCCGAATCTGCAATACCACGTGCAGCCGCTGTCGCTGGACAAGTTCGGCGACCCGCTGCACGGCTTTCCCGCCTTCACCGCCAGCGTCTGCAACCTGCGCCCGAGCTCGCGCGGCCACGTACGCGCCGCCTCGAACGACAGCTACGCGCCGCCGAAAATCACGCCGAACTACCTGAGTACGCCGGAAGACCGGCAAGTGGCGGCGCAGGCGCTGGCGCTGACCCGGCGCATCGTGGCCTCGCCGGCGCTGGCCAAGTACCGGCCGGAAGAATTCAAGCCGGGTCCGCACTACCGCACGGAAGAGGAACTCGCCGAGGCTGCCAGCCTGATCGGCACCACGATCTTCCACCCGGTCGGCACCTGCAAGATGGGCAGGCGCGAGGATCCGATGGCGGTGGTCGACAGCGAATTGCGGGTCAAGGGCGTGCACGGCCTGCGCGTGGTCGACGCTTCCGTCATGCCTTTCATCACTTCCGGCAACACGAATTCGCCCACCCTGATGATCGCCGAGAAGACGGCCCAGCTGATCGCCGCGCAGGGTGCGCAAAAATGCACAACGGGTTTGCGTTTGTACAGTACGTGACACGGACGCAGCGGCAAACGATGTGTTGTATCTTGGGGAATCCTGAAAATATGTAAGTTTGGCAATGGAGGAGTGATGGCGGACGTCATTCTGGAGACGCGCGAGCTGACCAAGGAATTCAAGGGTTTTACGGCGGTCAGCAGCGTCGACCTGCAGGTGCAGCGCGGCCATATTCATGCGCTGATCGGCCCCAACGGCGCCGGCAAGACCACCTGTTTCAACCTGCTGACCAAGTTCCTGGTGCCATCCTCGGGCCGGATCCTGTTCAACGGGCGCGACATCACGGGCGCGAAACCGGCCCAGATCGCCCGCATGGGCATCATCCGTTCCTTCCAGATCTCGGCCGTCTTTCCCCACCTGACGGTGCTGGAAAACGTCCGCATCGGCCTGCAGCGCGCGCTGGGCACGAGTTTCCATTTCTGGCGCAGCGAACGCTCCCTCGACCAGCTGAACCAGCGCGCGATGGCGCTGCTCGAGGAAGTCGACCTCGGCAGCTTTGCCGATACGCTGACCGCCGATCTGCCCTACGGCCGCAAGCGCGCGCTCGAGATCGCCACTACCCTGGGCATGGAGCCGGAACTGATGCTGCTCGACGAACCGACCCAGGGCATGGGCCACGAAGACGTGCACCGGGTGACGGAACTGATCAAGAAGGTATCGGCCGGACGCACGATCCTGATGGTCGAGCACAATATGAACGTGGTGTCCGGCATCTGCGACCGCATCTCGGTGCTGCAGCGCGGCGCCATCCTGGCAGAAGGAAACTATGCCGAAGTCTCGCGTAATCCACAGGTGATGGAAGCCTACATGGGCACCGAGGCGCCACTCGAAGGAGCGCACTGATGGCGGCGGCACTGGAAATCCAGGACCTGCAGGCCTGGTACGGCGAATCGCACATCCTGCACGACGTCTCCCTGTCCGTCGACGAGGGCGAGGTCGTGACCCTGCTCGGCCGCAACGGCGCGGGACGCACGACGACCCTGCGCGCCATCATGGGCCTGACCGGCACGCGGCGCGGCTCGATCCGCATCCACGGCCTTGAAGCCATCCACCTTCCCACTTACAAGATCGCCCACCTGGGCATCGGCTATTGCCCGGAAGAGCGCGGCATCTTTGCCTCGCTGTCGACCGAGGAAAACCTGCTGCTGCCGCCCGTGCTGGCGGCCTCGAAGGGCAGGGCGGCCGGCATGTCGCTGGACGAGATCTACGAGATGTTCCCCAACCTGTACGAGCGCCGAAACAGCCAGGGCACGCGGCTGTCCGGCGGCGAGCAGCAGATGCTGGCGGTGGCGCGCATCCTGCGCACCGGCGCGCGGCTGCTGCTGCTGGACGAGATCTCGGAAGGCCTGGCGCCCGTCATCGTGCAGGCCCTGGCCCGCATGATCACGACCCTGAAAGCCAAGGGCTACACGATCGTGATGGTGGAACAGAACTTCCGCTTCGCGGCGCCGCTGGCCGACCGCTTCTACGTGATGGAGCACGGCCAGATCGTCAAGACCATCCACGCGGCCGAGCTGCAGGCCAGCATGCCCGAACTCACCGAATTGCTAGGCGTTTGAATAACAACTTTCATTAACGGAGACGACCCATGAAACGCACCGCCATTGCCACCGCCATCGCCGCCACCGCCGCGGCCGCCTTTTTGTCCATTCCCGCCCAGGCCCAGGTTTCGGGCGACACCATCAAGATCGGCATGATCACCGACCTGTCCGGTGTCTACTCGGACATCGACGGCAACGGCGGCGCCGAAGCGGTGCGCATGGCGATCGCCGACATGGGCGGCGCCATCAACGGCAAGAAGATCCAGTTCATCGTCGCCGACCACCAGAACAAGGCGGACATCGCCGCCAGCAAGGCGAGGGAATGGTTCGACCAGCAGGGCGTCGACATGCTGATCGGCGGCACCAACTCGGGCGCCAGCCTGGCGATGGCCAAGGTTGCCGCGGAAAAGAAAAAAGTCTTCATCGCCATCGGCGCCGGCTCCGCCAGGCTCACCAACGAGGAATGCTCGCCCTACACCGTGCACTACGCCTACGACACCGTGGCGCTGGCGCGCGGCACCGGCGCCACCATGGTCAAGCAGGGCGGCAAGAGCTGGTATTTCCTGACCGCCGACTACGCCTTCGGCCAGTCGCTGGAGAAGGACACCACCGAGGTCATCAAGGCCAACGGCGGCACCGTGCTCGGCAGCGTGAAGCACCCGCTGGGCGCCTCCGACTTCTCGTCCTTCCTGCTGCAGGCCCAGTCCTCCAAAGCCCAGGTGCTGGGCCTGGCGAACGCTGGCGGCGATTTTATCAACTCCGTAAAAGCCGCCAACGAATTCGGTCTGACCAAGAAGATGAAGGTGGCCGGCCTGCTGGTGTTCATCAACGATATCCACACCCTCGGCCTGAACACGACCCAGGGCCTGTACCTGACCGACGGCTGGTACTGGGACCAGAACGACGCCACCCGCGCCTGGTCGAAGCGCTACTTCGCCAAGATGAAAAAGCAGCCCTCGATGCTGCAGGCGGCCGACTACTCGGCCACGACGAACTACCTGAACGCAGTGAAGGCGGTCGGCAGCGATGATGCCGACAAGGTCATGGCCCACCTGAAAAAGACCAAGATCAATGACATGTTCGCCAAGAACGGCGAGATCCGCCCGGACGGCCGCATGGTCTACGACATGTACCTGATGCAAGTGAAAACGCCGAAGGAATCGAAGGGGGCTTGGGATTACTACAAGGTTGTGGCGACCATTCCGGGTTCGCAGGCTTACACGACCAAGGCGGAATCGAAGTGCGCGGCGTGGAAGTAATTCGTTAACTCTGGCGCCGTCGTCCCCGCGCAGGCGGGGACCCAAGTTTGTTGCGACCCACAAAAACTTGGATCCCCGCCTGCGCGGGGATGACGGGCATATGTTCGCGGGAATGACGTGCTTGTGTACGTTGCCGCAATTTTTAGCCTGAACTCATATGGAAATCTTCGGCGTCCCCCTGCAAGCCATGCTGAGCCAGCTCCTGCTGGGCCTGGTCAACGGCTCTTTCTATGCGATGCTGTCGCTGGGCCTGGCCGTCATCTTCGGCCTGCTCAACGTCATCAATTTCTCGCATGGCGCGCTATACATGATGGGCGCCTTTGCCGCCTTCATCGGCGTCACTTCCTTCGGCCTGAACTACTGGGTGATGCTGGTGCTGGCGCCGCTGCTGGTCGGGGTGTTCGGCATCCTGGTCGAGAAGTCGATGCTGCGCTGGCTGTACAAGCTGGACCATCTGTACGGCCTGCTGCTGACCTTCGGCATCACCCTGCTGCTGGAAGGCGTGTTCCGCTCCTTCTACGGCGTTTCCGGCCAGACCCTCGACGTGCCGGAGGCCCTGTCCGGCGCCACCGACCTCGGCTTCATGATCCTGCCGAACTACCGCGCCTGGGTGGTCGCGGCCTCGCTGACGGTCTGCCTGGCGACCTGGTTCGTGATCGAAAAGACGAGATTGGGCGCCTACCTGCGCGCCGGTACCGAGAACCCGAAACTGGTCGAAGCCTTCGGCGTCAACGTGCCGCTGATGGTGACCCTCACCTATGGCTTCGGCGTCGCCCTGGCGGGCTTTGCCGGGGTACTGGCGGCGCCCGTCATCAACGTCACGCCGCTGATGGGCTCCAACCTCATCATCGTCGTGTTCGCCGTGGTCGTGATCGGCGGCATGGGCTCGATCCTCGGTTCCATCGTCACCGGCCTGGGCCTGGGCGTGATCGAGGGCCTGACCCGCGTCTATTACCCGGAAGCGTCGGAGGTGGTGGTGTTCGTCGTGATGGTGATCGTGCTGCTGCTGCGTCCGGCAGGTTTGTTCGGCAAGGAAAAGTGATATGAATCGAAAACTCGGCTACACCCTGGCCCTGCTGGTCGCCCTGGCCGCGCCCTTCGTCGGCTATCCGGTGTTCCTGATGAAGCTGCTGTGCTTCGGCCTGTTCGCCTGCGCCTTCAACCTGCTGATCGGCTATACGGGCCTGCTGTCCTTCGGCCATGCCGCCTTCTTCGGCGGCGCCGGCTACGTGACCGGCTATGCACTGACGGCCTTGGGTCTGCCTTTCGAGGCCGGCCTCGTGCTGGGCGTGCTGGCGGCCGGCGCCATCGGCCTCGTGATGGGTCTGCTGGCGATCCGGCGCCAGGGCATCTATTTCTCGATGATCACCCTGGCGCTGGCCCAGATGGTGTACTTCGGCGCCTTGCGCGCGCCCTTCACGCACGGCGAGGATGGCCTGCAGGGCGTGCCACGTGGCAAGCTGCTGGGCCTGCTCGACCTCGGCAACGATTTGACCATGTACTACGTGGTGCTGGCGCTGTTCGTGGCCGGCTTCGCGCTGATCGTGCGCATCATCCATTCGCCTTTCGGCCAGGTGCTGAAGGCGGTCAAGGAAAACGAGCCACGCGCCATTTCCCTGGGCTACGACGTGGACAAGGTCAAGCTGCTGGCCTTCGTGCTCTCGAGCGCCCTGGCGGGCCTCGCAGGGGCCACCAAGACCGTGGTGCTGGGCTTCGAGACCCTCACCGACGTGCACTGGACCATGTCCGGCCTCGTCATCCTGATGACCCTGGTAGGCGGCATGGGCACGCTGGCCGGGCCGGTGCTGGGCGCCTTCCTGGTGGTCGCCCTCGAAAACAAGCTCGGCGACGTAGGGAACTTCCTCGTCGAAGCGACCCATGTAGAATGGTTTGCGTCACTCGGCGAATCGGTCGGCATCGTTACCGGGCTGATCTTTGTTGCCTGCGTGCTGCTGTTCCGGCGCGGCATCGTCGGCGAGATCGCGGCGGCTTTCAATGCCGCCAAGCGCGGGAGCAGGGCGGCCTAACACACAGGAGGGGCTGTGATCGACGAATCCCTGATGCTGGATGCGAACGGCATCCACATGCACGCCACCACGACCGGGCAGGGGCCGGTGGTCCTCCTCCTGCACGGTTTTCCCGATACCCACATCGTCTGGCGCAAGCAGATACCGGTGCTGGCCCAAGCCGGTTTCCGCGTGCTGGCGCCCGACCTGCGCGGCTACGGCCGCACGGATGCGCCGCCCCACGTGCTCGACTACACCCTCGACAAGATCCGGGCCGACATACTGGGTCTGCTGGATGCACTGAAGATCGACAAGGTGAGCATCGTCGGCCACGACTGGGGCGGCATCCTCGGCTGGCAGCTGGCGTCCATGGTGCCGCAGCGCGTCGAGCGCCTGGTGGTCCTGTCGACCGGCCATCCGAAGGCGATCGCCCACGCCGGCATCCTGCAGCAGTTGCGGATGGCCTATATCCCGCTGTTCTGCATGCCGGGCATTGCCGAAGCCACGCTGCGCGCGGCCGACTGGTTCGCGCTGCGCCAGTTCACCAGCGAGCCGGGCCAGGCCGATTTCTGGAAGCGCGATCTCGGTCCGCCGGGACGGCTGACTGCGGCGCTGAACTATTACCGCGCCAACCTCAAGCTGGCGCTGCCGCAGTCCTATCCACGCGTCAAAGTGCCGGTGATGGGCATCTGGAGCGACCGCGACCCGGCGCTGGGCGAAAAGCAGATGCGCGATTCGGCGCATTACGTGGATGGCGAATTCCGCTTCGAACGGATCCGCGATGCCGACCACTGGCTGCAGCTGACGGCGCATGAGCGGGTGAATGCCTTGCTGCTGGATTTTCTTGGGGCGAAAAGGAGTACCGTTTAGCTCGTCGTTCCCGGCAATTCCGGGAAGTCGTTTCCGGCAATGCCGGGAACGACAGTTAGAGCGCCGCCGCGTAAATCGCCCGCGCATCCTCGCGCGTCAGCTCCCGCGGATTGTTCCCCAGCAACCTGGTCTGCAGCATCGCATCGTCAGCCAAACGATCCAGGTCGCGTTCCGTAATGCCGACCTGCTGCAGCGTCGTCTCGACCCCCGTGATCTTGGCGATCTGCTGCATCGCAACAATCAAGGCCTGGGCGCGCGCCTCTTCGCTGCCGCTGGCGTGGGGCACGACGATGCCGGCCAGTTCCGCATAGTGCCCGCTGGCCGCCGGCAGATTGAAACGCAGCACGTGCGGCAGCACGAGCGAGTTCGACAGTCCGTGGGCAACGTGGAAGATGCCGCCGATCGGGTAAGCCAGCGCATGGACAGCGGCCACCGGGGCGTTGGAAAAGGCCTGGCCGGCCAGGCAGGCGCCCAGCAGCATGGCCTGGCGGGCGTCGAGGTCGTGGCCGTTCTCGCAGGCTTTGACGATGTGTGCCGACAGCAGGGACAGCGCCTGGCGCGCCAGCATATCCGACAGCGGATTCTTCTTGTGGCGGCTGGTATAGGCTTCGATCGCGTGCACCATGGCGTCGATGCCGGTGGCGGCTGTGACCACCGGCGGCAGGCCGACCGTCAGGCTCGCATCCAGCAGCGCCAGGTCGGCGTAGAGCTGGGGAGCGACCACGCCCATCTTGGTGCTCTCGCCGGTGGTGACGATGGCGATGTTGGTGACTTCCGAACCGGTGCCGGCGGTGGTCGGCACCTGCACCAGCGGCAGGCGCTTGCCGGCGACCTTGCCGATGCCGTACATCTCGGCCAGCGGCTGTTCGCTGCCGGCCAGCACCGCGACCAGCTTGGCGACGTCCATCGAGCTGCCGCCGCCCAGGCCGATCACCAGTTCCGTTCCCTGCCTGCGCGCGAAGCGGGCCGCGGCCTCGACCACGGCTTCCGGCGGATCGACGAGCACGTCCGAATAAACCATCACTTGCATGCCCTGGCGTTCCAGGCTGGCGCGCGGCGGCTCGACCAGGCCGGTGCGCAGGAAGCCGGGATCGGTGACGATCAGCACCCGACGCAGGCCCGGGAAACGTTCGGCGACGAGCTGTCCGAGCCTGAGCGAGGCGCCGGCTTCGGACACGATGCTGGACACGGTGCTGAAGCTGAATGCGGGGATGGCGGTACTCATCGACGGCGTCTCCTTGTTGGTTTTGCGTTTGCTCAAGCTTACACCAGCTGGCCTCTTTCATTACCGTACAATGGCGATTTCCCTCTATGCATTTGTTCCCATGTTTGATCTCGTCACCCTGGCCTGCGCGGCCTTTCTTGCCGGTCTAGTCGATGCTGTGGTGGGAGGGGGAGGGTTGATCCAGATCCCGGCGATCTTCGCCGTGTTTCCGAAGGAAGTGCCGGCGACCCTGCTGGGAACGAACAAGCTGGCATCGATGTGCGGCACCACGGTCGCGGCGGTGAAGTATGCGCGTCGGGTGCAGGTGGCCTGGAGCACGGCGGCGCCGGCAGCCGTCGCCGCCTTCGCCCTGGCCTTCATCGGCGCCTGGACCGTGACCCGCGTGCCGGGCGACTTCGTGCGCAGCCTGCTGCCGCTGGTCCTGCTGGCGGTGGCCGTCTACACCTTCAAGAAAAAGGACTTCGGTTCGGTCCATGCGCCGGTCCACAGCGGCATGACGGAGCGCCTGCTGGCGGTCGGGGTCGGCGCCGCGATCGGCTTTTATGACGGCTTCTTCGGTCCAGGGACCGGCAGCTTCCTGATCTTCCTGTTCGTGCGGTTTTTCGGCTTCGATTTCCTCGGCGCCTCGGCGGCGGCGAAGATCGTCAACGTGGCCTGCAATGTTTCGGCCCTGATCTGGTTCGGCTACAGCGGCCACCTGATCTGGAAACTGGCGGCGGTGATGGCGGTGTGCCAGATCGGCGGCTCGCTGGTCGGTACCCGGCTGGCGCTGAAGCACGGCAGCGGTTTCGTGCGCAAGCTCTTCCTGGTCGTCGTGTCCTTGCTGATTGTAAAGACAGCCTTCGATACCTTCCGCCACCTCGGCTGGTAATGTTTCACGTGAAACAGTGCGGCCTCATCATATCGGTTTGACGGTTGTAAGGAGAGTGGGCAACAGCCCGGCGCCGCCGGGCGCGATCAGCCGGCGCCTGCCGGTATCCCAGGCGGCGCTCTAGGCGTAGGCCTTGCCATCCCAGGTCCACCCGGCCATGCACCAGCAATCGCCGGGTCCATGGCCTTTTTGTTCGGACACCAGCTTGCCTTGTCGCAGGCGTTGGCATCGGTGGCGACGGGCAGCGGCGCATACGGCGGGTGGCTGTTGACGATCAAGTAGGTAGCGCCGCTAGTGCAGGCCGCGAGCCGGCAGCGTGTACCGACCAGCGTGCGCACCTGGACCGGCAGGGCCCTGACCTGGGCACCTTACCGGCCGCGATGGCGGGGAGGGCGGCGAACATTCCGTGAGCGGCGAGCAACTGTGGCCTCATCCGCCTTCCTCCAAAAAGGTTTCACGTGAAACAAAATTCTGTGGTTTTCGGGACCGACTTGAAGCTGCACGGAAAAAAGAATCTATAATCCCAGCTTAACTCTCCTCGCAGCACATTCCATCATGTTATTTCCGACAGAATTCGACGTGATCGTCGTTGGCGGCGGCCATGCCGGCACCGAAGCGGCGCTCGCGTCTGCACGCATGGGGCAAAAGACCCTATTGCTTACTCACAACATCGAGACCCTCGGTGCGATGTCCTGCAACCCGTCGATCGGCGGTATCGGCAAGGGCCACCTGGTCAAGGAAGTGGACGCCATGGGCGGCGCGATGGCAATCGCCACCGACGAGGCCGGCATCCAGTTCCGCATCCTGAACTCGTCCAAGGGCCCGGCCGTGCGCGCCACCCGCGCCCAGGCCGACCGTGTGCTCTACAAGGCCGCGATCCGCTCGCGCCTGGAAAACCAGCCGAACCTGTGGCTATTCCAGCAGTCCGTGGACGACCTGATGGTCGAAGGCGACCGTGTGGTCGGCGCCGTCACCCAGATCGGCCTGCAGTTCCGCGCCCGCGCCGTGGTGCTCACGGCCGGTACTTTCCTCGACGGGAAGATCCACGTCGGCCTGCAGAATTACACGGCCGGCCGCGCCGGCGATCCGGCGGCGGTGTCCCTTTCGAGCAGGCTGAAAGAGCTGAAGCTGCCGCAGGGCCGCCTGAAGACCGGCACGCCGCCGCGCATCGACGGTCGCAGCATCGACTTTTCCGCCATGAGCGAGCAGCCGGGCGACCTCGATCCGGTGCCGGTGTTCTCGTACATGGGCAATGTCGCCATGCACCCGAAGCAGGTGCCGTGCTGGGTCACGCACACGAATGCGCAAACCCACGAGATCATCCGTAACGGTCTGGACCGCAGCCCGATGTACACCGGGGTGATCGAAGGCGTCGGCCCGCGCTACTGCCCGTCGATCGAAGACAAGATCCACCGCTTCGCCTCGAAAGAATCGCACCAGATCTTCCTCGAACCGGAAGGGCTGACGACCAACGAGTTCTATCCGAACGGGATCTCGACCAGCCTGCCTTTCGACGTGCAGCTTGCCCTGGTGCGCTCGATGCGCGGCCTGGAAAACGCCTTCATCCTGCGTCCCGGCTATGCGATCGAATACGATTACTTCGACCCGCGCGGCCTGAAGGCGTCGCTGGAAACCAAGGCGATCAACGGCCTGTTCTTCGCCGGCCAGATCAACGGCACCACTGGCTACGAAGAAGCGGCGGCGCAAGGCATGCTTGCCGGTATCAATGCGGCACGCCAGACCCAGGGCAAGGAAGCCTGGACCCCGGGCCGCTCGGAAGCCTATCTCGGCGTGCTGGTCGACGACCTCACCACCCAGGGCGTGGCCGAGCCTTACCGCATGTTCACCAGCCGTGCCGAGTACCGCCTGTCGCTGCGCGAAGACAATGCCGACATTCGCCTGACGGAAATCGGCCGCAAGCTGGGCGTGGTCGGCGATGCGCAATGGGAAGCTTTCGAGCGCAAGCGCGAAGCAGTGGCCCTGGAGCTGGAACGCCTGCGCTCGACCTGGGTCAACCCGCGCATCCTGGCGGCCGTCGAATCCGAACGCGTGATCGGCCAGGCCATTGAACGCGAGTACAACCTGGCCGACCTGCTGCGCCGTCCCGGCGTCGAGTACGACAAGCTGATGACCCTGCAGGGCAACGAGGGCCAGGCCCTGGCCGGTCCCGGCGTCGAGGATCCGGCGGTGAAGGAACAGATCGAGATCCAGCTGAAGTATTCGGGCTACATCAACCGCCAGGCGCGGGAAGTGGAGCGCCACGACTACTACGAGAACCTGAAACTGCCGGAAAACCTGAACTACCTGGAGATCACGGCACTGTCGATCGAGGTGCGCCAGAAGCTCGATAAACAGCGTCCGGAAACCCTGGGCCAGGCGTCGCGCATCTCCGGCGTGACCCCGGCGGCGATTTCCCTGCTGCTGGTGCACCTGAAAAAACGGGGCGCCAAGGGCTTTACCAATGCGCCAGCGGAAGGCAGCGGCGAGGCGCCGCAGCAGGAGCTTGCCGAATGAAGAATTTCGACCGCAATGCCCTTGCTCAGGTACTGCGCGACGGCATCGCCGAGATGCAGCTCGACGTCAGCCCGGCCCAGCAGGAACAGCTGCTGGACTACCTGGCCCTGATGTTCAAGTGGAATTCCGTCTATAACCTGACTTCACTGCGCGATCCGATGCAGATGGTGACTCACCACCTGCTCGATTCCCTGGCCGCAGTACCTGCCTTCGCCGGTGCGAACAACGTGCTGGACGTCGGCGCGGGCGGCGGCTTGCCCGGGATCGTGCTGGCGGTGGTCCGTCCGGACATGAAAGTGTCGATGATCGACACCGTGCACAAGAAAACCGCCTTCCTCACCCAGGTGAAGGCGCAGCTGGGCCTGGCCAACGTCAGCGTGTACACCATGAAGGTGCAGGAGCTGGAGGTGAGCGACAAATTCGACGTCATCACCTCGCGTGCTTTTGCCGACCTCTCGGATTTCGTCGAGTGGTCTGCGCATCTGCTGGCGGAGCAGGGCAGATACATTGCCCTGAAAGGGGTGGCGCCGGAGGACGAGCGGCAGAGGCTGCCGGCCGAATGGAAGGTGACGAAAGTGGAACCCCTGCAGGTGCCCAGGCTGGGGGCGGAACGTCATCTGGTTTTCATCCAAAGGGTAACCAGCTAAACGATATAAACCGTTTATACCGTATTACCAAGTAAATCGTATAAATCGTTTTAATGGTATTAACGGTATGGCTTTTTGAAGGCATACATGGCGAAAATTTTTTGCGTAGCAAACCAGAAGGGCGGCGTCGGCAAGACCACCACCAGCGTCAACCTGTCCGCCGGACTGGCCAAGCTGGACC
The DNA here is from genome assembly GCF_056399665.1 of Massilia sp. 01N410. Classification (NCBI taxonomy): domain Bacteria; kingdom Pseudomonadati; phylum Pseudomonadota; class Betaproteobacteria; order Burkholderiales; family Oxalobacteraceae; genus Massilia; species Massilia sp. 01N410. The sequence continues at coordinate 90,960 of NZ_JBFTRV010000024.1, read as the reverse complement.
AGCGCGTGCTGCTGGTCGACCTCGACCCGCAGGGCAACGCCACCATGGGCGCGGGCATCAACAAGGCCGGCCTGAGCTCCTCGATCTATGAGGTGCTGCTCGGCGAGGCCGACGTCGAAAGCAGCAAGCTGCGCAGCGAAGCGGGGCGCTTCGACGTACTGCCGGCGAACCGCGAGCTGGCCGGCGCCGAAGTCGAGATGGTGGAACTGGAAAACCGCGAACGCCGACTGAAGGACGCTCTCGCCAAGGTCGACGCCGACTACGACTTCATCCTGATCGACTGCCCGCCGGCGCTGTCGATGCTGACCCTGAACGGCCTGGTGTGCGCGCACGGCGTGATCATCCCGATGCAGTGCGAGTACTACGCGCTGGAAGGCCTGTCGGACCTGGTCAACACGATCAAGAAGGTGCACGCCAACCTGAACCACGACCTGCGCATCATCGGCCTGCTGCGGGTGATGTTCGATCCGCGCATGACCTTGTCGCAGCAGGTGTCAAGCCAGCTCGAGCAGCACTTCGGCGACAAGGTCTTCAAGACCATCATCCCGCGCAACGTTCGACTGGCCGAGGCGCCCTCGTACGGCATCCCCGGCGTGGTGTTCGATCCTTCGTCGAAAGGGGCGCAGGCGTACATCGCCTTCGGCGCCGAGATGGTCGAGCGCATCAAGACCATGTAATCCACATATAAACAGAACAGTCCAACATCATGGCAACCAAAAAACTGAAGGGACTCGGCCGCGGCCTCGACGCCCTGCTCGGCGGCGACGCCCACGAGACCCCGGCCGCACCAAGCGGCAGCCCGTCCGCCCTGCCTGTCACCCGCATCCAGGCCGGCAAGTACCAGCCGCGCACCCGCATGGACGACGGCTCGCTGTCCGAGCTGGCCGCCTCCATCAAGAGCCAGGGCATCATGCAGCCGGTGCTGGTGCGTCCGATCACGGGGGCAGGGGAGATCGGCTACGAGATCATCGCCGGCGAACGGCGCTTCCGCGCGGCGCAACTGGCCGGCCTGGAAGAGATCCCGGTGCTGGTGCGCGAGGTCGACGACCAGAACGCGGCCGCGATGGCCCTGATCGAGAACATCCAGCGCGAAGACCTGAACCCCCTCGAAGAAGCGCAAGGCATCGCGCGCCTCATCTCGGAATTCGACTTCACCCATGAACAGGCCGCCAACGCGGTCGGCCGCTCGCGCAGTGCGGTGTCGAACCTGCTGCGCCTGGTGAACCTGGCCCAGCCGGTGCAGACCATGCTGATGGCAGGGGATATCGACATGGGCCATGCGCGCGCCTTGCTGGCGGTCGACGCCGCCAGCCAGATCGCGCTGGCCACCCAGGTGATCGCGAAACGCCTGTCGGTACGCGAAACCGAAAAACTGGTCGCCCGTACCCTGGAAGAGCAGAACGCGCCGGCGGCCACCGCGCGCCAGAAGGAAAAGTCGGGCGACATCGTCCGCCTCGAGGAAGAACTGTCCGACCGTCTCGCCACCCCGGTCGCCTTCAAGATGGGACCGAAGGGCAAGGGGCAGATGATCATCGATTTTGCCGACCTCGACGTGCTCGAAAGCGTGCTGACCCGCCTGCGCGACTGATCCCGCATCCGCATCGAAGCTGTGGGCAAGTGTCGAATTGCCCACAGTACACCCCCTCATCGATCGCCGGTATATGCATCTACAGGACTTTTGGTAGATCGCACTATGTTCCCTGTAATAGGCTGAATTTCGTAGGATTTTTCCGGGATTGACGTTAAATTTCTTTGTCGTTTTTACATCGTTGTAGACGCGATATAAGGACGGAAGAGTTTGACTCTGCACTTCATAAGCCCTTATAATCCCGCTGATTCATGTAATTACCATACCGTAACTCGGTTCCACACGGCTGGCGCGAAAGAACAAGAAAAATGCTGCGCTTGGTCTCCCTGCAAATGATGGCAACAATCGTGGCCGGCTTGATCGCCGGACTGATTGGGGGGTGGGCTGCGATGTTTTCGGCGGTACTAGGCGGCTTTTGTTGTGTCGTTCCCAACGGTGTCATGGCGATGCGCCTGTTTGCCGGTACGCAGAAGCCGGGCGGCGCGAATCCTGCCACGTTCTTCATCTGGGAATTTGTAAAGATTGCTTTAACGCTGGCGCTGCTGTACGTGACGGCGCGGCTTTACCACGATCTGAACTGGTTCGCCCTGTTGGGCGGCTTCATCGTGGCGCTGAAAAGTTACATCATCTTAATATTTAGGCAGAAATAATGACGAGTCCAACGGTAGAAACCGCCGCGGAGCATGCGCCCACCGCCGGCGAATACATTCAGCACCACCTGGGTCACCTGACCAATATCCATCAGGATTTCATCGTAAACTTCAAGGTCATCAACTACGATACCGTGTTCTGGTCGATCGTGATGGGCGTGATCGGCGTGTTCGTCATGTGGCTGGGCGCGCGCAAGGCGACTTCCGGCGTGCCGGGCCGCTTCCAGGGCCTGCTCGAAAGCGTCGTCGAGATGGTCGAAGACCAGTCGAAGTCGATCATCCACGGCGACCGCCGCTTCATCGCGCCGCTGGCCCTGACCGTCTTCATCTGGGTCTTCCTGATGAACTGCCTGGACTTCCTGCCGGTCGACCTGTTCGCCGCCATCCTGCGCACCATGGGCCTGGGTGAAATGCACTTCCGTATCGTGCCGACCGCCGACCTGAACGGTCCGATGGGTATGTCGCTGGGCGTGCTGGCCGTGGTCCTGTACTACAACGTCAAGGTCAAGGGCGTCGGCGGCTGGATCCACGAACTGTTCGCCGCACCGTTTGGCATTTACCTGGCTCCGTTCAACTTCCTGTTGAACATGATCGAATACGCAGCACGCACCGTGTCGCTCGGTATGCGACTGTTCGGCAACATGTACGCCGGCGAGCTGCTGTTCCTGTTGATTGCCCTGCTCGGCGCCTTGGCCGGCCCGTTCGGTATCGTCGGCCAAATCGTCGCAGGTTCGGCTTGGGCAATCTTCCACATCCTGATCGTGCTCCTCCAGGCTTTCATCTTCATGATGCTGACGCTGGTGTACATCGGTCAGGCCCACGAGAGCCACTGACCGACGCGATCGCAAGAACGAACAAGATAGTGGTAGTAAAGAAGTTGTAATTTTCTAGCTTTTTAAATTAACTTTTGGAGTAATTCTAATGACTGACTATTCTTACATTGCGCTGGCTTGCGGTCTGATCATCGGCCTGGGTGCAATTGGTGCCTGTATCGGTATCGCTCTGATGGGCGGCAAATACCTGGAAGCTTCGGCACGTCAGCCTGAACTGATGAACACCCTGCAGACCAAGATGTTCCTGCTGGCCGGCCTGATCGACGCGGCATTCCTGATCGGTGTTGGTATCGCCATGCTGTTCGCCTTCGCAAATCCGTTCCACGCCTAATCGACACGTCATTCGATTCTGAGCAGCCGAACCTACCCGGTTCGGCATCCGTTTTTGTGAGAAGGAATTTACCGTGAATCTGAACGCAACTCTGTTTGTTCAGTTCGTGGTCTTCTTCATCCTGGTGTTCGTCACGATGAAATTCGTGTGGCCGCCGGTGATGAAAGCGCTCGACGAGCGCGCCCAGAGGATCGCGAACGGCCTGGCCGCAGCTGACCGCGGCAAGGCAGAAATGGCTGCCGCCGAAAAACGCATCGCCGCCGAACTGGCGTCGACCCGCGAAGAAAGCGCCAAGCGCATCGCCGACGCCGAAAAGCGTGCCCACGCAATCATCGAAGAAGCCAAGCAGACCGCTGCCGTCGAAGCCGCCCGCATCGTCGAAGCTGCCAAGGCCGACGCCGAGCAGCAAGTGACCCGCGCGCGCGAAGAACTGCGCGGCCAGGTGGCAAGCCTGGCGGTGGCCGGCGCCGAGCAGATCCTCAAGCGCGAAGTGAACGCAGCGGCCCACGCCGACCTGCTGAACCGCCTGTCGACCGAGCTCTGATCATGGCTGAATTCGCAACCGTCGCCCGCCCCTACGCCGAAGCGCTGTTCCGTGTCGCCCAGAACGGCGACATGGCGGCCTGGTCCGGCATCGTCTCGGAACTGGCGCAAATCGGCGCCAATCCGGACGTGCAGGCTTTTGCCGGCAATCCGAACGTCACGGCGGCACAACTGGCCGAGACGATTGCGTCGCTGGTCAAGTCGCCGCTGAACGCCGAAGCGAAAAACTTCATCGTGATGCTGGCCGAAAACGGCCGTATCGCGTTGTTGCCGGAAATCGCCGCCCAGTTCACTGTGCTGAAGAATGCGCAAGAAGGTGCTGCCGACGCGACTGTCTACAGCGCCTTCGAGATGTCGGCCGACCAGGTGAATGCGCTGGCCGCCACGCTCGAAAAGAAATTTGGCCGCAAGCTGAACCCCACGGTCGAAGTCGACCCGTCGCTGATCGGTGGTGTGCGCGTGGTCGTCGGTGACGAAGTGCTGGATACCTCGGTCCGCGCGAAGCTGCAGCAGATGCACAACGCGCTGGTGGCCTGAGGATCTTTGCACCGTCTACCGCGTCCAAGCCCTTGCCCTACGCATCAAGAAACTATTAGGAGTTAGCACTCATGCAACTTAATTCGTCTGAAATCAGCGAACTGATCAAGAGCCGCATCCAGGGCCTCGAAGGTTCGGCTGATGTTCGTAACCAAGGCACGGTGATCTCCGTCGCCGACGGTATCTGCCGCATCCATGGTCTGTCGGACGTGATGCAGGGCGAGATGCTGGAATTCCCGGGTAACACCTTCGGTCTGGCGATGAACCTCGAGCGTGACTCGGTCGGCGCCGTGATTCTGGGTGCTTACGAGCACATCTCCGAAGGCGACACTGTCAAGACCACCGGCCGCATCCTGGAAGTCCCGGTCGGCCCGGAACTGCGTGGCCGCGTCGTCAACGCACTGGGCCAGCCGATCGACGGCAAAGGTCCGATCGACGCCAAGCTGACCGCTCCGATCGAAAAGATCGCCCCGGGCGTGATCGCGCGTGAATCCGTCTCGCAGCCGATGCAGACCGGTATCAAGTCGATCGACGCGATGGTGCCGATCGGCCGTGGCCAGCGCGAGCTGATCATCGGCGACCGCCAGACCGGCAAGTCGGCCGTGGCAGTTGATGCGATCATCAACCAGAAGGGTCAGAACATGACCTGCGTGTACGTGGCGATCGGCCAGAAGGCCTCGACCATCAAGAACATCGTGCGCTCGCTGGAAGAGCATGGCGCGATGGAGTACACCATCGTCGTCGCCGCTTCCGCTTCGGAATCGGCAGCCATGCAGTACATCTCGGCCTACTCGGGCTGCGCGATGGGCGAATACTTCCGCGACCGCGGCGAAGACGCGCTGATCGTGTACGACGACCTGTCGAAGCAGGCCGTCGCCTACCGCCAGATCTCGCTGCTGCTGCGCCGTCCGCCGGGCCGCGAAGCTTACCCGGGCGACGTGTTCTACCTGCACAGCCGTCTGCTGGAGCGTGCCGCTCGCGTGAACGCCGACTACGTGTCCGCCTTCACCAACGGCGCCGTGACCGGCAAGACCGGTTCGCTGACCGCACTGCCGATCATCGAAACCCAGGCTGGCGACGTCTCGGCCTTCGTGCCGACCAACGTGATCTCGATTACCGACGGCCAGATCTTCCTGGAAACCTCGCTGTTCAACGCCGGTATCCGTCCGGCGATCAACGCAGGTATCTCGGTGTCGCGCGTCGGTGGCGCTGCCCAGACCAAGGTCATCAAGGGCCTGTCCGGCGGTATCCGTACCGACCTGGCGCAGTACCGTGAGCTGGCTGCGTTCGCGCAGTTCGCATCGGACCTGGACGAGTCGACCCGCAAACAGCTGGACCGCGGTGCACGCGTGACCGAACTGCTGAAGCAGAAGCAGTACTCGCCGCTGCCGATCTCGCTGATGGCCGCATCGCTGTTCGCCGTCAACAAAGGTTATTTCGACGATATCGAAGTCAAGCGCGTGCTGGATTTCGAAGCCGGTCTGCACAACTTCCTGAAGTCCAGCCACGGTGCCCTGCTGTCGAAGATTGACGAGACCAAGGCCCTGGACAAGGACGGCGAAGCAGCGCTGGCCGCCGCCATCGCCGACTTCAAGAAGTCGTTCTAAGCGCGGCTATCTGATGGAATGCGGGACCGGGGCGACCCGGTCCCTATAAGGAGTAAGGGCTCATGGCAGCAGGCAAAGAGATACGTGGCAAGATCAAAAGCGTAGAAAATACGAAGAAGATCACCAAGGCGATGGAAATGGTCGCCGCGTCCAAGATGCGCAAGGCGCAGGACCGGATGCGCGCCGCCCGTCCCTACAGCGAGAAGGTCCGCAACATCACGGCCAACCTCGCCACTGCGAACCCGGAGTACACCCACGCGTTCATGGCGAATGCCAAGGACACGAAAGCGAAAGCCGTCGGCTTCATCGTCGTCACGACCGACAAGGGTCTGTGCGGCGGCATGAACACCAACGTGCTGCGCCAGGTGACGCAGAAGACCCGCGAGCTGGAAGCCGCGGGCAATCGCATTGAAGTCGTTGCAATCGGCAACAAAGGTCTGGGCTTCCTGAACCGCATCGGCGTGAAGGTCGTTTCGAGTGTCACGCAAATCGGCGACACCCCGCACCTGGAAAAGCTGATCGGCCCGATCAAGGTCATGCTCGACGCTTACCAGGATGGTCAGCTGGACGCGGTGTACCTGTGCTACACCAAGTTCATCAACACCATGCGCCAGGAACCGGTGGTCGAGCAGCTGCTCCCGCTGCCGGCCGGGCACCTGAAGGCGGACGAAGGCGGCCACTCGTGGGACTACATCTACGAGCCGGACGCGCAAGTCGTCATCGACGAGCTGCTGATGCGCTACGTCGAAGCGCTGATCTACCAGTCGGTGGCCGAGAACCTGGCGTCCGAGCAGTCGGCGCGCATGGTGGCGATGAAGGCCGCAACCGACAACGCGGGCAACGTCATCGGCGAGCTGAAGCTGGTCTACAACAAGACCCGCCAGGCAGCGATCACGAAAGAACTCTCCGAGATCGTGTCGGGCGCAGCTGCAATCAGCGCTTAAAAGCGGCAGCTAAGCTGAATCAACGACCTCTCGAAACGAAATTAAAACTATATCTGAAGGAACGAACATGGCTGATGGCAAAATCGTTCAGTGTATCGGCGCCGTGGTTGACGTGGAATTCCCGCGCAACGCAATGCCGAAAGTGTACGACGCACTGAAAATGGAAGGCTCCGAACTGACCCTGGAAGTCCAGCAGCAGCTGGGCGACGGCATCGTCCGTACCATTGCGCTGGGCAGCTCGGAAGGCCTGCGTCGCGGCATGATTATCCAGAACACCGGCAACCCGATCATGGTGCCGGTTGGCAACGCGACCCTGGGCCGCATCATGGACGTGCTGGGCAACCCGATCGACGAGCGCGGCCCGGTCAACGCCGAGCGCACCGCATCGATCCACCGCACCGCACCGGCCTACGACGAGCTGTCGCCGTCGCAGGACCTGCTGGAAACCGGCATCAAGGTGATCGACCTGGTCTGCCCGTTCGCCAAAGGCGGTAAGGTCGGCCTGTTCGGCGGCGCCGGCGTCGGCAAGACCGTCAACATGATGGAACTGATCAACAACATCGCTAAAGCGCACTCGGGTCTGTCCGTGTTCGCCGGCGTGGGTGAGCGTACCCGTGAAGGTAACGACTTCTACCACGAAATGGCCGATGCCAAGGTCGTCGATCTGGACAACCTGGGCAACTCGAAGGTCGCGATGGTCTACGGCCAGATGAACGAACCGCCGGGCAACCGTCTGCGCGTCGCGCTGACCGGCCTGACCATGGCCGAAGCCTTCCGTGACGAGGGTAAAGACGTTCTGTTCTTCGTCGACAACATCTACCGCTACACCCTGGCCGGTACCGAAGTCTCGGCACTGCTGGGCCGTATGCCGTCGGCAGTGGGCTACCAGCCGACCCTGGCCGAAGAGATGGGCCGCCTGCAAGAGCGCATCACCTCGACCAAGACCGGTTCGATCACCTCGATCCAGGCCGTGTACGTCCCTGCGGACGACTTGACCGACCCGTCGCCGGCAACCACCTTCGCCCACCTGGACTCGACCGTCGTTCTGTCGCGTGACATCGCTTCGCTGGGTATCTACCCGGCAGTGGACCCGCTGGACTCGACCTCGCGCCAGCTGGACCCGCTGGTCGTCGGTGAAGAGCACTACGCCACCGCGCGCGCCGTGCAGGGCACCCTGCAGCGCTACAAGGAACTGCGTGACATCATCGCGATTCTGGGCATGGACGAACTGGCACCGGAAGACAAGCTGGTCGTCGCACGCGCTCGCAAGATGCAGCGTTTCCTGTCGCAGCCGTTCCACGTCGCTGAAGTGTTCACCGGCGCACCGGGCAAGTACGTTTCGCTGAAAGACACGATCAAGGGCTTCAAGATGATCGCGTCGGGCGAACTGGACCACCTGCCGGAGCAGGCGTTCTACATGGTCGGCACCATCGAAGAAGCGATCGAGAAGGCCAAGAAGCTGGCTGCCTAAGCGGCCTCCTTTAAGGGACACACATGGCAAATACCATTCACGTTGACGTCGTCTCGGCCGAAGAGCAGATCTTTTCGGGCGAAGCCGAGTTCGTCGCGTTGCCGGGTGAATCGGGTGAGCTGGGTATCTACCCGATGCACACCCCCTTGATCACGCGCATCCGTCCGGGCGCCGTGCGCATCAAAGTGCCGGGCCGTACCGAAGAAGAATTCGTCTTCGTCGCCGGCGGCATCCTGGAAGTCCAGCCGAAAGGCGTGACCGTCCTGGCCGACACCGCCATCCGCGGCGCCGACCTGGACGAAGCGAAAGCCCAGGAAGCCAAGCGCCAGGCGGAAGAGCTGATGCTGAACAAGGAATCCGCGATCGACTACGCCAAGGCGCAAGCCGAACTGGCGGCCGCGATCGCCCAGCTGGCGGCCATCGCCAAGCTGCGTCACAAGGGCCGCTGATTTTAGCGGTTTCGTGTGATGAACAAGAAGGCAGCCCGCGGGCTGCCTTTTTTATTGCTGGCGGTTCTGGAAATACGGTCCCTCGTCCTCATCTAGCGTGGATCACAACGATCGCTTGAAAGGACGGACCATGAAACAAGAAACTGCGATCCTCGCAGGGGGCTGCTTCTGGGGCATGCAAGACCTGATCCGCAAGATGCCGGGCGTGCTGTCGACCCGGGTCGGCTATTCCGGCGGCGACGTGCCCAACGCCACCTACCGCAATCACGGCACCCACGCCGAGGCGATCGAGATCGTGTTCGACCCGGACCAGATCAGCTACCGGCGCCTGCTCGAATTCTTCTTCCAGATCCACGACCCCAGCACGGCCAATCGCCAGGGCAACGATATCGGCGCCAGCTACCGTTCCGCGATCTTTTATACCAACGACGCGCAGAAGGAGGTCGCGCTGGACACGATCCAGGACGTCGATGCCTCCGGCCTCTGGCCCGGCAAGGTCATGACCGAAGTGAAAGCTGCCGGCCCGTTCTGGGAAGCGGAACCGGAACACCAGGATTACCTGGTCAAGCATCCGAATGGCTATACCTGCCACTTCATCCGCAAGGACTGGCGCCTGCCTCATCGCGACGAGCGCGCCGCCTGAACCGTGGAGCGCCGGCCTGGCGACGCTGAAAAGGAAGGCAGCCTGCGGGTTGCCTTTTATTTTCAGTCCCATTCGCCCCGCCGATCCGACCGCTCATCTCCGGCGATCACCGCTCGTCGGAAAATCATTGCTTGACGTAATGACATCTCTTATCTTGTCTCGACCACAACCATCGAGAGAGAAGGAGCCGCCATGTTCAAGCCGTCCCCCGTCTGCGCCGCCATCGCCGTCCTGCTGGCGGCGCCCCTCGTCCACGCCGCGCCGGATGGCGGCCAGGATGTGGCGGCGCGCATCGACCAGGTACTGGCCGCCACCTATAAAGCCGATGCGCCGGGGGCCACCGTCATCGTGGTCAAGGACGGCAAGACCATCCTGCGCAAGGCCTACGGGCTGGCCGACGTCGAGCACAAGCAGCCGCTGGCCCCGGATACGCCGATGCGCCTGGGCTCGATCACCAAACAGTTCACCTCGACCGCGATCCTGATGCTGGTCGACGAGGGCAAGATCAAGCTGGACGACGACATCACCGTCTACCTGCCCGACTATCCGAGCCAGGGCAAGAAGGTCACCATCGAGCACCTGCTGACCCATACCTCGGGCATCGTCAGCTATACCGGCAAGCCGGACTACATGGCGAACATGCAGAAGGACCTCACGGTGCGGCAGATGGTCGACTCTTTCAAGAACGATCCGCTGGAATTCGCGCCGGGTTCGCGCTACCGGTACAACAACTCCGGCTACTTCCTGCTGGGCGCCATCATCGAGAAGGTGTCCGGCCAGACCTACGACAAGTTCGTCGAGCAGCGCATCTTCGTGCCGCTGGGGATGAAGCGCACCGCCTACGAGGGCCACGAGCGCGACAAGGCGGCGCGCGCGCTCGGCTATTCGAAGGCGTCGGATGGTTTCAAGCCGGCGGCGCCGCTCAGCATGACGCAGCCCTATGCGGCCGGCTCCCTGGTCTCCACCGTCGACGACCTGGCGCGCTGGGACGCCGCCGTCGGCAGCGGCAAGCTGCTGAAGTCCGCCAGCTGGCAGCGCGCCTTCACGCCCTATACCCTGAGCGGCGGCGCCAGCACCGGCTACGGCTACGGCTGGGAGACCGGCAAGCTGCGCGGCGCCCCGATGATCGGCCATGGCGGCGGCATCAACGGTTTCAATACCTTTGCGCTGCGCCTGCCGGCCGAGAAGCTGTATGTGGCGGTACTGAGCAATGTCGATTCCGGCCTGCCGCCGGCAGGGGAGGCGGCGTACAAGGCGGCCGCGATCGCGATCGGCAATCCCTTCCCCGAGTACAAGGAAGTCAAACTGGATGCGAAGACCCTGGATGCCTATGCCGGCGTCTATCGCGTCGAGGGGAACGACACCCGCACCGTGCGCCGCGACGGCGAGCGCCTGGTGCTGCAGCGCGCCGGCCGGCCGCCGGTGACCCTGCAAGCCTATTCCGAGACCGGCTTCTTCATCCCCGGTTCGCTGCAATCCCTCGAGTTCACCCGCGACGCCCAGGGCCGGGCGACCCAGCTGGTCGTGCACAATCCGACCGCCGACCAGGTCAGCCCGCGCACCGGCGACGCGCCGCCGCCGCGGGTGGCCGTCAAGATCGATCACACGAAATTCGATGCCTACGCCGGCCGCTACCAGCTGGCGCCGAACTTCGCGATCGAACTCAGCCGCGACGGCGACCGCTACTGGACCCAGGCCACCGGGCAGCCGAAGGTCGAGGTGTTCGCCTTGAACGAGCGGACTTTCTTTTCGAACCAGGTGGATGCCGAGCTGCGCTTCGACGATGCGACGCCCGGGCAGCTGGTGCTGGCCCAGGGCGGACGCGAGATCAAGGGGATGAAGCTGCCTTGATGCCGGCCGAATTCCCTGAAATCGGGCATCCGTCGGCATACGGGTGCCCTACGTCGCATCGAAGTGGAAGATAATGTTGCTGCATGCAAATATAGCTTCCATGTCCTCTTCCAAATCCCTTCCGCTCTTCCGGCTCCGCGGCAATACCGCAGTCACCCTTCGCAACGTCGGCCTTCTCACCGCATGGTCGCTGATCGTGGTGGTGGTATGGGGCATGATCATTCTCAGCCTGCGCAGCCTGTCTCCCATCGTCGCCGTACTCGGCTTCGTGCTGGTGCAGGCCGCGTATTTCGCCTTCGCCGTGCGTCTGGGGCGGCCGGCGCCCGCACGGACGGTCTGCCGTTATGCGGCTGCCCTGCAGCTGCAGGCCTTCATCGAGCACACGGCCTTCTGGCTGGTGGCGATCCTGACGCTGCTTGCGATCATCTTCATGAACAGCGATGTCGAGACGGAGGCCCGGATACGCCAGGCCGTCACCGCGCCCGACGCCCTGCAAGGCATGCTGGGCTATCTCGTGACCCTGCCGGCGCTGGCGCTGCTGACCGGCGTATGGCGCCTGCATCATCTCGGCTACACCACCGGCGCGCTGGCCGGTGTCGCCGACGGCAGCCTGCTGCGCAAGTCGGTCCGCCTGGCCGGCGACGCCAGCGAAGTCCACGATACGCTGGTACGCCGGCTGGAGCGCCTGATGGACAGCAGCACCCCCGGCCTCGATCGCCCGCTGACCGGAGGGCTTCCGCGCCTGGTCGCAGTGCGGGAAGCGAACGCGCTGCGCTACGAGCTCATATGGCCGAACTGCAGCCCGAACAAGCTGATGGTCTCGCTCCGCACCGGCGACGACGCGGTGCCGGAAGTGGAGGTGGTGTGCCGGCTGCGCGACGGCATCTATCGCTTCTACCTCTTCGCGCCGCCGGCCGACGCCGTGGCCCAGATGCAGTACATCGAAGCCCACCTGCTGCAGCCCCTGCGCGCCGAGCTCTCGATGCTGTCCGCCGAACGCCAGCGCGACGCCCTGCGCGAGCAGGCGGTGGAGGCCCAGCTGCGCATCCTGCAGGCCCAGATCGAACCCCATTTCCTGTTCAATTCCCTGGCCAACGTGCGCCACCTGTACCGCGAGGATGTCGGCGCGGGCGAGCACATGCTCGATCACCTGATCGCCTACCTGCGCTGCGCGATGGACGACCTGCGGGCCGAGCATTCCAGCGTGCGCAAGGAGATGGACCTGGCGCGCCACTACCTGACGATCATGCAGATCCGGATGGGCGAGCGCCTCGGCTACACCTTCACCGCCACCGACGCGCTGCTCGAGCACCCATTCCCGCCGGCGATGCTGATCTCGCTGGTGGAGAACGCGATCAAGCACGGCCTGGCCGATGCCGAGCGCGGCACGATCTCGCTGGCGGCCGCCGCGGACGACGCCTGCCTGCGCCTGACGGTGGCCGACGACGGCCGCGGCTTCTCGAGCGTCGGCGGCACCGGCGTCGGCCTGTCGAACATCCGCCGCCGCCTGGAAGCCATGTATGGCAACCGCGCCTGGCTGGAAGTCGGCGCGCCGCCATCCGGCGGCTTTGCCGCCACCATCGTCATTCCCCTCGAACCACCTCCGTAATCCATGCCCACAGCCCTGATCGCCGAAGACGAACCTTTATTGCGCGCCGAACTGAAACAGGCGCTGGCCGAACTCTGGCCGGAACTGCACATCGTCGCCGAGACCGCGGACGGCGCCGCGGCCCTGGCGGCGCTGCGCACCCACGCGCCCGACATCGCCTTCCTCGACATCAATATGCCCAAGGCCAGCGGCCTGGACGTGGCGCGCGTGCGGCCGCCCGGCACCGTCATCGTGTTCCTGACCGCCTACCACCAGCATGCCCTGGACGCCTTCGACGTCGGCGCGGTCGACTACCTGGTCAAGCCGCTCAACCGGGGCCGCCTGCTGGAGACGATCGCGCGGCTGCAGCTGCGCCGGCAGCCAACCGTGGCGCCCGCGCCCGCCGCCACCACCGATGCGCCCGCGGCGGCAGCGGCGCCGCGCTACCTGTCCTGGATCCAGGCCTCGGTCGGCAGCATCCTGCGTGTGATCACCACCGATGAAGTGATCTTCTTCCAGTCCGAAGCCAAGTACACCAAGGTCGTCACGCCGCAGACCGAGGCGCTGATCCGCATTCCCGTAAAAGACCTCGTGGAGCAGCTCGACCCGCAGGAATTCATCCAGGTCAGCCGCGGCGCCATCGTCAACCGGCGCCGGATCGATGCCGTCCACCGCCGCGAGGGCCAGATGCAGGTGCATTTGCGGGGCCGTGCCGAGGTGCTGAGCGTGAGCTCCGGCTACCAGGGCCAGGACGCCTTCCGCCAGATGTAGCGCCGCCGAATTCCCGGGAAAGCCGTATCCATTCCCGGGAATGCCGTGTTCGTCGCAAGCCTACTGGTGCCGGAAGTTGTCGGTTGGCAATATGCGGATGTCATCAAAACCAACCGACGAGAGCACACAATGAACTTCCCGCAGCTTATCCGTTCCTCCCTGTTTGCCGCCCTGCTGGGTGGCGCCGCCTCCACGGCCTTCGGCGCCGCCGCCGTGGCCGTCGGCGACGACAACTACACATATACCGTGACCAACGCCGCCAGCCTCGACGAAGCCAAGGCGGAAGCCCTCGAGGAATGCGGCAAACGCGTCAACAACTGCAGGATCCTGACCAGCCGGACCGTCCCCGGCGCGATCGCCCTGGCCAAGGGCGACGACGGCATGTTCTCGGCCACCGACGATACGCCCGAAAAAGCCCGCGCCCGGGCGATGGCGGATTGCCGCAAGAACTACAAGAACTGCAGGTTCACGGCCCTGTACTGGGAGTCGGGCGGCAGCTGGGGCGCCTGGGCTCATGCCATGGACGAGAAAGGACTGCTGGTCGCGACCCAGTTCAGCTACAACTTCGGCAACGAAGCCGACGCCAGGGCCGATGCCCTCGACGAGTGCGCCAAACAGCAGAAAGGCAAGCCGGTCAGGTGCGAAGTAAAGACCCACTTCGGTGAGTGGGGCTATGCGGTGGCCGAATCCGCAAGCTATGCGTCGGTGCGCATGGAAGCGAGCATGGAGGCCGCGGTTGCCGCCGTCATGGCGAATTGCAAGGAGGGGGCGAAACCCGGCGAAACCTGCAAGCTGACCGTTAAGGCCTTCAACAGGGGCATGAGCAATGCTCCCGCTTCCTTCGACAAGCTGGCCGCCCAGACCGAGGTCGCACGCAAGGCCAAGGCGCCTGCGCGCCAGGTCGCGACCCGCGCCGTCCAGGCCCTGAGCTGCACCAACCGCTGCGTGAACGGCAGCTGCGTACGCACCTTCGCCGATGGCCGCACCGAGAAATGGCAGGCGCCGCGCGTGTTCGACCCCTTCACCAACGACTGGAAGTGGAACACCAGCAGCTGCGGAGGCTGAGGCGCAGCGCGGTCCTAGCGCGTGCCGGGCTGCTCCTGCGCCAGCCGCAACGCCACCTTGTGCCGGAAGTAGCCTTCCTGCACATAGCGGTACAGGTTGGCGCCGGGGCACACGGTCTGTGTTGAAAAATCGCGGTGGCTGGCGATGTGGTCCAGCGGCACATCGTATTTATGCGCCAGCATCGCCATCAGCCGCACCACGGCGTCGAGCTGCTGCCGGTTCGGCTCGACCTCCTCGAAGTTGCCGACCACTTCGATCAGCGCATGCCCTGTCGGATCGTATTCCGTGTTGGTGTCGCCGGCGTAGTCGATCTTGCGGCCCTCGTAGATATTGCCGTCGAGGTCGATGATGTAGTGGTAGGGGATGTCCAGCCAGTGCTTGGTGTTGCGCGACCAGGTCTGCAGCTTGCGCAGGTACTGGCGCGGATCGGTGCCCGGCCTGAACGGCTCGCCCTGGTGGTGCAGGGTGATGTGGGTGATGGTCTGGCGATGCGCCAGCGCCGGGTCGGCCGGGGTGCCGCCCCAGGCGGCGACGGGGACGATGCTGCGCTCGACCTCGGGCAAGGTCTGGGCGAAGGCGGCGGTGGCGGCGAGCAGCAGGGAGAAGGCGAGGGCAGGGCGGATCGTCATTGCGGGTCATGCGCCGGAGCGCGATATAAAGCTGATAAGCTAGGCGCGACAATAACATAGCGAGCCCAGCATGCGAACCATCGAACAGATCCTGAAATCCGCCAAGACCGTTGCCGTGATCGGCATGTCGAACAAACCCGAACGCGCCAGCCACGAAGTGGCCGACTACCTGCAATCCCGGGGCTACGAGATCCTGCCCGTGAATCCGGCCTACGCCGGCCAGCAAATCCTCGGCCGCCCGGTCTACGCCACGCTGCAGGAAGCCGCCGATGCACTGGCGAAGGAGGGCCGCCGCATCGACGTGGTCGACGTCTTCCGCAAGTCCGAGGACGTGCCGCCGGTCGCCAAGGACGCCATCGAGGTGCGCGCCGGCGTGCTGTGGATGCAGCTCGGGATCGAGAACCAGGCCGCGGCCGACCTGGCGCGCGCCGCCGGCCTGGAGGTCGTCATGAACCACTGCATGCTGATCGAGCACCGCAAGCTCGACGCCCAGGCATGAACGCCCGCGAGCGCTTCCGCGCGCCGAAGAAGGTCGAGCTGCGCGACGAGGACGCCGGCCTGACGCCGCTGCGCGAGAAGAACGGCAACGGCGGCGCCAAGCAACGCGAGCGAGCGCTGACTGATGAGCTGATCGGCCAGGTGGCCCGCTTCCAGGAGATGCTGTACGCCAGCCGCAAGCAGAAACTGCTGCTGGTCCTGCAGGGCATGGACACCGCCGGCAAGGACGGCACCACGCGCGCGCTGTTTTCTCAGATCAGCCCCATGGGCATCCAGGCAACCGGTTTCAACGCACCGACCGAGCGCGAGCGGGCCCACGATTTCCTGTGGCGCATCCACGCCCATGTGCCCGGCAACGGTCTGATCGCGGTCTTCAACCGTAGCCACTACGAGGATGTGCTGGTGCCGCGCGTGCTGGGCGACATCGATGGCAAGGAGACCAAGCGCCGCTACGCCCACATACGCGACTTCGAGCGCATGCTGGCGGAATCCGGCACCACCGTGATCAAGATCTTCCTGCATCTGTCGAAGGAGGAGCAGAAGAAGCGGCTGCAGGAACGCCTGGATGACCCGGAAAAGCACTGGAAGTTCGACCCGACCGACTTGGCCGTGCGCTCGCAATGGGACGCTTACCAGCGCGCCTACGAGGATGCGATCGCCGCGACCGACCTCGGCCATGCGCCCTGGTACATCGTGCCGGCCGATTCCAAGACCCACCGCAACCTGATCGTCGCGCATTTGTTGTTGGAGACCATGCAGGCCATGAATCTGTCGTGGCCGGCGCCGAAGGCCGACCTCGCGAAGGTCAAGGTGGAATAGAATGGGATTTTATTAATCCTTTTCTCGCCGCCATGTCCAAGACCATCGCACTGCTGCTCTCCCTCGGCGCCGCCGCCGCCGCCACCGCACCTGTCCAGGCCCAGAACGCCGCCCCCGCGGCGGCGCCCGCGGCGGCCGCGGCATCCTGCCCGGCCGTGCTGAAGCACACCTTCAAGCGCCTGCAGGACGAGGCGCCGCAGGACCTGTGCCAGTACGCCGGCAAGGTGGTGCTGGTGGTGAACACGGCCAGCTACTGTGGTTTCACCCCGCAATACCAGGGCCTGGAAGCCCTGTACGCCAAGTACGCGGCGCGCGGCCTGGTGGTGCTGGGCTTCCCGTCGAACGACTTCAAGCAGGAATCGGAAGACGCCAAGAAGATCGCCGACCTCTGCTACAACACCTATGGCGTGAAATTCCCGATGTTCGCCAGCACCCAGGTGACCGGCGCGAACGCGAATCCGCTGTACGCCGAGCTCATCAAGGCAACCGGCAACCAGCCGAAATGGAACTTCAACAAGTACCTGATCGACCGTAACGGCAAGGTGCTCGAGTACTTCCCGAGCAAGGTGACGCCGCAGGATGCGGCGCTGGTGTCGAAGATCGAGCAGGCGCTGGGCGGCTGAGCCCGCGCTAGCGCAGCCAGGCGGCGCGTACCTCGTCGACGCAGCGCCGGCGCGAACTGCGCGCCACCTCGTGCGGGGCGAAGGGCGCGCTGACGCGGTCGAGCAGGTCGACCGCGGCCGCCAGCTGCCGGCGCTGTTCCTCATCCAGCCCCTGCTGCGCGCCCAACGCCGTCAGTTCGCGGATCAGGACGATGGCCGCCTCCTTGGCCGCGATCTCTTCCGGCAGCCCGGCGCGGGTGCACAGGCCATAAGTACCGTCCAGGAAGTGCCGCCACTCCGACGCGATGTGGGCATCGCCGTTCAATTGGTCAGCGGCCGCGGGCAGGCCGTCGTCGCCGAGCCGCGCCAGCCGGCGCCGGTAGCGCGAGGCGAAGATCGCGTAGGCCTCGCGCGGACCGTCCAGCGCTGCCAGCAGGCCGGCCCAGGCGGGCGCACCTTGCGGGTACCAGTCGATCACGTGCTGCTCGCCGTGCGGGCCGAAGAAGGAATCGCAGGAGAGCTCGACACGCAGGCGGTAGGCGGGCCGCGGCATCATGCCGCGTTCCTGCAGCTCGCCCAGGCGGACGTCGTCGATGCCGCAGCGCGCCAGCAGCTGCCCGCGGGTCAGGAAATGGGTGTTCAGGTAATCGATCAGTTTCATGCCCGCCATGCTAGGGCAGGCGGGCAGGACCATGCTTCGGTCAGCGCCGAATCGTTGCCCGCAACGGTCCGCGTAAAGCATTGCAGACCACGATCTCCTGGGCGCGCTCCAGGGTCTCGCGCGAGATCGGGCATTCGATCGCATTCCAGGCAGGATCGTCCAGCAGCACGGCCCGCATCACGCCGGGCAGCACGCCGGACGACAGCGGCGGCGTGTACCAGCGTTCGCCGACCCGCACGAACACGCTGCTGCGGCCGCCCTCGGCCAGTTCGCCGCGCTCGTTGAAGAACAGGGTGTCGAAGGCGCCTTCGTTTTCGGCCTGCTTCCAGGCGGCGTCGTAGCGGCTGCGGATGGTGGTCTTGTGGCGCGCGAACAGGGCATTGGAGTCGACCGGTTCGCTTGATAACAGCACCTCGACCGGGCCTTCCAGCGGCGTCAGCGGCGCCGTCTGCACGACGACCTCGCCGTCCGGCTGCAGCGCCAGGCGCAGGCGGTGCGGGGTGTGCTCGGGCAGCACGGCGCAGGCGGCGATTGCGCCGGCGCGCGCCAGTTCCTCGGCGAAGGGATAGCCGAAGTAGGCGCTGGAAGCCCGCAGCCGCGCCAGGTGGCGTTCCAGGTGGCGGCAGCCTTCCTCGCGGGTGGCGTACATGGTCTCGAAGATCTGGAAGCCGTTCGGCAGCCCGGTCAGGAAGCCCGCCTTCAGCCGGCACTCGGCATATTCGGCGGTGGGATCGCTGTCGTAGACGATGCCGGCGCCGACCCCGAGTTCGCCGTGGCGAACGCCGTTGTGCTCGGGCTGCAGCACCAGGGTGCGGATCGGCACGGACAGGCAGAAGTCGCCGAAGCGCGCGCCGGCCAGGGCAGCCGAGTGGGCGCCGAAGGCCGGCGGATCGATCCAGCCCAGCGCGCCCGTATAGATGCCGCGCGGGGCCGGCTCCAGCTCGTGGATGATCTCCATGGTGCGGCGCTTCGGTGCGCCGGTGATCGAGCCGCAGGGGTAGAGCGCGTCGAAGATGGCGTCCAGCCCGGTGCCGTCGGCCAGCTGGGCCTGGACGGTCGAGGTCATCTGCAGCACGCTGCTGTAGCGGCGCACCTCGAACAGGGCCGGCACGCCGACGCTGCCGGTGCGCGCGATCCGTCCGAGGTCGTTGCGCAGCAGGTCGACGATCATCAGGTTCTCGGCGCGGTTCTTCGGATCGGCCGCCAGCGCCGAGGAACGCACGGCGTCGATGTCCTGGTCGCCGCTGGCCGGTGCGGTACCTTTCATCGGCCGCGCCAGCAGGCGGCCGGCGTCGTGGCGCACGAACAGTTCCGGCGACAGCGACAGCACCGCACGGCCGTCCGGCAGGGCGATCAGGGCGCCGTAGGGCACCGGCTGGCGCTCGCGCAGGCGCGCGTACAGGGCGAAGATCGAACCGAAGGCGTCGAAGCGGATCCGGTAGGTGTAGTTGACCTGGTAGGTGTCGCCGGCGGCGATGTAGTCGCGGATGCGTCCGATGGCGCGGGTGAAGGCCGCCTCGTCGACGTTGCTGCGCACGTCGGCGATCCCGGCCGGGCCGCCGGCGCCGGCGCGTTCGTCCAGCCAGTTCTTCACTTCGCCCGCCGACAGCAGCTCGACGCCGCGGAACAGCAGTACCTGGGCCAGCGGCGCATCCTGGACCGCGGCCGGCGGCACGATGCCGAGCAGCTGTTCGCCGAGCTCATAGCTCAGCACCGGCACCGCGTACAGGCCGGTCGCCAGCGCTTCCTGCAGGCGCGCCAGCAGCGCCGGCCATTCCTGCACCGTGTGGCAGGCCAGCATACCGGCGTAGTCGCGGTACAGGCGCGAGCGGGAAGGCGGATTACCGTCTGCGCTCGCGTCGTCGAGCAGGGCAAAGATGCCGTCGTCCATTCGGGCTCCCGGGTCAGGCGGCCAGCAGCAGCGACAGTTGCAGGGCGCTGTTTTCCGCCGGGTGCTGGCGGAAGCCGCTCTTGGCAAAGCGGTGCCAGCGTCCGGTCACATAGGACACCAGCAGGCTGGCGCGCGCACCCACGTCTTCCTCGCGGCCGTGGCCCTGGGTGACGGCCACCCGCAGCGCGCCCTTGAACGCCAGTTCGACTTTGTCGTAGAACTGGTTCATGCGCAGTTGCAGGCGTTCGTCCTCGCCCACCAGGGCGTCGCCGATCAGTACCCGGGTCATGCCGGGATTATTCGCCGAGAACAAGAGCAGCATCTGCAGCATCGCATGCGCCTGGGCCACGCCGTCGTCTTCGCGTTCCGTGATCTGGTTGCACACGCCGAAGACGCTGGACTCGATGAACTCGATCAGCCCTTCGAACATTTGCGCCTTGCTGGCGAAGTGACGGTACAGCGCCGCCTCCGATACCGCCAGTTTCGCGGCCAGTGCCGCGGTCGTGATCTTCTCCCCCTTCGGGTGCTCCAGCATGGCCGCCAAGGCCTGGAGGATCTGCAGTTTTCGTTGTCCCGGCTTGGTGCTTGCCATGTTCTCGTGGTGCTCCGTATTCAGGTCGAAATTCAGGTCGATGAGCGCAGCCGGCGCAGGTGCGCCGGCAACTGAACTACGGATTTTACTTTGACATCGACATAGGCGGGTCGTTTTAGCATTTTCGGCAGGGGGGCTTTACCGCTCGGATCGGCGTAGCGCAGGTATTGCGTGACCCAGGCGGTGCGCATGCCGACGCGTTTGGCGTGCTTCAGGTTGACCAGGGTGTCCTCGACCAGCACGCAGCGCTGCGGTGCCAGCCGGTGCTTGCGCAGCAGGCGCCGCAGCATCAAGGTCGACGGCTTCGGCCGCAGCTGGCGGTGCACGTGCATGTCCTCGATCGCGATATGGTGGGCAAAGTGGCGCTGCAGGCCGATATGGCGCAGCACCTCGGTCGAATACGCGGTGGGCGCATTCGTCAGCAGGATCTTGCGGCCGGGCAGGCGCTTCAGCACGCGCGACAGGCCGCGTTCCCAGCGCATCATGTCCTGCAGGGCTTTCAGGTCGTGGGTCTCGCGCAGGAAGTCGGCGGCGTCGACCTGGTGGTGGCGGATCATGCCGAGCAGGGTCGCGCCGTAGCGCTTCCAGTAGCCGAGCCGGGCCGCATTCACCGCTTCCTGGCTGGCCGGCGTGGTGCCGTCGCCGAGCACGCGCGCGATATAGGTGTTCATGTTGGCGCTGATTGCCGGAAAGATCGCGTGGGAAGCGTCGTGCAGGGTGTTGTCGAGGTCAAACAGCCAGACGAGGGAGGAGGGAGTAGGCACGGCAAGCTTTGTAAGAGGAGGCAGCCTTGCATTATATCGACACCGCATGTGCGCATGCGCAGAGGGTCACTGTCGGGCAGTTCGATAATCAAATGACAAGTCCGATTATCCATGCCGACGAGGAGAGCGTATGCCTCCGCTCATGTCCCGCGTTGTCCCCGCCATTGTTTCGCGATCCTTCGCCTTGCTGTTCGGCCTGCTCTGGCTGGCCAGTCCCACGGCGACGGCGGCCGAGCGCGGCGCCCTGTTCCGGATCACGCTGGACGGCCACGAAATGCACCTGTTCGGCACCCTGCACGTCGGCCTGCCCGAGTTCTATCCGCTCGAGCCGCGCATCGCCGAGGCCCTGGACCAGTCGTCCACCCTGGCGCTCGAGATCGATCCCGCGCAGCCGCAGCGCGAACTGCTGCGCGCCCTGCACGAGCACGGCATGCTGGAAGCCGGCAGCGCCGGCTACGAGGGCATGGATCCCGAGCGCCGCGCCCTGCTCGAACGCCTGGTCGCGGAAGGCGGACTCGATCCCGCCAACGCCAGGACTTTCAAGCCGGTGCTGCTGGCAACCCTGCTGGCGATGGCCGAGTACACCAGGCAGGGCTACCGCAGCCAGCTGTCGAGCGAGGCCTGGCTGGCGCGGCAGGCGCGCGCGAAGGGCACCCGCATCCTCGAACTCGAATCCCTGGACCGCCAGCCGTCGCTGCTCGACCGCCTGAGCGAGCCCGAGCGCTGGCGCTTCCTCGACGAGACGATGGGCACGATCGTCTCCGGCGCCCAGCGCCGCGAAGCGCGCGCCATGGTGCAGGCCTGGCGCAGCGCCGACCGCGCCGCCCTCGACGCGATCGCCGCGCGCGGCGATGCGGACGCCAGCGTGTCCGGGAAATTCGTGAACCAGGTGCTGCTCAAGGAACGCAATGCCGGCCTGGCCGGGGGCCTGCTGCACTTGCTGCGTCAGGAAAGGAAGACCTTTGCCGCGGTCGGCGTGCTGCACCTGCTGGGAAAAGGGAGCGTGACGGCGCTGTTGCAGGAGCAGGGCGCGCAGGTGGAGCGGGTTTATTGAAGTGAATGACTAGTCCTGAAATAGGTTGACAGTCAAATGTAGCAAGATTCGCTAGATTCTTGCGCTCTTAAAGACGCCCGATGTACTTCATCGGGCGTTTTGTATTTCAAGGCCAGGTGTGGTCGTTCCTTGTTGTAGATATCGACTGACTGTTCCACCATGCGCCTTGCCTGGTCCAGGTCTCGAGGACGGGCTAGCAGATACTCTGTCTTGAGGATGCCGTTGATCCTTTCAGCCAAGGCGTTCTGGTAGCAGTCGTATCCGTCGGTCATCGAGCACGTCAGGCCATGTTTTTGATGCAGGGCCTGATAGCTGCTTGCACAATGCTGGAGCCCGCGATCGGAGTGATGAATCAACGGTAGACGGCCGTGTCGTGAGCCCAGTGCCATCTTCAAGGCCTTGGCTACCTCCTCGGTTTGCAAGGTGGCGTGGACGTGGTGGCCGACGATCTTGCGGGAGAATGCATCCGTAATCAGGCTCAGGTACACGCATTGCTGCTGTGTGGGGATGTAAGTGATATCGGCGACCCAGAGTTGCTCGGAACGCTGTGCCACCTTGATGGCTGTTGCAGGCTTGAGCAGATTAGGATGCTTGTGAAACCGATGAAAACTGTCAGTCGTCTTGTGGTACGCCTTGGCCCGCGCTACCAGCAGGTGAACGCGCTTCAACGTCGCAAACAAAGCGTCGCGTCCCAGTTTGATGCCAGCAGCTGAAAAGCGATCGTGCAAGAGATAATGCAGCTTTCGCCCACCTATCCGCGGCTGGCGCCGACGCACTTCCCGCACCAACTTCTCGACCTTGCCATCACGCTCCTGCAAGGCCGCTTCGGCACGGATCTGCTGGTAGTACGCCTGTCGGCTTATACCAATGAATTTGCATGCCTTGGCGAGACTCAAGCCCGCTACCTGCCCTTGCTCGATGACTCGCCTGAAGGCTTTTTTGGCAGCTTGACCCCGTACTCTTTCCGGATCACCTCCAGCATCGCCTCAAACAACTGCGCCTTCTGATTGGCATCCTTGAGCTGCGTTTCCAGTTCCTTGATGCGCTGCTCTGGCGTCTGCGGTTTAGCTTGCTTGCTCACGGGATCGCTCCTGCGCTGGTTCGGTCCCTTGAGGCTACCCCAATCCTGGCGCCCATGCTTGCGCAGCCACTTCAGCACTGTCGAACAGCCCTGAATCCCATATCGCTGCTGCGCTTGCTTGTACGTCAGTTCGCCCCTTTCCACCTCATCAACTACAGCAAGTTTAAAGGCCAGGGTGTAGTCGCGTTGTGTACGTTTTACCCTCTCGTCCATGTCGACACTCCTTGAAAGTGTCAATCTATTCCAGGACGGGTCATAAAAAGAAAAAAGGCCCGACAAGTCGGACCTTTTCTCTTCGATTCTGGCGGAGCGGACGGGGCTCGCCCACGTCCCGCGGGCCGCGGAATCGCTTGCAAGCGATTCCCTTCGAGCCCGAAACCGGGTCTCCCGCAGGGGAGACCCTCCTGTAGCTAAAAAGAAAAAAGGCCCGACAAGTCGGACCTTTTCTCTTCGATTCTGGCGGAGCGGACGGGGCTCGAACCCGCGACCCCCGGCGTGACAGGCCGGTATTCTAACCAACTGAACTACCGCTCCAGATGGTGCCCTTGACGTGGATTGAACACGTGGCCTCTCCCTTACCAAGGGAGTGCTCTACCACTGAGCTACAAGGGCATCGTTCTTCCATTTTGCAGCGACTTGAACCGCTGCAAAATTTCAGTGAGACCGGATCATAGTGCCAAAGGCCTGTTCGGTCAAGACTTCCAGCAACAAACTGTGTTCGATGCGCCCGTCGATGATGTGCACGGTATTGACGCCGGACTTGGCGGCGTCCAGTGCCGACGAGATTTTCGGCAGCATGCCGCCGGAAATCGTACCGTCCGCGAACATCTCGTCGATCTCGCGCGCCGACAGGTCGGTGACCAGATTGCCCTGCTTGTCCTGCACACCGGCGATGTTGGTCATCATGATCAGCTTTTCGGCCTTCAGGATTTCCGCGATCTTGCCGGCGACGACGTCGGCATTGATGTTGTAGGCCTGGCCATCCTGGCCGAAGCCGATCGGCGAGATGATCGGAATGAAGGCGTCGTCCTGCAGGGCCTTGACCACGGCTGGATTGATCGCCTCGATTTCGCCGACGAAGCCGATGTCGAGGAATTCGCCCGGCTTTTCCTTGTCCGGCATCGCCATGCGGCGTGCGCGGATCAGGCCGCCGTCCTTGCCGGTCAGGCCGACCGCCTGGCCGCCGTAGTGGTTGATCAGCATGACGATGTCCTGCTGGACTTCGCCGCCCAGCACCCACTCGACCACTTCCATGGTCTCTTCGTCGGTGATGCGCATGCCTTGCACGAAGGTGCCCTGCTTGCCGATCTTTTTCAGGGCGTTGTCGATCTGCGGACCGCCGCCATGCACCACCACCGGGTTCATGCCGACCAGCTTCAGCAGGATGACGTCGCGCGCGAACCCGTGTTTCAGGCGTTCGTCGGTCATCGCGTTGCCACCGTATTTGATGACGATGGTTTTTCCGTGGAAGTTGCGGATATAGGGAAGTGCTTCGGCCAGGATCTGCGCCTTGATCTGCGGCGAGACCGCAGTCAGGTCGTTCTTCTGGTCGTCGCCCGTCATTGTGCTCAGCGTAGCGTTCATTGGGGGTCCAAAAAGAATTTGCGAGATTTTACAGGCAATGGCCCGTCGCAGTGCGCATTATAAAGGCAGCTTGTTGTATTTTCCGGCCCATGCGGCTAAGGTGGGCCCATGAGCATTTGTACACGTTGCGGCGCCGCCTTCGGCTGCGCCATGGTGGACGGCGGCGACGGCCCGTGCTGGTGCACCGCCTTGCCGCCGGTCGTACCGGTTCCCGTCGCGCAATCCGGCGCGGAACAGCCCGTGCCCGGCTGCTGGTGTCCGGCCTGCCTGGACCAGCATATCGCGCAACAGCAACAGGCGTCGTCCGGGAAGGTTTAAGGCCTGCATCGTCAGCGCCGGGTGCGGAAGAAGCGCATCATTTCGCGGCTCGCGTCCGGGCCTTTGCCGTCGGTATAGCTGCCGCGCGCATCGCCGCCCGACCAGGCATGGCCGAAGCCGTGCACCAGCCAGTGTTCCGCATGAATCGTCCCGTCCGGATGACGGTGCACCGTGCGCGTGTAGGCGTGGCCGTCGGGCACCTGGCCCGGCTCGACCGCGACCTGTTCGGCCGCATGGCGCCGCCGGCGCCGGATCAATTCTTCGCCATTCGCCGGGTGCACGGTCGTGTCCTGGTCGCCGTGGAACACGATGATCGGCAGCTCGCGCACCTTGCCGCTTTTCGGACGGCGGAAATCGCCCTTCATGGCGGCCATCGCCGTCGGCAGGTCGTGCGCGGCCGCGAAAGGCAGGCCGGAATGCACGCCCACCGCCGCATACAGCTCCGGATACAGGGTGCCCATGATGGCCGACATCGCGCCGCCGGCCGACAGCCCCGCCACGTACACCTGCTGCGGATCGACGACGTAGCGCGCCATGATGTCGCGCGTCATTCCGGCGATGATGGACGGCTCGCCCTGGTCGCGCTTCTGGTCGATCGCATTGAACCAGTTCCAGCAGCGGTGGGCATTGGCCTGCTGCGACTGGGCCGGATACAGGACCAGGCAATTCCACTCCTCGGCCAGCACGTTCATGCCGGTACCGAGCGCGAAGTCGTCCGGATTCTGGGTGCAGCCGTGCAGCATCACCAGCAGCGGAGACGGCTGGCCGGCATAGGTGCTCGGCACGTAGAGCTTGTAGTCGCGCGTGCCGGCGTCGGCGGTGAACGATCCGTCGATGAAGTGGCCGGGCAGGCCGATCGCGGCCGCGCCGGTGGACAGCGGCGGCACATTGAAGGGATTGACCGACTGGCCGATCCGGCTCAGGTCGGCCAACATGTCGGAGACGGGATCAAAGCTCATCTGGTTCGAGGCCGCTTTCTGTTTTGCCGCCGGGTGCATGCTGGAGGCGGTCTTGATCGATTCGCGCATCACGGTGCGCGCCACGGACGGGCCGCGGCGCATCAGGGAACGGGTCGCGGCGCGCATTTGCGCCAGCAATTTATTACTTAGGGACATCAGCCCTCCTTTGTCGGCGCCATGGCCGGGTTCTCAGTCTTGGTCGGCAAACTTGCATCAACCTTACTGTGCGGGCCAAAGGGTCGAACTCTACGCCCATGAGCTTTCTGGTCAAGCGCGATTCGTCCGGATACGTTAATCTGCCCACCATGCGTCCCGAATTTCAGCCCGGCATCCGCTTCGAGTGGTACTACACGGTACCTGCACGCGCCACGGTGCCTCAGCTCTACCACGATACTCCATTCTGCCTCGACATGCCGGACGTGCTCGCTACCGGCTATATGGTCGGGATGATGGAACTTGCCTGTTTGCATGGCATGATGCCCTATATGGACTGGCCGAACGAACAGAGCCTGGGCACCATGGTCAGCTTCCAGCACGTGGCGCCGACCCCGCCCGGCATGACCCTGCACGTGAAGGGCGAGGTCCTCGAGGTCGACGGCCGCCGCGTGCGCTTCAGGGTCGAAGCCTGGGATGACGTCGAACGCATCTGCGAAGGCATCCACGAGCGCGTCGTGATCGATCCGGCGCGCTTCAATGCCAAACTGGCAGGCAAGATCGAGAAAGCTTCAGCATGACCATGAATCCGGAACAGCAAACCCCCGTCCCATCCCCCTGCATCAACATCTGCCGCATGGTCCCCTCGACCGGCCTGTGCGAAGGCTGCATGCGCACCATCGACGAGATCGTCGCCTGGGGCCGCGCCGACGACGATTACAAGCGCGCCGTGTGGGCCGAGATCCGCCGCCGCGAAGCGCAGCTCTTCGAGTGATGCGGCTGCCGGCCTCGATGCGGGTGTTCGAGCGCGGCTGGCTGTCCGCCAACAACGTCCTGTTCAGCGGTCGCTCCGGGACGACCCTGGTCGACAGCGGCTACGTCACGCATGCCGATCAAACCCTGGCGCTGGTGCGGCACGCATTGGACGGCCGCCCGCTGGACCGGATCGTCAACACCCACCTGCATTCGGATCACTGCGGCGGCAACGCGGCCTTGAAGGACGCCTTCGCTTGCCGCATCGCGATTCCGGTCGCCGAAGCCGACAAGGTCCGGGCCTGGGACGAGGAGGCGCTGAGCTATCGCGCCACCGGCCAGCAATGCACGCGCTTCAGCGTCGACGAGACCATCGCGCCCGGCGATGCGCTGATCATGGGAGACTTGCAGTGGCAGGCACTGGCCGCGCCCGGCCACGATCCGCACGCGCTGCTGTTCTGGTGCGAAGAAGAGGGCATCCTGATCGCCGGCGACGCCCTGTGGCAGAACGGCTTCGGGGTGATCTTTCCTGAACTGGCGGGCGAGCCTGGCTTCGACGAGGTGAGGGCCACGCTCGACCTGATCGCCTCGTTGCGGCCAGGTCTCGTCATTCCCGGCCATGGTGCGCCGTTTGCCGATGTCGACGCCGCTTTGCAGCGGGCTTACGGCCGCCTTGATTATTTGGCTGCCGATCCGGTGCGCAACGCCGAGAATGCCGTCAAGGTGCTGCTGAAATTCCTGCTGCTGGAGCGCCGCAGCATGCCGCTGGCCGAGGTGGAAGCCCTGTTCGGGACCGTGCCGCTGCTGGTGCTGGCGCGTGGCCGCTTCCTGCCGCGTCCGGCCGCCGAACTGGCGCGCTGGGCGGTGCAGGCGCTGGAAAAGGCCGGTGCGGCGCGGCTGCAGGGCGACCAGCTGCTGGACAGTTGAGTGCCGGAATTAGAGCCGAAGATCTAGCACGGTCGTGCTTTTTTGACCCTATAATCGGAAAACTGGTCCGATCAACCCCATCCGCGAGAATATCCATGGCGCTGCCTACCGTCCTGCAAGATCTTTCCTTACCCGTCATCGCGTCGCCGATGTTCATCGCCAGCGGCCCCGCGCTGGTCGCCGCGCAATGCAAGGCCGGCATCGTCGGCTCCTTCCCGGCGCTGAACGCACGCCCGGCCGAGCAGCTGGACGTCTGGCTGACCGACCTGCAGCGCGAGCTGGGCGATTACCAGGAAGCGCATCCGGATAAGAAGGTCGGGCCGATCGCCGTCAACCAGATCGTCCACCAGTCGAACGACCGCCTGGCGCATGACGTCGAGGTCTGCGTGAAGCACCAGGTGCCGATCATCATCTCCTCGCTGCGCGCGCCGCCGCAGGAGATGATGGACGCGGTGCACGCCTACGGCGGCATCGTGATGCACGACGTGATCTCGATCCGCCACGCCGAGAAGGCGCTGGAGGCGGGCGTCGACGGCCTGATCCTGGTCGCGGCCGGTGCCGGCGGCCATGCGGGCGCATTGTCGCCGTTCGCGCTGGTGGGCGAGGTGCGCAAATTCTTCGATGGCCCGATCGCGCTGTCCGGCTCGATCGCCACCGGCGACGCCATCCTGGCGGCCCAGGCGATGGGCGCCGACTTCGCCTACATCGGTTCGCGCTGGCTGGCGACGAAGGAATCGAACGTCAGCGATGCCTACCGCGAGGCGATCGTGGGCTCCGCCGCGGCGGACGTCGTGTACACCAACCTGTTCACCGGCGTGCACGGCAACTACCTGAAAAAATCGATCGTGGCGGCCGGGCTGGATCCGGAGAACCTGCCGGTGTCGGACAAGAGCAAGATGAGTTTTGGTTCCGGCAGCGCCAAGGCCTGGCGCGACATCTGGGGCGCGGGCCAGGGTGTCGGGCTGATGGATGACGTGCCGACGGTGGCGGAGATGGTGGAGCGGCTGAAGGCGCAGTATCAGGCGGCTCGGGAGCGCTTGTGCATCAAATGAACGTCGTTCCCGCTTTCGCGGGAATGACCTTGATTACGCCGCAGGTGGTTCTTCCTCCACCTGCTTGTCCTCTTCCTTAATCACCCACAAGCCCGGCAGGTTACGCCAGTAACCATGCGCATCCATCCCGAAGCCCACCACGAACTTGTTCGGGATGGTCAGCCCGACGATATCGGCCTGCACCGGCTTGGCGCGGCCCAGTTCCTTGTCGGCGAATACGGCCAGGATCACTTCGGCCGCGCCCATGTCGAGCAGGCGCTGCTTCACATGGGCCAGGGTCTCGCCTTCGTCGAGGATGTCGTCGACCACGATGATGGTGCGGCCGGCCACGTTCTGGCGCGGGATCACCTTCCACACGACTTCGCCGCCGCGGTCCAGGTCGCCGTAGCGGGTCACGTGGATGTAGTCGAATTCGAGCGGGAAGCTCAGCTGGGGCAGCAGGTGGCCGGTGAAGACCACCGCGCCGCCCATCACGCCCAGCACCAGCGGGAATTCGCCGGTGGCGTCGGTGTCGAAGCGCTGGTTCAGCACCTCGGCGACGTTTCGCACGGCGGCTTGCACCGTATCGGCGCTGACGAGTTCCTCGGCGCGGGCGAGGAGTTCGCGGGCGCGGGTGTAATGAAAGTCCTGTTCTTGCATGGTTTATTGTGAGAAAAAGAATGCAGCTTCGATTATCCGTCAGAATGCCGCGGACGGTGTTCCTCTTGGCTTGGCGCAGTTGCCGACTGCGCCACATCCTGACAGAGGGGCGTATCATACGCAGCTTGGAGAATCCACAACACACCCGCATCCCCAACATGCCAGCAAATATGCCAGCCAATCAGCCAGCAATCGACACCACCGGCCAGCGCGCCGAACGCCTTGCCCAACTGCGCGCCGCAATGGCGCGCCACCAGGTCGACGCCTTCATCGTTCCTTCCGCCGATCCCCACCTGTCCGAGTATCTGCCAGGCCGCTGGAAGGGCCGTGAATGGCTGTCGGGCTTCACCGGCTCGGTCGGCACCTTCATCGCCACCGGCGATTTCGCCGGCGTCTGGACCGACGGCCGCTACTACACCCAGGCCGAGCAGGAACTGGCGGGCACCGAGGTCCGCCTGATGAAGATCCCTTCGGGCGCCAGCCTCCTGCACATCGACTGGCTGGCCGAGACCATGCAGCCGGGCCAGACCGTCGCCGTCGACGCCCGCGTGCTGGGCCTGGCCGTGGCGCGCCTGCTGGAAGACGCGCTGAAGGCGCGCGGCATCCATCTGCGCACGGACCTCGACCTGCTGGACGAGATCTGGAGCGTCCGTCCGGGCCTGCCGCTCGAACCGGTCTACGAACACGAGGCGCCGTACGCCACCATGGCGCGCGCCGACAAGCTGCACGCCGTCCGCAACGCGATGGCGAAACTCGGCGCCGAGCGCCATTTCATCTCGACCCTGGACGACATCGGCTACCTGTTCAACCTGCGCGGCGCCGATGTCAGCTACAACCCGGTATTCGTCGCGCATGCGCTGGTCGAACCGTCCGGCGCCACCATCTTCGTCGCCGAGGGCAAGGTCCCGGCCGCGCTGCGCGAGCGTCTCGAGCGGGACGGCGTGCGCGTCGCCCCCTACGAGCAGGCGGTCCAGGCCCTGCAGGCGCTGCCGGCCGGCTCCAGCCTGCTGCTCGATCCGCGCCGCGTCACCGCCGGCATGCGCGCCGCCGTGCCCGCGAACGTGCGCGTGGTGGAAGCGATCAATCCGACCACCTTCGCCAAATCGCGCAAGCTGCCGGCCGAAGCCGATCACGTGCGCGACACCATGGAGCAGGACGGTGCCGCCCTGTGCGATTTCTTCGCTCAGCTCGAAGCGCAACTTTCGGATCCGAAGCGCGCGCCGCTCACCGAAGTCATGATCGACGAGCAGATCACGGCCGCGCGTGCGCGCCGTCCGGGCTTCGTCAGCCCCAGCTTCGGCACCATCGCCGGCTTCAACGCCAACGGCGCCATCATGCACTACCGCGCCACCCCGGAGAATTGCGCGACCATCGAAGGCGACGGCCTGCTGCTGATCGACTCCGGCGGCCAGTACCTGGGCGGCACCACCGACATCACCCGCGTGGTCCCGGTCGGCACGCCCTCCGCCGCGCAGAAGCGCGACTTCACCCTGGTGCTGAAGGGGATGATCAACCTGTCGGTGGCGCGCTTCCCGCGCGGTACCAAGGGGCCGATGCTGGACGCCCTGGCGCGCGCCCCGATCTGGGCCGCCGGCATCGACTACGGCCACGGCACCGGCCACGGCGTCGGCTACTTCATGAACGTGCACGAAGGCCCGCAGGTGATCTCGCCGACCGCCATGCCGGAGCCGCACACGGCGATGGAGCCGGGCATGATCACCTCGAACGAACCGGGCATCTACCGCCCGGGCCGCTGGGGCATCCGCATCGAGAACCTGGTGCTGGCCCAGGTGGTCGAGAACACCGAGTTCGGCGAATTCCTCGGCTTCGAGACGCTGACCCTGTGCCCGATCGACACCCGCTGCATCGACATGACCCTGATGCGCGGCGACGAGGTCGCGTGGCTGAACGACTACCACCGCAGCGTGCGTGCGCGCCTGCTGCCGCTGGTCGACGGCGCCGCGCGCGACTGGCTCGAACTGCGTACGAAGGAGATCTGAGATGGCGGCCGGCGTCCGTTCCACCCGCGCCAGCGCCGCCGTCGAGCGCCTGAAAAGGCGCACCGGCACCACCACCTATTCGATGGCGCGTACCGGTGACGGCCACTTCTTCCTGTCCGAGAAGGCCGGCGCGCCGCCGCTGTGCCCGCCGATGGAGCTGGACGACTTCGTGAAATTCGTCGATGGCCTCGGACCGCAGCCCGAAAAGCGCATCACCAAGAACGATGCCGCTTTCGAAAAGCAGCTGGTGAGGAAGAAGCAGCCTTGAATCCAACCGTCGTGCACGACCCGGTGATGACCGTGTCCGAGGTGATCCGGGCCTACTGGTCGCATGCCGAGCTGCTGACCAACGCCCTGGTGCTGCTGCACCTGCTCGGCGCGTTGCTGCTGGGCCTGATGGTCGGCTACGAGCGCTCCTATCACGGGCGCGCGGCCGGCATGCGCACCTATGGCCTGGTGTGCATGGCCTCGTGCGCGCTGACCGTCATCGCCGGTTATCCGAACTCCTGGTATGGCGGACATGGCGCCGCGGTGGCGCTGGTCGATCCGACCCGCGTGATCCAGGGCGTGGTCACCGGCATCGGCTTCCTCGGCGCCGGCGTGATCATGCGCTCGGGCTTCAACATCAGCGGCCTTACGACGGCCGCTTCGATCTGGGCCTCGTCGGTGATCGGCATCATGGTCGGCGTCGGCTTCTACATGGCGGCGATGGGCCTGGCCTTTTTCTCGGCCATGATCATGATCTACCTGAACCGCGCGGTGAGTACGCTGCCGTCGCGCCAGGCGGTGGCCGTGACCTTGCGTTTCAAGCCCGGCGTGCGTCCGCAGGAAAACGAGCTGCGCAAACAGGCCCTGGACCGCGGCTACGAGATCGCCGGCGGCTCGCTCACCATCGGCAGCGACAAGGGCTGCCAGGAGTGGCGCTTCGTGGCGCTGGCGCTGGCCAACCACGCCGGCGCGCCGCTGTCGTCGCTGGCCACGGAACTGTCGAACTTCGAAGGCGTGGACGGCTTCTTGCTCTCGCACGCCCGCAACTGATATGGAAAACAAGATGAAAGCCCAGGAAGTACTCGATTTCTGGTTCGGTCCCCCCGGCAGCGAGATTGCTTGCGGACCGCGCCGCGAATGGTTCGTCAAGAGCGACGCTTTCGACGACCGGATCAGGCAGCGCTTCGGCACGGCCATCGACCAGGCCATCGCCGGCGGCCTGCGCGAGTGGGATGCAGAAGGACCGCAAGGCGTGCTCGCGCGCCTGCTGGTGCTCGACCAGTTCACGCGCAATGCCTGGCGCAATACGCCGCAATCCTTCGCCGGCGATACGCTGGCCCTGGCTTGCGCGCGCCAGCTGGTCGACAGCGGCGCGCACAAGGAGTTGCCGCCCCTGCAGCGCGCCTTCGTCTACATGCCCTTCGAGCATGCCGAGGATGCGTACATGCAGGAGCGCGCGGTCGAGCTGTTCACCAACCTGGCCGCCGAACACCCGGGCTTCGACGAGATGCTCGACTATGCGCACCGTCACCGTGGCGTGATCGCGCGCTTCGGCCGCTTCCCGCACCGTAACGAGATCCTCGGCCGCGCATCGACGCCGGAGGAGTTCGAATTCCTGCGCCAGCCCGGCTCGCGCTTCTGATGACAGCCACCCTGAACATCGTCGGCGGCGGCCACGTCGGCCGCGCGCTGGGCCGCCTGTTTTATCAACGCGGCGTATTCGAGGTGCAGGATGTGCTGGCCCGCTCGCAGGCCAGCGCGCAGGCGGCGGTGGATTTCATCGGCGCCGGTCGCGCCGTCGCGTCGTCCGAGGCGCTGCGTCCGGCTTCCGCGTGGATGCTGGCCGTATCCGACGACAGCATCGGCGAGGTCGCGCGCCTGCTGGCTTCACGTGGCGGGTGGCAGGGCGCGGTGGTGTTCCACTGCAGCGGCGCCAAGGCCTCCACTGAACTGGAGCCGCTGCGCGCCGCCGGCGCCGTGGCCGCCAGCGTGCACCCGGTGCGCAGCTTCGCCGATCCGCGCCAGGTGGCCGAGGCTTTCGACGGCACCTTCTGCGGCGTCGAAGGAGACGCCGATGCGCTGGCAGTACTGAACCCGGCCTTTGCGAGCATCGGCGCGCGCATGGTGGCGATCGATGCCAGCGCCAAGACCGTGTATCACGCGGCTTCGGTGTTCGCCTCGAACTACCTCACCACGGTGCTCGACGCCGCCCTGCGCGCCTGGCAGGCGGCCGGGATTCCGGAGGACGTGGCGCGCGAACTGGCGCGGCCGCTGGCCACCGAGACCCTGGCCAATGTGTTCCGGCTGGGAGCGGAGACCGCGCTGTCCGGACCGATCGCGCGCGGCGACGCCGCCACCGTGGCGCGCCAGCAGGCCGCCGTCGAGGACTGGGACCCGGCCACCGGCGTGCTCTACGAAGCTCTGGCCGGCGCTACCTGGGACCTCGCGCGGCGCAAGCACGCTGGCCGGGCCTGATATTAAGCATAAGTTTTTCTTATTCATGGAGAAGGTGACATGCATCTGACCGCGTGGGCCACGCTGGCCGTGCTCGGCGTCTATTTCTGGACCGGCGTGATGGCCGGTGTGGCAAGGGCAAAATACAAAGTGCCGGCGCCCGGCATGGACGGCCCCTTGCCCTTCCAGAGCGCGCAACGGGTACAGGCCAATACCCTCGAGCAGCTGCCGCTGGTGCTGGCGCCGCTGTGGCTGTGCGGGACGTATCTGGGCGATACCTGGGCGGCGGCCGGCGGCCTGCTGTGGTGCCTGGGACGCGTCCTGTACGCGCTGGGCTATTACCGCGATCCGAGCAAGCGCGAAGCCGGTTTCGTCATCGGCATGCTGGCCTGCGGCGCCCTGGTCGCGGGCAGCGCGGTCGGTCTGCTGTTGCACTAGAGCAAAAATTCAACATCGTTCCGTCGACAAAGTTCCCATAGTGCAATAAGCTGGGCAACCTACGACCATGGAGGATCGCATGCTGTTTTTGAAGAGTACCAGCGTCACCAAAGCGCCGGGCATTTACGAAGTCGATGTCGCCGCCAAACCGCCGGGCAAGACCTTCGGCGTCTTCCTGGCCACCGACCCCGACAATCCGCCGAATGCCGTGCTGGCTGCGCTGCAGGAACTTGGTTTCCAGAATACCTTCCAGCAGAGCTATATCCATAAAGACAAAGGCAAGGTGCTCGACCTGCACTTCCAGAAAGACGGCACCGATCTGTTCAAGGGCTGGAAGATGGAGGAATGCACCGGCAACCTGGCGGCGCTGGATACTTTGTTTGGTAACTTCGGCATTACCGTCACGCCGCGTGTGATGAGCCTGGCGGAAGCCTACGCCTGACCGACCTTCCCGCGAAAGCGGGAATGACGCGTCAGCGCACTTCAACGTGATACAAAGCCCAAGGGCAAGCCGCAAAGCGCTGCGGCAGCGGCAGCGCGGCCATCTCCGGCACCCGGTCGGCGTCATACACCGCCCATAGCGGTCCCAATCCCCCCAGCGGCATCGGTTTCCCATCCACGTGCGTGGCGAGGATGAAGCGCCGTGCGCGCGCCTGCGCCAGCGGCAGCTCGACGTTGTAGCCGTCCACCGCGCGCAGCACCAGCACCGTCTTGTCCTCCAGCCTGGCGCCGGCGCGCGCCAGCACGTCCGTCAGCAGCGGACCGCGCAGCGCATGCGTCCTGCCGTCGTATTCCAGGGTCGGGCGGATCGTGAGCGCGGGCAGGGCGCGCAGGGCGGCCTCGTCGAACACCCAGGCCTTGCGGAAGCCGACCCCGTGCTTGTGCATCATCTGGTCGAGCACCGGGTCGAAGGGGCCGCGGTTGCTGTGGGCCAGCGCGCCGGTGACCGTCAGCAGGGCCGGTCCATCCGGCAGGGCCGGCAGGGAAGCGGCGGCGGCCCGGCCGGCGAGCGGGAAGGCGCCGGCCGCTGCCGCCGCGCCGAGGAACTGGCGTTTGTTCATGCGAAAATGTCCTGTCGATGGGATCCCGCCATCATAGCTTTCACATTGTCGTATTGTCTCGATGGACCTGTTTTCTCCTGATACCGGCCTGCAGCCGATTCCGATCGAGGATGGCGAGCTGGCGCTGCTGTCCCGGCTGCCCCTGCCGATCCCGAATGCCGAGGTCTTCACGCGCCTGTTGCGCGAGACCGCCTGGCGCCACGAAACCATCGTCGTGTACGGCAAGCGCCACCTGCAGCCGCGCCTGACGGCCTGGTATGGCGAGGCCAGCTATACCTATTCCGGCCTGCGCCTCGAGGCACTGCCGATGACGCCGCTGCTCGAGCAATTGCGCAGCGCAGTCGAAGCCGCCACCGGCCACCGCTACAACAGCGTGCTGCTGAACCATTACCGCGACGGCGACGACAGCATGGGCATGCACAGCGACGACGAACCGGAACTGGGCCCGCGACCCGTCATCGCCTCGCTCAGCTACGGTGCCACCCGGACCTTCATCCTGCGCCACAAGCGCAGCAAACGCACCGTCAAATTCGATCTCGCGGACGGCAACCTGCTGCTGATGGCTGGTTCCCTGCAGCAGCACTGGCTGCACGGCATCAACAAGACTGCAAAACCGATAGGACCCAGGCTCAACCTCACTTTTCGTTACATCGCCTAATTTATATACAACCGCTGTCAATATCGCCCATTTTATTACTGAATAACGGGTCATTTAGTAACATCTGATTACAGTTCTTACGAAATGGGCACTGACTTGAGGATTTGGCACTGTTATCTTGGCTACATCGCGATGCACTTTACATCGCGAATCAGACGAACCAGATAAAGGATGCCGAATATGAAAAAGCTCATCGTTGCACTGATCGCAGGCGCTGCCGCCATGTCCGCAGCACAAGCCCAGAACTTCACCGACAACCCGCACGCCTACGTCGGCGTCGGTGTCAGCTCCGCCAAGAACAAGCAGCTGGACGACTACAAGGCCAACGGCAAGATCTACGGCGGCTACGAATTCAACCGCACCTGGGCTGCTGAAGCCGGCTACACCGATTTCGGTACCAACACCTTCGCCAACGGCAACACCAAGGGCGACAGCTACTACGTGGCCGCCAAGGCAACGATGCCGATCAACGAGCAGTTCTCGGCATACGGCAAAGTCGGTGTCGAACACAGCGAGCGCAAGCTGAACACCGCCGGCCTGAACCTGTCGAGCAACGATACCGGCGCCTACGGTGCCCTGGGCGTGCAGTACAAGCTGAACCAGCAAGTTGCCCTGACCGCCGAATACGAGCGTTATGGCAAGGAGAAGGATATCGGCGCCAAGTCGAACGTGTGGACTGTTGGCGCGCACTACAACTTCTAAACTTGTAGTTGCAGTTCCTAGGGTAAGAACGGGGCCTTCGGGCTCCGTTTTTTTATTGTGCGCCGCTCAGAGCGGCACCCGTGCCGGCGCATGCAGCGGCGGCATCCAGGGCGGCGGCGCTAGCGGCGGCTGCGGCGCATCGAAGCCGGCGGCGACGAAGCGGTGCAGCGAAGACCACGGCCACTCGGCCGCCTGCTGGCAGAAGCCGTGCCGCATCGGGTTGCTGTGCACGTAGTCGACCAGGGCCGCGTACTCGTCGTCGTCGCCGACGCGGTAGTCGCGGTAGTGGCGTTCCCAGATCGTGGCGTCGGCCGCGCCGGCCAGTGCCAGTCCGGTCTTGTGCAGGGCCTTCGAAAAGGTGATCTTGACCGCGCGCCAGCGGGTGGCGCAATCGTGGTCGCCGGGAGGCAGGGTCCAGATCGCGTGGGCGTGATCGGGCAATACTACCCAGGCATCGACGTGGAAGGGCTTGCGGATCCGTGCCTGGCGCATGGCTTCGCCAAACGCCGAGAAATGGTCTGTCAGCAAAGTGCTATTCCGGTCCAGCAGCCGTACCGTAAAAAAGTAGGTCATGCCGGGAACGCGGTTATCGCGGTAACGTGTCATGAATGATCGTGGCGTGAGCCGATCTCAAGGACGCCCGATTCTACACATGAGATGTGCATAGGGCCGATCCATTTCCGCGCGAAAATTGCGGCGCGCGCACTGCGACAATCAAGCGCCAGCATGGCCCAAAACGTCGTCCGCACCTGTTTGCGGACGAAAAAAAGCTCCCCGTAGGGAGCTTTTGTGGCGCAAATACTACTGATTCGACGCAGTTAGCTTAAGCGCTGAGCGGCTTGTAGCGGATACGCTTCGGCTTCGCGCCTTCCTCGCCCAGACGCTTCTTCTTGTCGGCTTCGTATTCCTGATAGTTACCGTTGAAGAAGGTGACTTGCGAGTTGCCCTCGAAGGCCAGGATGTGGGTTGCGATACGGTCCAGGAACCAGCGGTCGTGCGAGATCACCATCACGCTGCCGGCGAATTCCAGCAGAGCATCTTCGAGCGCGCGCAGGGTTTCGACGTCGAGGTCGTTCGACGGTTCGTCCAGCAGCAGGACGTTGCCGCCTTGCAGCAGGGTCTTGGCCAGGTGCAGGCGGCCGCGTTCGCCGCCCGACAGGTTGCCGACCACCTTCTGCTGGTCCGCGCCCTTGAAGTTGAAGCGGCCGAGGTAGGCGCGCGACGGCATTTCGAAGCGGCCGACGCTCAGCATGTCGGCGCCGCCGGTGACGTCTTCGAACACGGTCTTGTTGTTCGCCAGCTCGTCGCGGTGCTGGTCGACCAGCGACACCTTCGCGGTCTGGCCGATCACGACTTCGCCGCTGTCCGGCTGCTCCTTACCAGCGATCATCTTGAACAGGGTCGACTTACCGGCGCCGTTCGGGCCGATGATGCCGACGATCGCGCCCGGCGGAACGGTGAAGGACAGGTTGTCGATCAGCAGGCGGTCGCCGAAGGCTTTGCTGACGTTCTTGAACTCGATGACTTCGTTGCCCAGGCGTTCCGCGACCGGGATGAAGATCTCCTGGGTCTCGTTGCGCTTCTGGTATTCGTATTCGCTCAGCTCGTTGAAGCGGGCCAGGCGAGCCTTCGACTTGGCCTGGCGGGCCTTCGGGTTCTGGCGCGACCATTCGAGTTCCTTCTGCAGCGCCTTCTGGCGCGCCGATTCGGTCGCTTCTTCCTGCTTCAGGCGCGCCTGCTTCTGGTCCAGCCAGGACGAGTAATTGCCCTTCCATGGGATGCCCGAACCGCGGTCCAGTTCCAGGATCCATTCGGCGGCATTGTCGAGGAAGTAGCGGTCGTGGGTGATGCCGACCACGGTGCCCGGGAAGCGCAGCAGGAACTGCTCCAGCCACTCGACCGATTCGGCGTCCAGGTGGTTGGTCGGCTCGTCCAGCAGCAGCATGTCCGGCTTCGAGAGCAGCAGCTTGCACAGCGCCACGCGGCGCTTTTCACCGCCCGACAGCACGCCGATCTTCTGGTCCCACGGCGGCAGGCGCAGCGCGTCGGCGGCCATTTCCATCTGCAGGTTCAGGTTGCCGCCGTCGGCCGCGGCGATGATCGATTCCAGGCGCTCCTGCTCCTTGGCGAGGGCGTCGAAATCGGCGTCTTCTTCCGCATAGGCGGCGTACACAGCTTCCAGCTTGGCCTGCGCTTCGAAGGCTTCGCCCAGGCCGCTTTCCACTTCCTGGCGCACGGTCTTTTCCGGATCCAGCTGCGGTTCCTGCGGCAGGTAGCCGATGTTCAGACCCGGCATCGGGCGCGCTTCGCCCTGGATATCGGTGTCGATGCCGGCCATGATCTTCAGCAGCGTCGATTTACCGGAGCCGTTCAGGCCCAGCACGCCGATCTTCGCGCCCGGGAAGAAGGACAGCGAGATGTCCTTCAGAATCTGGCGTTTCGGTGGGACGATCTTGCCCACGCGGTTCATGGTGTAGACGTAATTGGCCATGTAGTAATTGAGTAATGCGTTGAGAGGACGACAGGATACTGTAAAAAATCGGGGTCAGAACACATTTTCGGCTGGGCGTCACTCGGAAGCCGGCCTGATAATGTGCTCTGACCCCGAATTCAGGAAATTGCTCGAAAAAGTGCTCTGACCCCGAATTATTCAGGCTTTTGCCGCGGTGGCCGGGCGGCGCAGCAGGCCTTCGGCTGCGAACAGGGCCAGCGCCAGCCAGATCAGCGCGAAGCCGACCAGGCGGTCGGCCGTGAAGGCTTCGTGGAAGATCCACACGCCGAGCAGGAATTGCAGCGTCGGCGACAGGTATTGCAGCAGGCCCAGCACGGACAAGGGGATCTGGCGCGCGCCCGAGGCGAACAGCAGCAGCGGGATCGCGGTGATCGGCCCGGCCGCCATCAGCAGCAGGCGGGTGGTGTTCGAGTCGGTGTTGATGAAGGCGTTCTGGCCGTGCATGGTCAGCCAGACGACGTAGGCGCCGGCCAGCGGAAACAGCACCATGGTCTCGAAGGACAGGCCTTCCAGCGCGCCCAGCGCCGCCGTCTTGCGCATCAGGCCGTAGCCGCCGAAGGACAGCGCCAGCGCCAGCGCGATCCAGGGCACGGTGCCGGCCTGCCAGGTCAGCCAGGCCACGCCCAGCGCGGCGACACCGATGGCCATCCACTGCGTGCGCCGCAGGCGTTCCTTCAGCAGCAGGTAGCCCAGCGAGATATTGACCAGCGGATTGATGAAATAGCCCAGGCTGGCTTCGATCACGTGGCCGTTGTTGACCGCCCAGATATAGATCAGCCAGTTCACGCTCAGCAGCAGGGCCGAGGCGACGAAGCTGCCGAACACGCGCGGCTTGCGAACCAGGTCGAGCCAGGCCCATTGCCGGCGCATGGCCAGCACGATGACCAGGAACAGCAGCGACCACAGCATGCGGTGCGCCAGGATCTGCACGGGCGGAACGTCGCCGATGGCGTGGAAATACAAGGGAAACAGACCCCAGCACAGGAAGGCAAGGGCGGCGGACAGGATGCCGGTACTCATGGATCGTGCGGACAGGTTACGGGGAAGTCATTATCCTTGAACTCGTCGGAGCCTGCTGACGACTTGCCATTTTCCTATTCGCTGAGACAATAGCGGCCTTGGAAGACGGAATTTCGCTTGTCTTTCCATGTTCATTATTCTATTGTGCAACGCACCAAAACAAGCAACGGTGAAATCTTGAGTGAGCAACACAAGAAAAGCAGCCTCGCGGCGCTGACCCTGTCTGCGGTCGGCATCGTCTACGGCGACATTGGCACCAGCCCGCTGTACACGCTGAAGACCATCTTCGACCCCACCCACGGCCTGGCCCTGACGACCCCGAACCTGCTGGGCATCGTGTCCCTGATCTTCTGGGGCCTGACGATGATCGTCTCGCTCAAGTACGTGACCCTGGTGTTGCGCGCCGACAACCGCGGCGAGGGCGGCATCATGGCCCTGATGGCGCTGGCCCTGAATTCGGTGGCACGCACATCGCGCTGGCACTACGTGCTGATGCTGCTCGGTGTGTTCGGCGCCACCATGTTCTACGGCGACAGCGTGATCACGCCGGCGATTTCCGTGCTGGGCGCGATCGAAGGCCTGGAAGTGGCCACGCCGGGCCTCGAACAATGGGTGGTGCCGCTGACCATCGTGGTGCTGGTGATCCTGTACAGCGTGCAGCGCCACGGCACCGCCGGCATCGGCCGCTTCTTCGGTCCGGTGATGGTCGTCTGGTTCGTGGCCCTGGCCATCATGGGCATCATTAACATCGTCGCGGCTCCGGTCATCCTGCAGGCCCTGAACCCGCTGCACGCCTTCGAATTCATGCTGCGCGAGCGGATGATCGCCTTCATCGCGCTGGGCGCGGTGGTGCTGGCCTTTACCGGCGCCGAAGCCCTGTATGCCGACATGGGCCACTTCGGCAAGAAGCCGATCCGCTTCGCCTGGTTCATCGTCGTGTTCCCGGCGCTGGCCCTGAACTACCTCGGCCAGGGCGGCCTCCTGATCACCCATCCGGAAGCGCTCGAGAATCCCTTCTTCCGCCAGCTCGGCAGCTGGAGCGTGCTGCCGCTGGTGCTGCTGTCGACCATGGCTACCGTGATCGCCTCGCAGGCCACCATCTCCGGCACCTTCTCGATGACCAAGCAGGCCATCGCCCTCGGGCTGTTGCCGCGCATGCGCGTGCTGCACACGTCGGAGAGCGAGATCGGCCAGATCTACATCCCGGCCGTCAACTGGCTGCAGCTGGCCGTGGTACTGGCCGCGGTAGTCGGCTTCGGCTCCTCGGACAAACTGGCCGGCGCCTACGGCATCGCGGTGACGGCGACCATGGCCGCCACCACCTTCCTCACCTTCTTCGTGATCCGCTACCGCTGGCACCTGCCGCTGTGGGTCTGCCTGGGCGCGACCGGCCTCTTCATGGTCATGGACGTGATGCTGTTCTCGGCCAGCACCCTGAAGCTGCTGCACGGCGGCTGGTTCCCGCTGCTCCTGGGCGCGATCCTGCTGACCATCATGCTGACCTGGAAGCGCGGACGCGAGCTGGTGTTCGAGAACCTGGAAAAGCACGCGATCCCGCTCGACGACTTCCTGCAGTCGCTGTTCGTCGGCCCGCCCACGCGCGTGGGCGGCACCGCGATTTTCCTGCGCGGCGAAACCGACGGCGTGCCGCACGCCCTGCTGCACAACCTGCTGCACAACAAGGTGCTGCACGAGCGCGTGGTGTTCCTGACGGTGCACATCCGCGAAGAGCCCTACGTGCCGGAATCCGAACAGGTCGAGGTGATCGCGCTGGGCCACAACTGCTTCCAGCTGAACGTCAGCTACGGCTTCAAGGACGAAGCCGACATCCCGGACATCCTGCGCCTGTGCGCCGTCCAGCACCTCGAATTCGAGATGATGGAAACCTCCTTCTTCATCGCGCGCCAGACCGTGATCTCGGTGCCGGGATCGGGCATGATGCCGTGGCGCGAGCACCTGTTCGTGCTCATGCAGCGCAACGCGCGCACGGCGGCCGACTACTACCAGATCCCGGCCAACCGCGTGATCGAGCTGGGTACGCAAGTCGAAATCTGAGGACGGCGCGACGACAAAGCCGTACAAATTTCGCATAGACAGCCATGGCGACTCCTTGGTATGGTCGAAGTTTCCTTAGTTAAACTTCAACCGATTCTGCAAGGAGCACCATGAAACTGTCCTTCCCGCTGGCCGCCACCTTCGCCGCCATGTTGAGCCTGACCGCCTGCGGCGGCGGCGGTGGCGATTCCGGCAGCGGCAACACGACCAACCCGGCCGCCACCATCAAGATCGTCGCCGAGACTGCCGGTACCGGCGCCGAAGCGGCCAAGGGCAGCCACGTGCTGGTCAATTACACGGGCTGGCTGTACAGCGCCACCGCCGCCGGCAACAAGGGCACCCAGTTCGACAGCAGCGTCGGCAAGGGGTCCTTCGAATTCATCGTCGGCGCCAACGTGATCGAAGGCTTCAGCCAGGGCGTGCAGGGCATGAAGGTGGGCGGCAAGCGCACCATCGTGATCCCGGCCGTCATCGGCTACGGTTCCTCCGGCTTCGGCGCGAGCATCCCGCCGAACGCCGACCTGGTATTCGACCTCGAGCTGGTCAAGGTCTGCGGCGTCACCTGCTGACACCACCTCCCCGTCTCACTCGCGCAGCGCCCGCGCCGGCCGGATCCGCACCGCGGCCAGCGTGTGGCGCAGGGTCGAGCCCAGCGTCACCAGCAAGGCCAGCAGCAGCGCCGCGAGGATGGTCCAGGCGCCGACCGGGGCCCGCTCCGTGAAACCGGCCAGGTAGCGCTGCAGGGCGATCCAGGCCGGCGGCAAGCCCACCAGGGCACCGGCGCCGACCAGCAGCGCGAACTCGCGCAGCACCAGGCCGCCGACTTCCGCACCGTTCGCCCCGTACAGCTTGCGCAGCACGATCTCGCGTTCGCGCCGCTGCACGCTGTAGGCCGCCAGCACATAGATGCCGAAGGCGGCGATCGCGGTCGCGATCACGCTCGATGCGGCCAAGAGCTTGGCCAGGCGCAGGTCGTCGGCATAGAACTGGTCGACGATGAAGCGGTCCATGTGCACGACGTCGACCGGCTCGTTCGGGAAGTGGCGCGGCCAGAGGTCCTGGACCGCGTGCCGCACCGCCACCGGATCCCCGCTGCAGCGGATGGTCAGGATCCGCACCCGGTCGCGCAGGTAGAACACGCTCGGCTGCTCGCCTTCGCGCGCCGAACGGTGCCGGATGTCCGGCGCCACGCCCACGATCTGCATCTGCTGGTCGTCCTTGTCGCTCCCTCCCAGCATCTTGCCGACCGCTTCCTGCGGGCTGGCGAA
This sequence comes from Massilia sp. 01N410, assembly GCF_056399665.1. Lineage (NCBI taxonomy): Bacteria > Pseudomonadati > Pseudomonadota > Betaproteobacteria > Burkholderiales > Oxalobacteraceae > Massilia > Massilia sp. 01N410. The sequence goes on along the minus strand of NZ_JBFTRV010000024.1, from coordinate 46,957 downwards.
GCCGAACTTGCGCGCCGCCGAGGCGTTGATCACCACCCTGTCCGTTTCGTTGATCCGGTCCAGCGCAGGGCTGTACAGCCGGCCGGCCAGCGGCTTCAGGCCATACACATCGAAGAACTCCGGGCTGACCGCGTAGAGATTGAGATCGATGGCCTGGCCGCCCTCGCGGCGCAGCGAAGTGATGTTGTTGCTGGAGGTGACCGGGATGTTCGCTTCCGCCACCCCTGCCACGCCGGGCAGGCGCAGGACTTCGTCGCGGAAGGCGCGCATGCGCGGGTCGCGCATGTCGTTCCCGGCGGGTAGCGTCAGCAGCGGGCGCGGATCGAAGCCGGGGCTGAGGGTGCTGGCGTAATGCGTCTGCCAGGCCACCGCCAGCGTGGTGCCGGTCAGGCCCATCGCAGCGGCGAACTGCAGCGCGGTGAGCGAGCGCCGCATCCACAGGCCGCCCACGGTTTCGCTGCCGCCGCGGCCGGCCAGCGCGGCGCTGGCGCGCACCCGCAGCGCCGACCAGGTCGGCCAGGCGCCGGCCGCGACGCCCAGCAGCACCCCGAACAGCAGCGCCGCCGCCAGTGCGCCGGGGCTGAACATCGTGTCGAAGCGGCGCTGTACCAGGTCGGAAAACAGCGGCAGCACCAGCCAGGCCAGCAGCAGCCCGAGCAGGGTGGCGATCAGGCATACCAGCACGGATTCGGCCAGGAACTGGCGCGCCACCGCCTGCGCCGACGCGCCCAGCACCTTGCGCATCGCGATTTCGCGCTGGCGCGCCAGGGTGCGGATGGTGGCCAGGTTGACGTAATTGACCGCCGCCAGCAGCAGGATCAGCAGCGCCACCGCGGCCAGCCCCAGCATCGCCCGGCGGTCGCCGTGGATCTGCGAGCTTTCCTTCAGGTCGGGATCGAGATAGGCGTCGGCGATCGGCCCGAGCTTGTACTCGATCAGGTCGCGCCCACCGAGCGCCGCCACCTGGTCGGCGTAGTCGCGTCTGACCAGCGGCGACTGGTTCAGGCCGCGCCGCACGGCGTCGAGCACGGCCTGCGGATCGGCGCCCGGCAGCAGCTTCAGGTAGGCGCGGCCAGCCACGCCGCCCCAGGCATTCCTGAAATTCTTCAGAGACGGCCAGATCGTGCCGGAGGTCGAAGCCAGCCCATCGTAGGGCAGGGTGGTGGCGGCCGGCTGGTCGGCCAGCACCGCCGCCACGACATAGGTCCGGCGGTCGTTCTGCACGGTCTTGCCGACCACGTCGGCGCGTCCGAACAGTTTGATGGCGGCCTCCCTGGTCAGCGCCAGTGCGTCGGGCCGGGTGAGGGCGGCGTGCAGGTCGCCGGCGAGCACCCTGGGCGCGAAAATCTTCGGGAAGTCGGGGTCGACCAGGGCCACCATGACCGTGCCGACGACATCGCCGGCGCGCACATCGAGGTTGTAGTCGATGAAAGCGCTGGCCAGCAGCGGCTGGCCGCTCGCGAGCGCCGCGTCGCGCGCCGGCAGGCTGATGGAATCGGACCAGTCGTTGCCGACTGCGGCCACGTTCCAGCGCTGCATCAGCCGCATCACGCGCTCCCGTTCCGGCACGTTCTCGTCATAGGAGAACGAATGGGCTACGTACCCGAGCAGCAGGAAGCACACGGCGATGCCGACCGCCAGGCCGAGGACCACCACCGCCGAATATGCCGGCTCCTTGACCAGCTGCCGCCAGCCGATGCGGAAATCGCGCAGGTTCATTTTCATGTGCATGCCGCCCTTATCCTTCGCGCAGCGCCAGCGCCGGCCGGATCCGCACCGCCGCCAGCGTATGCCGCAGGGTCGAGCCGAGCGCCACCGCGCCGGCCACCAGCAGGGCGCCGACGATGGTCCAGGCGCCGATCGGCGCGCGCTCGGTGAAGGCGGCCAGGTAGTGCTGCATCGCCAGCCAGGCCGGCGGCAGGCCGAGCAGGGCGCCGGCGCCGATCAGCACCAGGAATTCGCGCATCACCAGGCCGCCCACCGCGGTATTGCCGGCGCCGTACAGCTTGCGCAGCACGATCTCGCGGGCGCGCCGCTGCACGCTGTAGGCCGCCAGCACGTAGATGCCGAAGGCGGCGATCGCGGTCGCGATCACGCTCGAAGCGGCCAGCAGCTTGGCCAGGCGCAGGTCGTCGGCATAGGTGCCGGCGTAGATGCTGTCCATGCGCTCCGCGTTCAGCACGTCGTTCGGGAACCAGCGCGGCCACATGTCCTCGATCGCGTGGCGTACCGTCTCCAGGTCGCGGTCGCTGCGGATGGTGAAGGTGCCGGTGCGCGGCGACACGTAATAGACGTAGGCCTGCATCGGCTCGTGCGCCGAGCGGTGGCGGATGTCGGGGGCCACGCCGATCACCTGTTTGGCGCGCTGGCCGTCGGGTTCCCGGATGATCTTGCCGATCGCATCCCGGGCGCTGGAAAAGCCCAGCTTGTGCGCAGCCTCTTCGTTGATCACCACCTTGTCGCGGTCGTTGACGGTGTCGCGTGCCGCGTCGTACAGGCGGCCGGCTACCGGCTTCAGTCCGTACACGCCGAAGAACTCGGGGCTGACGTTGAGCCAGTTGAGCTGGGTCGGGGCGCCGCCCTCGCGCTGCAGCGAGGTGCCATTCATGTTGACCGTGACCCGCGTGCCGCTTTCGGCCACGCCGCTCACGCCCGGCAGGCGCGCCAGCGCGTCGCGGAAGGCGTGCACGTTCGGGTTGCGCATGTCGTCGGGGGCTTCCACGATCAGCAGCGGCGCGGGATCGAAGCCCGGGTCGAGGCTGCTGGCGTAGCGGGTTTGCCAGGCCACCGCCAGGGTCATGCCGGTCAGGCCCATCGCGGTGGCGAACTGCAGCACGGTCAAGGTGCGGCGCAGCCACAGGCCGCCGGCGGTTTCGACGTTGCCGCGCCCGGACAGGGCCGAGGTCGGGCGTACCTTCAGCGCCGACCAGGTCGGGTAGGCGCCGGCCAGCACGCCCAGCAGCACGCCCAGCAGCAGCGACAGGCCCAGCGAGACGGGAGTGAACATGTGGTCCAGCTTGCGCTGCACCAGGTCGGCGAACACCGGCAGCAGCAGCCAGGCCATGAGCAGGCCGATGGCGGTGGCGATCAGGCATACCAGCACGGATTCGGCCAGGAACTGGCGGCTGACGGCGCCGGCGCTGGCGCCCAGCACCTTGCGCACCGCGATCTCGCGCTGGCGGCGCAGGGTGCGCACGGTGGCCAGATTGACGTAGTTGGTGGCGGCCAGCGCCAGGATCAGCAACGCCACCGCGGCCAGGCCGAAGATGGTCTTGCGGTCGCCGTGGATGTCGGAGCGCTCGCTGACGTCGGGGTCGAGGTAGGCGTCGGGCAGGGAACCCAGGCGGAACTCGATCAGGTCGTGGCCGTTCAGCGAGGCCACCTGTTCCGGCGTCATCTGCTTGAAGAAGTTCGAGGCCAGCATGGCGCGGCGCACCGCCTCCGTCACCGCCTGCGGGTCGGCGCCCGGCGCCAGCTTGACGTAGGTGGGACCGTGCGAGGACCCCCAGTTCTTCGTCACCAGCTGCCGGTATTCCTCGGTCCAGATCGTGGTACTGGTGCTGGCCAGGGCATCGTAGGGCAGGGTGGTTGCGGCCGGCTGGTCTTCCAACACCGCCAGGATCAGGTAGGGGCGGCCGCCCACCTGCACGCTCTTGCCGAGCGCGTCGGGCGTGCCGAACAGCTTGATTGCGGTTTCGCGGCTCACGGCCAGCGCGTCCGGACGCGCCAGCGCGGAGGCAAGGTCGCCGGCCAGGATCCGCGGCTGGAAGATGGTGAGGAAGTCGGGGTCGACCGCGGCCATCGTGATGGTCTGTACGTGGTTGCCGATCCTGACGTTGATGTCGCGCTGCAGGAAGGCGCTGGCCTGCAGCGGCAGGCCGCTGGCAATGGCGGCGTCGCGTGCCGGCAGGCTGACGGCGTTGCTCCAGCCTTCCCCGACGGCGCTGATGTTCCAGCGCGACATCAAACGGTAGACGTTGTCGCGCTGCGGCACGTGGCGGTCGTAGGACAGCGAGTGATTCACATAGCCGAGCAGCAGGAAGCAGGCGCAGAAGCCCACCGCCAGGCCCAGGATCACGACCGCCGAGAAGGCCGGTTCCTTGACCAGCAGGCGCCAGCCGATGCGGAAGTCCCGCAGGTTGATCTTCATGTTCCGCTCCTTACGCCGCCTGCAGGGCGTCGACCACCACGCGGCCGTCCAGCAGGTGCAGGGTGCGCGAGGCCTGGGCCGCATGCGCCGGCGAGTGGGTCACCATCACCACCGTCGTGCCTTCGGCGTTAATCTGACGCAGCAGGCGCATGACTTCGTCGCCGTGCGCGGTGTCGAGGTTACCGGTCGGTTCGTCGGCCAGCAGCATGGCGGGGCCGGCCACCAGCGCGCGCGCGATCGCCACGCGCTGCTGCTGGCCGCCCGACAGCTGCGAGGGACGGTGGCCGGCGCGGTGCGCCACGCCCAGGCGCTGCAGCATCTCCTGTACGCGGCGCTTGCGTTCGGCCGCCGGGGTGCCGGTGTATTCGAGCGCCAGCTCGACGTTCTCGTACACCGACAGTTCCTCGATCAGGTTGAAGCTCTGGAAGATGAAGCCGACCTTCCCGCGCCGCAGCGCATTCAGGCGCGCCTCGCTCCAGCCGGCCACGTTCTGGCCTTCGAACCAGTATTCGCCGGAGGACGGCACGTCCAGCAGGCCGAGCACGCTGAGCAGGGTCGACTTGCCGCAGCCGGACGGTCCGGTGATGGCCACGTATTCGCCGGCCGCGATGTCGAGGTCGATGCGGTCGAGGGCGGTGGTCTGGACTTCGCCCGCGTGGTGGATCTTGCTGACGCCTGAGAGTTTGAGCATCTTGGATTCCCTGTTCTGTTCAGTGTTGGGTTGGAGTTTACTTCGTCAATTGCAGCCGCTCGGCCTTGCCGAACGGCGTATAGCTGGAAATGATGACCTGCTCGCCCGGGGCCAGGCCGGACAGCACCTCGACCTGGGCATTGTTGCGGCGTCCCAGTTTCACGCTGCGCTTCGCGACGCTTTCGCCGTCGCGGCCCACCACGAACACCCAGCTGCCGCCGGTGTCGTTCGCGAACGCGCCGTTCGGCAGCAGCATGGCCTTGGCCGGCTCGCCCAGGGTCAGCTGGGTGTCCATGCTCTGGCCCGGGCTGATCACTTCGGGCTGGCCGTCGGTAAACACCATCTCGGCGGTGAAGCGGCCTTCCTTGATTTGCGGGTAGACGGTGGCGACGCGCAAACCATAGGTCTTGCCGTCCTGGGTCACGCTGCCGATCCGGCCGACCGTCAGGCGGCTGAGATAGAACTCGTCGACCTGGGCGCTCAGCTTGAAGTGCCGCGGGTCGTCGATGCGGCCGATGTGCTGGTCCGTGCGCACGGTCTGGCCGACCAGCATGCGGAAGTCGGTCAGCACGCCGTCGCTTGGTGCGCGCACGGCGAGCGCGTCGACGGTGGCGCTGACCAGCTGCAGGCCGGACTGCAGGCCGTGCAGGGCGGTGTCCATCTGGCTCAGCGCGCGGCCGCGCACCTGTTCCTCGGTGGCGACGGCGCGCTTCTCTTCGTCCAGCGCGCGCTTCTGCTGCGCCAGCTTGTCGGCCGACTCTTCCAGCGCCACCGCGGAAATGAAGCCCTGGGCCGCCAGCCGCCTGTTGCGCGCATGCTGCTTGTCGGCCTGGCTCAGCGCGTATTCGAGGTCGGACAGGCGGCGCTGGTGGTCGGTGCGCACCGCTTCCTGGGCCACCCGCAGGTTGGCCGCGTTGAAGATCTGCTGCGAGTACTCGGTCTGGCGCGCCAGCAGCTCCAGGTTGCGCTGCGGGTTCGACAGGCGGAACAGCAAATCTCCCTTCCTGACGGCCTGGCCGTCCTTGGCGAACACCTCTTCCACGCGGCCGCTTTCCACCGAGTCGAGGATGATCGAATTCAGCGGCTCGGCGGTGGCGCGCACCACGATGTCGTCGCGGAACACGCCCTGTTCGACCCGGGCCAGGCGCACGTCGCGCGTGGCCACCTGCAGCCCGTGCGGGACGAACTGCCAGCCGGCCCAGGCCAGCGCCGCCGTCACGGCGACGGCGATGCCGATGCGCGCCAGCAGGCGGCCGCGCCGTTTGGGGACGACGGTGTCCATGGCGGCGCCGGTGACGGCGGGAGGAGGAATGTGATCCATGACGATGCGCTTCTGTGAACGATGATGTGATCCCTTTTGCAAGCGCCGTGCCAGGCCTGTTTCGGCCTGTTTTCGGCCGTTTGTCCGCTTGTCCGGTGCCTGGCTGTCCGGATTCGGACAGCTATGCATGTGCGCTTGCGGACAGGTGGCCGCGGCTGGTCGCCTGTCGAGTGTGGCGCTGCTAGAATGGCAACTACCTCGTCGTCCCCGCGCAGGCGGGGATCCAAGTTCTGTCAGCGTTCCGTTAGCGCATGCAAACTTGGATCCCCGCCTGCGCGGGGACGACGGATCATCCTTTACAGATCAATGGCCGATACCGCCCACATCCTGATCCTCGACGACGACATCGACGTCGCCTGCGCCGCCCAGATGCTGCTGCGCCGCCGGCATGGCCGGGTGACGACGCTCGACGATCCCGCCCGCCTCAACGCCCTGCTCGAAGCCGGCGTGCCGGCGCAGTTGCCCGATGTGGTGCTGCTCGACCTGAACTTCACCCCCGGCCGCATCGACGGCGCCGAGGGCCTGGCGGTGCTCGACCGCCTGCGCGGGCTGGCGCATCCGCCCGCCGTGATCGCCATGACCGCCTATGCCGACGTGCCGCTGGCGGTCGAGGCGCTGAAACGCGGGGCCGGCGACTTCATCACCAAGCCCTGGGACAATGCGCGCCTGGCCGCCGCCGTCGACAGTGCGCTGGCGCGCCGCGCCGCGGCCGCCGGCGGTGGCGCTACCAGTGGCCTGATGGGCGATTCGGGCGCGATGCGCGACGTGAAGGCGATGATCGCCAGCGTGGCTCCCACCGAAGCCAATGTGATGGTGCTGGGCGAGAACGGCTCCGGCAAGGAACTGGTGGCGCGCGCGATCCATGCGGCATCCGGCCGCGCCGACGCCACTTTCCTGGCCGTCGACATGGGCGCGCTGCCGGAATCGACCTTCGAGAGCGAACTGTTCGGCCACCGCAAGGGCGCCTTCACCGATGCCCGCAGCGACCGCGCCGGACGCTTCCAGGCGGCGCGCGGCGGCACCCTGTTCCTCGACGAGATCGGCAACATGCCGCTGGCAAGCCAGGCCAAGCTGCTGACGGCGCTGGAGCGGCGCGAAGTCACGCCGATCGGCGCCGACCGTCCGGAGGCGATCGACGTGCGCATCGTCAGCGCGACGAACCTGGATGAACGCCGCCTGTTCGATCCGGGCAGCTTCCGTCCCGACCTGCTGTTCCGCCTGAACACCATCGTGATCCGGGTGCCGCCGCTGCGCGAACGGCGCGGCGACGTGCCCGGCCTGCTGCACCACTACCTGTCGCTGTACGAGAACCAGTACCGGCGCCCGGTGCGCGAGCTGGCGCCCACCGCCCTGGAGCGCCTGTGCGAATGGCACTGGCCGGGCAATGTGCGCGCCCTGCGCCATGCCTGCGAGCGCGCCGTGATCCTGGCGGCCGGGGACGAGTACCGCTACGAGGATTTCGGCCTGGCGATGCCGGCGCCGGCGGAGCCCCCGCGAGTCGCCACCGCCGCCGCCGCGGGCGATGACGACGAAGGCGCATTCCGCCTCGGCGCGCTGGAACGCGAGACCATCGCCGCCGCCCTCGACAAGGCCAAGGGCAATATCAGCCTGGCGGCGCGCATGCTGGGCCTGAGCCGCGCCGCGCTGTACCGCAAGCTGGGCAAGCATGGCATCTGAAGGCCGGCTGAAGGCCGGCGCATTGCTGTCCGCCGCCGGCATCGCCCTGCTGGCCTTCGGCGCCGGCGCCATCCACGAGTCGCCACGGCTGGCGGTGCTGTGCGCGCTGGCCGCGCTGCCGCTGCTGCTGCAGCTGTGGCGCTGCATGGAAGGCCTGGCCGCCCTGCGGCGCACTTCGCCGCAGCCCGCGCCCGGCCTGCCGATCGAGCAGCAGGCCCTGGTCGACAACGCGCTGGTGCTGGAAGCCCGCCTCGAACACACGCCGGTGGCGCTGTTCCGCATCGACGGCGCCGGCGGCGAAGGCCAGGTGGCGCCGCTGAACGGCAATGCGCGCAAGCTGGTGGCGCCGGGCCGCGCCAGCGATCCGGCCGACCTGTATCGCCAGCTGGCGGCGCAGCCGGGCGAGCGCCGCGCGCTGATCGACTTCGACAGCGAACGCGGTACCGAGCGTGCGCTGCTGGCGGTGTCCTCGATCACGTTGCAGGGCAGGGCCCAGCGCCTGGCGGCCCTGATGCCGGTCGAGAGCGAACTCGAAGCCGAAGCCCTGCACGCCTGGCGCCAGCTGGTGCACGTGCTGACCCACGAGATCATGAATTCGCTTACCCCGGTGGCCTCGCTGTCGCACACGGCCTATGGCCTGCTGGGCGAATTCCGCGGCGCGCTGCCGGAAGACGTGGGCCTGGACCTGAGCACCGCGCTGGACGCGATCCGGCGCCGCGCCGACAGCCTGGTCGACTTCGTGGCCAGTTACCGCAGCCTGTCCAACGTGCCGGCCGCGCGGCCCGAGCGGGTGCGGCTGGATGCGCTGTTCGAACGCGTCGCCGCGCTGGTGGGCCCGGGCTGGCGCGCGCGCGGCGGCGAGGTCCGCCTCTCGGTCGAACCAGCGTCGCTGGAACTGATGGCCGACCCCGGCCAGCTCGAGCAGGCCCTGATCAACCTGCTGAAGAATGCCTTCGAGGCCACCGGCGGCCAGGGCGAGCCCGGCAATGCCTGGGTCACGGCGCGCCTGGTGCGCGGCGCGCGCCTGCGCATCGAAGTCAGCGACGACGGTCCCGGCGTGCCGGACGGCCTGGCCGCGCACATCTTCACGCCCTTCTTTACGACCAAGAAACAGGGCGGCGGGATCGGCCTGGCGATGGTGCGCCACCTGGTGCACGAGAACGGCGGCACGGTGCGCCACGCCCGTTCGGTGGGGCGCGGGGCGCGCTTCGTGATCACCTTCTGATCGGGCCGCCTGTCTCCTGCGCGCCACGATTTGCGGATAGCTATTATGCTAAGTTTGCCTGGCCGCGCTGGCCTTGGCGGACCCGTCCGGGAAGTCGTCCAGCTGCTGCCAAGGTTTCGATGGACCATCCCGGAGGAAGCAATGACAACAATGGACACATCAGAAGCGCATGCAATCCACGACCTGACCTCACGCCAGCGGGTCTTCGCCATCGTCGGCGCCTCGTCGGGTAACCTGGTCGAGTGGTTCGACTTCTACATCTATTCCTTCTGCGCGCTGTATTTTTCGTCGGCGTTTTTTCCGAAAGATAATCCCACCACCCAGTTGCTGAACACCGCCGGCATCTTCGCCGCCGGCTTCCTCATGCGTCCGGTGGGCGGCTGGCTGTTCGGCCGCGTCGCCGACCGCTACGGCCGCCGTAACTCGATGATGATTTCAGTGCTGATGATGTGCGGCGGCTCGCTGCTGATCGCGATGCTGCCGACCTACAAGACGATCGGCACGGCGGCGCCGGCGCTGCTACTGGTGGCGCGCCTGTTCCAGGGCCTGTCGGTGGGCGGCGAATATGGCACCAGCGCCACCTACATGAGCGAGGTGGCCGAGCCGGGCCGGAAGGGCTTCTTCGCCTCCTTCCAGTACGTGACCCTGATCGGCGGCCAGCTGGCGGCCCTGCTGGTGCTGGGCATCCTGCAACTGTTCCTGTCGCACGACGAACTGGTTGCATGGGGCTGGCGGATTCCCTTCGTGGTCGGCGCCGCCGCGGCCCTGGTCTCGCTCTACCTGCGCCGCTCGCTGCACGAGACCACCACCGAATCGGAGCGCAAGAGCGAGCAGGCCGGCAGTGTCGCCTCACTGCTGCGCCACCACGGGCGCGCCTTCGTCACCGTGCTGGGCTTCACGGCGGGCGGTTCGCTGATCTTCTACGCTTTCACCACCTACATGCAGAAGTACCTGGTCAACACGGTCGGCATGACTACCCTCACGGCCAGCCGCGTGATGACGGTCTGCCTGCTGATCTACATGCTGATGCAGCCATTGTTCGGCGCGCTGTCGGACCGCATCGGCCGGAAAACCTCGATGATCGCCTTCGGCGGCCTGGCCACGATCTTCACCGCGCCCATCATGTTCGGACTGCGCGGCGTCGGCAGCCCGCTGATGGCCGGGGTCCTGATCCTCTGCGCGCTGGCGATCGTCAGCCTGTACACCTCGATCTCGGGACTGGTCAAGGCGGAGATGTTCCCGGTGGAGGTGCGCGCGCTCGGCGTCGGCCTGTCGTATGCGATCGCCAACGCCATCTTTGGCGGCTCGGCCGAATTCGTGGCCCTGTGGTTCAAGCAGGCCGGCCACGAGCCGTATTTCTACTGGTACGTCAGCATCATGTGCGCGATTGCCTGCGTGGTCGCCTTCCTGATGCCGGACCCGGCCAAGTCGGGCCACCTCAAGTAGCCGGCCTCAGGCTGCGGCCAGCAGCATGTCGATGTGCGCGATGCCGTCTTCGTCATACGGTTCGGAGACGGTGACGAAGCCGAAGCCGGCATAAAAGCGCTCCAGGTGGGCCTGGGCGCCGATGCGGATCGCGTGGCCCGGATGCAGCTGCCGCGCCAGCGCGATGCCCTGCGTCACCAGCTCGCCACCGAGGCCGCCGCCGCGCGCAGCCGGGCTGGTGACCACACGGCCGATCGACATCTCCTCATACTTTGCGCCCGGCGCCAGGCAGCGCAGGTGGGCCACCAGTTCCGGCTTGCCGCCGGCATCGCGCCAGCCGAGCAGGTGATGGGCGCCTGGGTCGAGGCCGTCGATGTCCGGGTACAGGCAGGACTGCTCGAGCACGAACACTTCCTGGCGCAGCGCCAGCATTGCATACAGCTGCGCGACCGTCAGGCCGTCGAAGCCGCTCCATTGCCAAGTAATCATTTGTTTGTCTGGATGAACAATTGTTTGGAATTCAGGCCGCGGTCTCGAAGCCTTCGAGGACGTTGACCACGTTGATGCCGAGCTCGGGCACGACGGAACCGCCTTCGAACACGAACACGGTGGGCAGGCCGAGATAGCCGATGCGCTCGCCGATGCGCAGAAAATCGGCACTGCCGAGGGCGAAGTGCGAGCGCGGATCAGCGCCGAAGCCGTCGACGCCCAGCGACACCACCAGCGCCTGCGGCGCGAACATCGACATTTTCAGGCAGGCCGACTCCAGCGCCGCGAACCATTGGGCGGCGCCGGCGCCGCGCGGCAGCGGCAGGTTCATGTTGTAGCCCAGGCCTTCCGCCTCCCCCAGCTCGTCGGCGTGGCCGAGGTAGTAGGGATAGTCCTGGCGCGGATCGGCGTGGATCGAGGCGAACAGCACGTCCTTGCGGCGGTAGAAGATGCTCTGGGTGCCGTTGCCGTGGTGGTAGTCGAGGTCGAGGATGGCGACGCGCTGCAGGCCGTCGTCCAGCAGGTGCTGGGCCGCCAGCGCGGCATTGTTCAGGAAGCAGTAGCCGCCGAAAAAATCGGCGCCCGCATGGTGGCCGGGCGGACGGGTCAGCGCAAAGCTGCCGTGCTCGCCGAGGCGCAGCGCGTGGGCCGCGTTGACGGCGCAATCGGCGCCGGTCTTGGCCGCGACCCAGGTGCCGGCGGTGAGCGGGGTGTTTGCATCCATCGAGTAGAGGCCGAGGCGGGCCGCGAAACTGTCCGGCTCGACGTCGTGGCGCAGGGTGCGGATCGGCCATACCGAGGGCAGGGCGTCGCGCTCGGCATTGCGCGGATCGAGGTGCAGCCACTCGCTCCAGGCGCTGCGCAGGAAGTGCAGGTAGCGCGGCGTGTGCACCCGCTCCAGCGACACCAGCGGCACCCCGTGCGGCGTGACGATCTGGCCCAGGCCGCCTTTAATTTGTGTTTCGGGGATTGGCCGGCAACGACGGCATTGCGTCAGCTATTACAGCACAGTGTACTGCTGTTATAAGCAGCAACAAAATCATCGAAGCTGCCGGTATCGACCTGCTCGATCTGGCGCTGCTCGTCCAGCGAAGCCTGCGCCATCTCGTCGAACACGGCCACCTCGGCCGGCATCAGCGGCTCAAGGCGGAAGGCCTGGGCGTGCAGTTCGCTCTGCTGCAGGCCGAATCTGGCGAAGGAGCCGAGTTCGCGCACCGCTTCCAGCACCTTGTGCGAGGGCGTCAGCGCCGGGTTCAGCACCTTGGCCTTCTGGGCTTCGAGCGAATCGAGGTGGGCGCCCTTGTAATTGTGCTCGTTGTCCAGCAGTTCGGACAGCGGGCGGATGCGCTCGATCAGCTCCAGCGCCCAGTCCTGCAGCGAGATTTCCTGGTCGTCGCGGGTCAGGGTCAGGCCCGGGCGGCGGCCTTCCTTCACGGTGCGGGCGAAGTTGCGCGCGTGGACCTGTCCTTCCATCGCATTGATCTTCGGGCTTTCCTCGAGCGCGCAGAACAGCAGGAAGGCGTCCAGGAAGCGGCCGGTTTCCAGCGCGATGCCGACCGGCTCGAAGGGATCGACGTCCAGGCAGCGCACTTCGATGTACTGCACGCCGCGGTTGCACAGCGCCTGTACCGGGCGCTCGCCGGTGCGGATCACGCGCTTCGGACGGATCGTCGAATAGTATTCGTTCTCGATCTGCAGGATATTGGTCGACAACTGCACCCATTCGCCATCCTTCTTGGTGCCGATCTCGGCGTAGGGCGGGTAGGGGCGGTTGACCGCGTCCATCAGCGAAGTGACGTAGCTTTCCAGGCTGTTCTCGTGCGGGCGCAGGCCGGACTGGGCGTCGTTCTGGTAGCCCAGGTCGCTCATGCGCAGGCTGGTCGCGTACGGCAGGTACAGGGTGTCGTCGGACAGCGTTTCGAGCTGGTGCGGACGGCCGCGCAGGAAGCCCTTGGCCAGCGCCGGCGAGGCGCCGAACAGGTACATCAGCAGCCAGCTGTAGCGGCGGAAGTTGCGGATCGTCGCAATATAGCTCTCGGACTGGAAGTCGCGCAGCGCATGGCGGCGCTCTTCCATGATGCCCTCACTCTGGGCGATCAGGGTCCACAGCTGTTCCGGCAGCGAGTAGTTGTAGTGGATGCCGGCGATGCATTGCATGGCCTTACCGTAGCGCAGCGCCAGGCCGCGGCGGTAGACGTGCTTGAGCATGCCGATGTTCGAGGTGCCGTACCAGGCGATCTCGATCTCTTCCTCGGGCGGCAGGTCGCAGGGCATCGACTGGCTCCACAGCATCTCGTCGCCCAGCTTGCTGTAGGCGTAGCGGTGGATGGCGTCCAGGCGGTTGATCGCCAGGCCGATGTCGTGCTCGGCCGGGGTGATGAATTCGAGCAGGGTTTCGGCGTAATCGGTGGTGATCTGCGGATTCGTCAGGGCCGAGCCGAGTTGCACCGGATGAGGCGTGCGTGCCAGATGGCCCCGGCTGTCGACGCGCAGGGTTTCGCGCTCGATGCCGCGCAGGCCCTGCAACAGCAGGCCGCGGTGGGCATCGTCGTCCAGCAGGGCCAGGCGGCGTGTTAGTTGATTCGACACGGTGTTTCCTTTCTTATACTGCAGATGAGGTGCAGAGATTAACCGAAAAATGCCAAGCGCGCCGGGCACCCCCCAATTCCGCAGTATGTGGTGTTTTTATTACTGAAATGTGTCGCTGGGCTTGGCCGGAGCGGCGGCTGGCGGGGGGGCCGGAGGCGCTGCCGGGGGTGTCGCCGCGGGTGCGGCCGAGGGTGCTCCCGGCGCGGCCGGCGCCGGCGCGGCTTGCTGCGGCGCCGCGCGCTGGGCGGCGATCCAGCGCCTGAGCTGGCGCTCCAGCACGCCCAGCGGCAGGGCGCCGTTTTCCAGCACCGCGTCGTGGAAGGCACGCAGGTCGAAGCGCTCGCCGAGCGCGGTCTGGGCCTCCAGCCGCAGCGAGGCGATGCGCAGCTGGCCGAGCTTGTAGCCCAGCGCTTCGCCCGGATGGGCGATGTAGCGGTCGACCTCGACTTCGTTGTCCGAGGGCGGATTGGCGGTGTTGGCGTTCAGGTAGTCGAGCGCCTGCTGGCGGCTCCAGCCCATCGCGTGGATGCCGGTATCGGCCACCAGGCGGGCGGCGCGCAGCAGCTCGTCGGCCAGGTAGCCGAAGCGCGAGAAAGGATCGCGCAGCAGGCCCAGTTCCGGTCCCAGGCTTTCCGCGTACTGGGCCCAGCCTTCGCCATAGCCCCCATACCAGCCGTAGCGCCTGAAGGCCGGCAGCTCGCTGTTGTTCTGGGCGCGCGCCACCTGCAGGTGGTGGCCGGGTACGGCTTCGTGCAGGGTGAGGGTCTCGATCTCCCACATCGGCCGCGTGTTCAGGCGCGAGGTGTTCACCACCAGCGCCGCCATCCGGTCCGGGCTGCCGGCTTCGTAATAGGCCGCGCCCTGGGTCTCGGCGCCCAGCGCCTGCACCGGCTTGACCGCCAGTTCGTCGGACGGGATCGCATTGAACAGCTGCGGCATGCGGCTGTAGGCGCGCGCGATGGTGCGCCGGTAGCGGTTCAGCAGCGCATCGGTGTCGCTGAAGAACAGGCGCGGATCGTTGTGCGCGAAAGCGATGAACTGGTTCAGGTTGCCGCGAAAGCCGGTGCGCGGCACCAGCGCCGCGATCTCGGTGCGGATGCGCGCCACTTCCTTCACGCCCAGCGCGTGGATCTCGGCCGGGGTCAGGTCGGTGGTGGTGGCGCTCTTGACCAGGAAGACGTACCAGGCCGGGCCGCCGGGCAGGCTGGAGGCGGAAATCGTCGCCCGCGCGGCCGGCAGGTAGACGTTGCGCACGAAGTCCTCGAGCTGCTGCAGGCTGGGCGCCAGGGCGGCGACGGCGGCCTGGCCGTCGAGCGCCAGTTTTTCGCGCGCTTCCTGGGGGATGGTGGCCGGCAGGCGGCGGAAGGGTTCGGACAGGGCGCCGTCGCCCAGGTGTTCGCGCAGCGCGCGCAGCTGGGCCGGCAGGCCGGCCATCACGACTTTCGGCGCGGTCCAGCCGGTGCGCATCCCTTCGCGCATCTGTTCGATGATGCCTTCGATGTGGCGCGGCACGGCGTTCAGGCGCGCGATATAGTTGCGGTAGTCGTCTTCGCTCACGAACGGCATCTGCGCGGCCAGTTGCGGCAGGCGGATGTGGATGCCGTCGCGCGTCGTGATCGGCTGCGGGTCGAAGGTGACGAAGCCGGCCCGGGCCAGCCGCCTTTCCTGGTCGGCGGCGAACAGGTCGAGCGACAGCAGGTCCTGGCCGTTCAGCTGGCCGCGGTCGAGCTGGCGCGCCAGCTCCAGCATGCGCAGCTCGTGCGCCAGCACCTTGGCGTTGCCGGCCAGCGAGGTATCGCTCAGCTGGGCGTCATAGCGGTGGTCGCCGACCGAGGTGGCGAATTCCGGCTGGTTCTTCAGCCGCCATTGCCAGTCGCGCTCGAACAGGGCGCGCGCCTGTTCCTTGGGCGTCTGCTCCTTGGGATTGTCGGCCGCCAGCGCGCGCGGCGGCGCCAGCAGGACCGTGGCGGCCAGCAGGGTTGCAGCGAACAGGGGAAAGGTCAGCCGGGCCGCGAACAGCCGGGGCGCGGGCAGTCGAGGCATCGCAAGCTCCGGGAAGTGGGCCGGCCATTGTAACAAACGGGGCCGGCGGGCCGCGCCGGGCTGGGTTCGGGGGCTCAGCCGGGCCGCCGGCCGCCGGTGACGCGCTCGATGCCGGCCAGGTCGCGCCAGCTCTGCACCTCGCGGTAGCCGCCGGCGTCCAGCAGGGCGCGCACGCTCGCCGCCTGGTCGTAGCCGTGTTCCATCAGCAGCCAGCCGCCCGCAACCAGGTGGGCCGGGCTGCCCTGGATGATGGTGCGCAGGGCCGACAGGCCGTCCGCGTGGTCGGTCAGGGCGCCGGCGGGTTCGAAGCGCAGGTCGCCCTGGGACAGGTGTTCGTCGCCGGCCGCGATATACGGCGGATTCGAGGCGATCAGCTCGAAGCTTTCGCCGGCATCGAGGGCGCCGAACCAGTCGCTGTGCAGGAAGCGCACGCCGGTCCGCTTATTTACCGCATTATTTGCCGCATTCTTGGCCGCATTGCGGCGCGCCACGGCCAGCGCCGCTTCGCTGACGTCCAGCGCGGTCACCGCGGCATCCGGACGGGCGTGGGCGACGGAGACGGCGATCGCGCCGCTGCCGGTGCCCATGTCGAGCAGGCGTCCCCGCTGCGGCAGGCGCTCGATGGCGAGTTCCACGATCAGTTCCGTGTCCGGCCGCGGGATCAGCACCGCCTCGCTGACCTCGAAGTCGAGGCCGAAGAATTCGCGCTTGCCGACGATGTAGGCGATCGGCTCGCCGGCCAGGCGGCGCCGCAGCAACTCCTGCAGGCGCGCGGCCTCGTCTTCGCCGAGGGGCTGGTCGCCGCGGGTGATCAGCTGCACGCGGCTCAAGCCGGTCGCGTGGCACAGCAGGATGCGGTTTTCCAGCGGATCGAGCGGCAGCGCGGCCTGCAGGGCGCCGATGGGGGTGCCGGGCTGGATAATCATGCTGCGATGAGCATCAGCGTGCGCGGCGCACCAGCACCCAGATCAGCGCCAGGGTCAGGATCGCGAACCAGACGGCCGACCACTGAGGCACGTTCAGGCCCAGCACCGTGTCCTGGGCCGCTTCGCACAGACCGTCGGCGCGGAACAGCCAGGGCAGCAGGGTGGCGGTCGGAATCTTGTTCAGCACCGTCTCCATCGGGTCGATCCCGCAGGAGAAGCCGGGGTGCGCCAGCACGTACAGGTGCTTGCCCACCACGCCCAGGCCACCCAGCGCGCACAGCAGGGCCAACGTACCCAGGGCCTTGATCTTGTTGGCGAAGGCGCCGATCAGGCTGAAGACCGCGATGCCCAGGAACAGG
This sequence comes from Massilia sp. 01N410, assembly GCF_056399665.1. Lineage (NCBI taxonomy): Bacteria > Pseudomonadati > Pseudomonadota > Betaproteobacteria > Burkholderiales > Oxalobacteraceae > Massilia > Massilia sp. 01N410. Next base: position 30,062 of record NZ_JBFTRV010000024.1, on the reverse strand, counting down.
TAGCGCTGGATCACGCACAGCGGGCAGGGCAGCATGTCCTTCACGTGCTGAAGATAAAGGGCGGCGCCGACCAGCGCGATACTGACGGCGGCGATCAGGAGCAGGGCGTTGCGGGACGTGGGCATAGGGTCTTCCTGTGATGACGAATCTTGCGATTTTCGCATGAACCGACTTAATCGGGCCTGAACCAAAAGGTTTCAATCGCCGAGGGCGGCCAGCAGTTCGGCCTGGTGTTCGGCTTGCAGGGCGCCGACGAGTTCCGCCAGGTCGCCGTCCATGATCATGTCCAGCTTATACAGGGTCAGGTTGATGCGGTGGTCGGTCAGGCGGCCTTGCGGGAAGTTGTAGGTGCGGATGCGTTCGCTGCGGTCGCCCGAGCCGATCAGGCTTTTACGGGTTGCCGCTTCCTTGCTCTGCTGCTCGCGCAGCTGCACGTCCTTGATGCGCGCCGCCAGCACCTTCATCGCCTGTGCCTTGTTCTTGTGCTGGCTGCGGTCGTCCTGGCACTCGACCACGATCCCGGTCGGCAGGTGGGTGAGGCGCACCGCGGAATCGGTCTTGTTGATGTGCTGGCCGCCGGCGCCCGAGGCGCGGTAGGTGTCGATGCGCAGGTCGGCCGGGTTGATCTGCACGTCCTCGACCTCGTCCGCCTCCGGCATCACGGCGACGGTGCAGGCCGAGGTGTGGATGCGGCCCTGGGTCTCGGTGGCCGGCACGCGCTGCACGCGGTGGCCGCCGGACTCGAATTTCAGCTTCGAATACACGCCGTTGCCGATGATGCGCACGATGACTTCACGGTAGCCGCCCAGGTCCGACGGCGATTCCGACACCACCTCGACCTGCCAGCGGTTGCGTTCGGCGTAGCGGGTGTACATGCGCAGCAGGTCGCCGGCGAACAGCGCCGACTCGTCGCCGCCGGTGCCGGCGCGGATCTCGAGGAAGATGTTGCGCTCGTCGTTCTCGTCCTTCGGCAGCAGCATCTTCTGCAGTTCCAGGTCCAGCTCGGCCAGGCGATTCCTGGCGGCCTCGATCTCGTCCTGGGCGAACTCTTTCATGTCCGGATCCGCCAGCATCTCCTGGGCCGCGACGATGTCGCCCTGGGCCGTCTGGTACTGGTGGTAGACGGCTACCAGCGGGCCGAGTTCGGCGTGCTCGCGGCTCATCTTGCGGAAGCTGTCCATGTTCGCGGTGGCGGCCTCAAGCGCCAGCAGTTCGTCCAGTTCGACAAGGCGGTTGGCCAGTTGGTCCAGCTTGAACAGCATGGATGGTTTCATAACGTTTTAACCAGATAGGGATGAGGGAGATGCCGGAGGGCGGCAGCATACACGACACGGCCGGAAAAAAGCCGTGCCCGGAGGGAAGCGGGCCGCTAACGGCGGCCGCGGAACAGCTGGGGCAGCAGGGCGGCCAGGCGCGCGCGTTCGTCGCCCTGGGCACGGTGCAGGGCCTGTTGCGGGCCGTGCAGGAATTTGGCGGTGAGGCCCTTCGACAGCGCGTCCAGCACGGCGTCGATGTCCTCGCCCTTGGCCAGCAGCTTGCGGGCGCGTTCGAGTTCGGCCAGGCGCAGGCTTTCGCTGGATTCGTGCAGGTCGCGGATCACCGGCACCACGGCGCGGTCGCCGATCCAGTGCATGAAGGATTGCACGCGGCTCTCGATGATGGCTTCGGCCTGGGCCACCGCCGCCTGGCGGTGTTCGACGCCGGTGCGCACCACGTCGGCGAGGTCGTCGACGGTGTACAGGAACACGTCGTCGAGCTTGCCGACTTCGGGCTCGATGTCGCGCGGGACCGCCAGGTCGACCATGAACATCGGACGGTGGCGGCGCGCCTTGATCGCGCGTTCCACCAGGCCCTTGCCGATCAGCGGCAGGGTCGAGGCCGTCGAGGAGATCACGATGTCGAATTGCGGCAGCAGTTCGGGCAGGTCGGCCAGGCGGATCGCGCGGCCGGAAAAGCGGGATGCCAGGCTTTCGCCGCGCTCCAGGGTGCGGTTGGCGATCGTGATCGATTTCGGGTTGTGGGCCGCGAAGTGGGTGGCGCACAGCTCGATCATCTCGCCGGCGCCGATGAACAGCACGTTCTGGCTGCTGACCGAATCGAAAATGCGTTCCGACAGGCGCACCGCGGCGGCGGCCATCGACACGCTGTGGGCGCCGATCTCGGTGGTGCTGCGCACTTCCTTGGCCACCGCGAAGCTGCGCTGGAACAGCTGGTGCAGATAGGTGCCCAGGCCGCCGGCTTCGTCGGCGACGCGCACCGCGTCCTTCATCTGGCCCAGGATCTGGGCCTCGCCCAGCACCATCGAATCCAGGCCGGAAGCGACGCGGAAGGCGTGGCGCACGGCGTCATGCTGGGGCAGCATGTACAGGTGCGGACGCAGTTCGGAAAAATTCAGGCGGTGGTAGTCGGCCAGGAAATGGGCGGAGGCGTCGAGCGGCTCCGGCGCATCGCTGGCGGCATACATCTCGGTGCGGTTGCAGGTCGAGAGCAGGGCCGCTTCGTGTTCGCCGTGGCTGCTCGGTTGCGGATCCAGACGGGCAAACCAGTTGCGCGCCGCCGACACCGCATCGCCCAGATGCTCGGGCGCCAACGCCAGTTGCTCGCGCAGCGAGACCGGTGCGGTGGTGTGATTCAGGCCGACGGCGAGCAGTTGCATGGGTGGTCAAAAAATGGGCAGCGCGCTCATTATACCCTGATGGCGTCAGGGTTTCACGGCAGTGCTTCAGGCGCCCAATTTCTCCAGCCGATAGCCGTAGCTGTACACCGGCACCAGGCGGAAACCGTTCTCCGGACGCAGGCGCAGCTTGTTGCGTACACGCGAAACGTGGGTGTCCATGGTGCGCGAAGGCACGGCGGTTTCGCGCACCCAGATCGACTCGTGGATGTAGGCGCGCGACAGCGGACGGCCGAGGTTGCGGAAGAACAGCAGCGCCAGGTTGAATTCCTTGTGCGTGACGTCGATCTGTTCGCCGCCCATGGTCAGGCGGCCCGGACGGGTTTCGAAGGTATAGGGGCCGAACTGCAGCTGTTCGGCGCCGTTCTGCGACGGATACGCACGGCGCAGCAGGGCCTGCACCCGCGCCACCAGCTCGCCGCGGCGCAGCGGCTTGACCAGGTAGTCATCGGCGCCGGCGGTGACGCCGGACACGATGTCGTCTTCGGAAGCGCTGCCGGCCAGGAACATGGTCGGGGTGTTCGGCGCCATTTTTTCCTTGGCGCGGCGCAGCAGTTCCGCGCCCGGTACGTCGTTCACCTGCCAGTCGAGGATCAGCAGGTCGGTGCTGTCCTTGCGCAGCTGCCCCAGCAACTCCTTACCGCTATCGAAGGGCTGGCATTGATGTCCAGCACCTGTGAGGACCTGGCAGATCAGTTCCGCCTGGGAAGTATCGTTATCCAGTACTGCAATTCTCATGATGAAGCGGTCTCGGCGGGGGTGGGACTATGTGCAATATTACTGTAGGAACACTCCTACAACTTATTTCCGAATATAACAGACTTTTTAAAACTAAATCTACACATGCTTCAGATAAATTTACATTTTCGTTGGGGAATAACGTCACGGCCGTAACAGTGGGCCAAGGCGCAGGCGGCTACACTGTGCTTACGAAAGCAAACCGGGGAATGCGATGTTCAAAAAGATCTTCACGAAAAATTCACAAAGCAGCAGCGCGGTAAGCTTGCTGCCGCTGAGCGGCGACGACCTCGGGCGCGTGCGCGAGCGCTGCCGGGCCCTGGTGCGCAAGCGCGCGGCGATCTCCGCCGGCATCTCGGCGGTGCCGATCCCGGGCGTGGACATGGTGTCGGACCTGGCCAGCTTCGCTTCCATGGTCGAGGACATCAACAAGGACTTCGGCCTGACGCCGCAGCAGATCGAGGCGCTGCAGCCGCACATGCGGGTCGCGGCCTACCAGGCGATGGCGGCGCTGGGCGGCACGCTGGTGGGCAAGATCGTCACCAGGGAGCTGGTGCTGAAGCTGTTACGGAAGTCGGGTGCCAAGCTGGCGGCCAAGTCGGCCGCCAGGATCGTGCCGCTGGCGGGGCAGCTGGCCTCCGCGGCGATCGGCTTCGCGCTGTTCCGGCAGATGGGTTACCAGCACGTGGAAGCCTGCGCCAGGGTGGCGCAGGAGGTGGGGAAAGCCGTATTGGACCAGGAGCAGCCGGCCCAGGGCTGAACCCCGCGGCCGCCCCTTGCCGGGATGCTCAGGCGTCCGGCAGGACGACGTTGACGTCGAGGACTTCGAGGTTGCCCTGGCGGTCCAGCGAGATCTTGATGTCGTCCGCGTTGACCTTGGTGTACTTCGAGATCACTTCGATCAGTTCGCGGTGCAGGGCCGGCAGGAAGTCCGGGCCGCTGCGGCCGCCGCGTTCGCGGGCGATGATGATCTGCAGCCTTTCCTTGGCCGCACCCGCACTTTTCTGCTTCTGGGGAAACAGGAATGAAAGCAGAGGCATATCACTTTGCTCCAAACAGACGCTGCAGGAAGCCCGGCTTGTCGTAGTTGGTGAAGCGCAGCGGGATTTCCTCGCCGAGGAAGCGTCCGACCACGTCCTGGTAGGCCTGGGCCACGTCGGTTTCCTTGAAATGGATGGCCGGGTTGCCCTGGTTCGAGGCATGCAGCACCGCTTCCGATTCCGGAATGATGCCGATCATCGGGATGCGCAGGATTTCCTGCACGTCCTCGTAGGACAGCATTTCATCGTTTTCCACGCGGCGCGGCGAATAACGGGTGATCAAGAGGTGTTCCTTGACCGGTTCGCCGCCGCTCTGGGCGCGGCGCGACTTGGCCTGCAGGATGCCGAGGATGCGGTCGGAGTCGCGCACCGACGACACTTCCGGATTGGTGACGATGACCGCTTCGTCGGCGAAGGTCAGGGCCATCAGCGCGCCGTGCTCGATGCCGGCCGGCGAGTCGCAGACGATGAATTCGAAGTCCATCTTGACCAGGTCGTTCAGCACGCGCTCGACGCCGTCTTCGGTCAGGGCGTCCTTGTCGCGGGTCTGGGAGGCCGGCAGGATGAACAGGTTTTCGCAGTGCTTGTCCTTGATCAGCGCCTGGGTCAGCGTCGCTTCCTTGTTCACGACGTTGATCAGGTCGTACACCACGCGGCGTTCGCAGCCCATGATCAGGTCGAGGTTACGCAGGCCGACGTCGAAGTCGATGACGGCGGTCTTGTGGCCGCGCAGCGCCAGGCCGGTCGCAAAGCTCGCGCTCGAAGTGGTCTTGCCCACGCCGCCCTTACCGGACGTTACAACGATAATTCTTGCCATGAAAAATATCAGTCCTATTCAGTATCTGGTCAGTGCTGGAAGCTCAGGCGCGAGTCGCCGAGCCCAGCGATGATATATCGATCCGGTCGCCAACCAAACGGATTTGTGCCGGCTGGCGCGACAGTTCGCTTGGAAAACCTTCGTCGAAAGTGCGGTAAACGCCGGCGATCGACACCAGTTCCGGCTGCATCGACAGGCCGAAGATGCGCGCATCGGCATTGCCCGAGGCGCCGGCCAGGGCGCGGCCGTGCAGCGGCGCATACACGTGGATGCTGCCGTCGGCGATGATTTCGGCGCCGTTGTTCACCACCGCGGTGACGATCAGGTCGGTACCGCGCGCATAGATGCGCTGGCCGGCGCGCACCGGGGTGTCGACGACCATGGCCTGGACCGGCGCCGCCGGGGCCGGCGCTGGGGCCGGCGCGGCGGGCGCCGGCGCGGCCGGGCTTTCCTCGCGTGCGACGGGGGCGCGCGCCTCGCTTGCCTTGAGGCCGCTGGAACCGTCGTCCAGGAACAGGCCGTGGCTGCGGATCGCTTCGTGCAGCGCGGCCGGCGCGCCGCGTACCGCGACCGCGTTCAGGCGGTAATGCTTCAGCAGCGCCACCAGCGCCGGCCAGTCGACCTGGGCGGCATCGTCGGCGATGCCGGCGACGTCGATGACGGCAAATTCATCTTCGAAAAAATCCGACACCCCACCGGTCATCTGCTTGAGTGCGGCATCGATCGCGATCGGATCGGCCGAATGCAGAATGGTCGAAATGGCCACGACCGTGGAAATCTTTATTTCGATAGGCAGGGAACTCGGGCTCTTGGACATAAAACGTTCTGGTTGGCACTAGCCCGAGCATTCTACTGTGAAATTTCCTTGAAAGGTAAAGGGTTTAGGATGGATCGTTATTAACAGCAATAGGTATTTCCATAGATAAAAAACTGAACAATAAAAGATGCTCTGCAATACCACAATTCAGTGAGACGTCGTCTCTTCGTCATAAATAAACTGATAAGATTGATTTTGCTTAAACTCGCTATTAGGTAGAAATCTAAAATTGTTGGCTTTCAGCTAAACGTCCACTCAAGGGAGCAAGTTATGGAAGACGTCGTCATCGTGGCCGCAGGCCGCACCGCCATCGGTAAATTCGGCGGTACTCTCTCGAAGATCCCTGCCACCGAACTGGGCGCGCAGGTGATCAAGCAGTTGATGGCCAGGACCGGGATCGATCCGGCCTCGGTCAGCGAAGTCATCATGGGTCAGGTGCTGACCGCCGGCGTCGGCCAGAACCCGGCGCGCCAGGCCACCATCAAGGCCGGCCTGCCGGACAGCGTCCCGGCCTCGACCCTGAACGTGGTCTGCGGCAGCGGCTTGCGCGCGGTCCACCTGGCGGCCCAGGCCATCAAGTGCGGCGACGCCGAGATCGTCATCGCCGGCGGCCAGGAAAACATGAGCGCCTCGCCGCACGTGCTGAACGGTTCGCGCGAAGGCTTCCGCATGGGCGACGTCAAGATGACCGACACCATGATCGTCGACGGCCTGTGGGATGCCTACAACCAGTACCACATGGGCGTGACCGCCGAGAACGTCGCCCGTAAATTCGAGATCTCGCGCGCCGAGCAGGACGAATTCGCGCTGCAGTCGCAGAACAAGGCCGAAGCCGCCATGAAGGCCGGCAAGTTCAAGGACGAGATCATCCCGGTCGAGATCGCTTCCAAGAAGGGCACCACGGTCTTCGATACCGACGAGTATCCGAAGCATGGCGCCACCCTGGAAGGCCTGGCCAGCCTGCGCCCGGCCTTCAACAAGGAAGGTTCCGTCACCGCCGGCAATGCTTCCGGCCTGAACGACGGCGCCGCCGCCGTGATCCTGATGTCGGCCTCCAAGGCGAAAGAGCTGGGCCTGACCCCGATCGCCCGCATCAAGGCCTACTCGCTGTCGGGCCTGGACCCGACCATCATGGGCATGGGCCCGGTGCCTGCCGCGCGCGCCTGCCTGGAAAAGGCCGGCTGGACCCACGAAGACGTCGACCTGATGGAGATCAACGAAGCCTTCGCCGCCCAGGCCGTCGCCGTCAACAAGCAGATGGGCTGGGATACCTCGAAGATCAACGTCAACGGCGGCGCGATCGCGCTGGGCCACCCGATCGGCGCCTCGGGCGCCCGCGTGCTGGTGACCCTGTTGCACGAAATGGTACGCCGCGATGCCAAGAAAGGGCTGGCCAGCCTGTGCATCGGTGGCGGCATGGGCGTGGCGCTGGCGGTCGAGCGCTGAGCAGGGCGGCAAAGCAGGGAATAACAAGCGGTTCCGACAGGTTCGTAAAACTAGGAGAAAACAATGGCTAGAGTGGCATTAGTGACCGGCGGCATGGGTGGCTTGGGCGAAGCAATCTGCATCAAACTGGCCGCACTCGGTTATACGGTCGTGACCACGTACTCCCCCGGCAGCCAGAAAGCCGAAGGCTGGCTTGCAGCCATGCGCGAACAGGGCCACAACTTCAAGGCCTATGAATGCGACGTGGCCGACTACGATTCGGCCCAGGCCTGCGTGAACAAGGTGGGCCAGGAAATCGGTCCGGTCGATGTGCTGGTCAACAACGCCGGCATTACCCGCGACATGACCTTCAAGAAGATGGACAAGGTCAACTGGGATGCGGTGATCAAGACCAACCTGGATTCCGTGTTCAACATGACCAAGCCGGTGGCCGACGGCATGGTCGAGCGCGGCTGGGGCCGGATCATTAACATCTCGTCCGTCAATGGCTCGAAAGGCGCGTTCGGACAGACCAACTACTCGGCGGCCAAGGCCGGCATCCATGGCTTCACCAAGGCCCTGGCGCTGGAAGTGGCGAGAAAAGGCGTGACCGTGAACACCATCTCGCCGGGCTATATCGGCACCAAGATGGTGATGGACATCCCGTCCGAGGTGCTGGAATCGAAGATCCTGCCGCAGATCCCGATGGGCCGCCTGGGCAAGCCGGAAGAAGTGGCCGGCCTGGTCGCCTTCCTGGCCTCGGACGATGCCGCCTTCGTGACCGGCGCCAACATCGCCATCAACGGCGGCCAGCACATGCAGTAAGCTGCGCCTCGTCGCGTGTAAAACACCGCCTGCGGGCGGTGTTTTGTTATCCACGTTACCGGAAGGCCAACATGTCTATTGCCGCCAAGCCCTATCTGCGTTCGGTGAGCATCGATCCCGCCGTCGAGATCGATCCCGAGCGCTATCCCTTCTCGATTCCCGCCGTGCGCGAACTCGGCGTACTGGAGCCGCATCCCGACGTCACCTTCTTCGTCGGCGAGAACGGCGCCGGCAAGTCGACCGTGCTGGAAGCGATCGCGGTGGGACTGGGCTTGCCGGCCGAGGGCGGCACGCGCAACGTGCACCGCGAGCAGCAGGCGGTGTCGCCGCTGCACCGCCACCTGCGCATCGCCAAGGGCTTCCGGCAGCCGCGTTTTTCTTATTTCCTGCGCGCCGAAAGCCTGTTCAATGTGTTTACTTACCTGGACAGCCTCGGTCCTTCCCCGAACGGCGAGCCGTCGCTGCACCTGAATTCCCACGGCGAAGCCTTCATGCGCGTGCTGCAGGGTTTCAGCGGCGACGGCCTCTACCTGCTGGACGAACCGGAAGCCGCGCTGTCGCCGAACCGCCAGCTGGCCGCGCTGGCCGTCATCGACAAGCTGGTGAAGCAGGGCGCCCAGTTCCTCATCGCCACCCATTCACCCATCCTGCTGGCCTATCCGCGCGCCAGGATCCTGCTGTTCGACGAGTGCGGCATCAGCCACGTCGACTATGAAGACACCGAGCACTACGCGGTCACGCGCGATTTCCTGAACCACTATCCGCGCCGCCTGCAGCAGCTGCTGGAAGAGGACTGAGAAACTGCGGGACCGGGCGCCATGCCGGCGCCCGCTATCGTATCCTCGACCCATCGACCACACGAGAGGCGGCAAGCATGGCAATCGATACCAGGCAGGTGCAGGAAACGGTGATGCTGTCCGGTCCGCAGCGTTACGAATACTTCATCAGGCGCGTGGCGCAGACCGGCACCGTATGGAGCCTGTACCGCAACGGCTGGGCGCTGGCGAAGAAGGAAGACGGCAGCCTGGTGTTTCCGCTGTGGCCGGACCGCGAATTTGCGACAATATGCGCCGATTACGAGTGGACCGGCTACGAACCGCAGTCCTTCTCGCTGGACGAACTGGTCGACGAGCTGCTGCCCCAGCTCGAGCAGGACGGCATCGCCACCGGCGTCTTCTATACGCCTGGCGCGCGCGACGTCATGCCGAGCGCCGGCCTGCTGCAGCGCGACCTGGACGATGAATTGAAAGCTCAGAGGAATCCATGAATGCCTTGCCCCACGGCGGCCTTGCGCTGTCCAGTCTTGAAGAACAGATCCTGCAACCCGGCGTGAAAGGCTTGCCGATCACGGCGCCGCTGCGCCAGGGCGCGATTCGAACGCAGGGGTGGAATGTGCTGCACGGCGACACCAGCTTCCCGGTCGCGGTGCTGAAGACCTCGGCGCTCCGGCACAACCTGGACTGGATGCGCGCCTTCTGCGAGCGCTACAAGGTGCAGCTGGCGCCGCACGGCAAGACCACCATGAGCCCGCAGCTGTTCGGCGCCCAGCTGGCCAACGGCGCCTGGGGCATCACGCTCGCCAATGCCGTGCAGGTGCAGGTGGCTTACCGTTTCGGCGTGCGGCGCGTGCTGGTGGCGAACCAGCTGGTGGCGCGCAGCGACGTGCGCGCCGTACTCCAGCTCATGCATGGCGATCCGGACTTCGAATGCTTCGTGCTGGCCGATTCGCTGGCCGGGGTGGCGCGGCTGGCCGAAGAAGTCGATGCCCATCCGCTGGCGCGGCCGCTGCCGGTGCTGGTCGAACTCGGCCTGTCCGGCAAACGTGCCGGCTGCCGCACGCTGGACGAGGCGATGACGGTGGCGCGCGCCATCGAACATGCGCCGGGCCTGCTGCTGGCCGGCTTCGAAGGCTATGAAGGCTTGCTGGACGAGCCGGAAGCAGTTGAGGCCTTCGTCGGCAAGCTCTGTGCGCTGGTGCTGGAAGCCGACGACGAAGGCCTGTTCGGCGCCCCGGAAATCCTGGTCACGGCCGGCGGATCCGGCTTCTTCGACCTGGTCGCGCGCGGCTTCCAGGGCTTGCATGGCCTGTCGCGGCCCCTGCGGCCGGTGCTGCGCAGCGGCTGTTACCTGACCAGCGACCACGGCATGTACCAGGTCCAGCTGCAAAAGCTCGACCGGCGCGAAGGTGTGGTGCCCGGCGAAGGGCTGCGGCCGGCGCTGGAGATCTGGAGCGTGGTGCAGTCGCGTCCCGAGCCCGGCCTGGCCATCCTCACCATGGGCAAGCGCGATGCCTCGCACGACGCCGGCCTGCCGGTGCCCTTGTGGACCCACCGGCCTGGACCGGGCACGCCGCGCGGGCTGCCGGCCGGCTGCGAGATCGTCAAGATGAACGACCAGCACGCCTATCTGCGCCTGCCGGAGAACGACCCGATCAGGGAGGCGCTGACGGTGGGCGACCTGGTCGGCTGCGGGATCTCGCATCCGTGCACGACCTTCGACCGCTGGCCGCTGCTGCTGGCCGTGGACGACGATTACGCGGTGCGCGGGGCCCTGAACACCTTCTTCTGACCGTTGATACGGCCGGGCGGTGCGCTACAATCGGTTGTCGCTTCATAAATCCAGATGCCCATGCCCGCCATTCCGCAGTCGCTGTTCCCGCCCATCCTGCCCAACCGCCACGGCATGCTGGCCGTCGACGACCTCCATACGATCTACTGGGAGGAGGTGGGCAACCCGAACGGGATCCCGGTGATCTTCCTGCACGGCGGTCCCGGCGCCGGCCTGTCGCCCCAGCACCGGCGCTTCTTCGACCCGTCCGCCTACCGCGTGATCCTGTTCGACCAGCGCGGCGCCGGCAAGTCGACCCCGCTGGGCGAATGGCGCAACAACACGACCCAGCTGCTGATCGAGGACATCGAACGCCTGCGCGAACTGTTCGGCATCGAGCGCTGGCTGGTGTTCGGCGGCTCCTGGGGCTCGACCCTGGCGCTGGCCTACGGACAGGCGCACCCCGAGCGCTGCCTCGGCTTCGTGCTGCGCGGTATCTTCCTGTGCACGCCGGCCGAGATCGAGTTCTTCCTGTACGGCGTGCAGTGGTTCTATCCCGAGCTGTACGACGAATTCGTCGCCCCGATCCCGGTCGAGGAACGCGGCGACCTGCTGAAGGCCTATACCCGCCGCCTGCTGTGCGACGATCCCCAGCAGTACTGGCCGGCCGCGCGCGCCTGGAGCCGTTTCGAGGGCCGCCGCGTGTTCCTGCTGCCGCAGGAAGAAGAGACGTCGTCCGACACCCTCGACCTCGGCGTCGGCCGCCTCGAATCGCACTACATGGCGAACGGCGCCTTCCTGGAGGACGACCAGCTGATCCGCGACCTTGGCCGGATCGCCCACCTGCCGGCCGTGATCGTGCAGGGCCGCTACGACGTGATCTGCCCGCCGCTGTCGGCCTACCGCCTGCACCAGGCCTGGCCCGGCTCGCGCCTGCGCATGATCGCGGACGCCGGCCACGGCGCGCTGGAGCACGGCATCGCGCGCGCCCTGGTCGCCGCCACCGAGCAGTTCAAGCGCCACGGCCGCTTCGAACGCGATGGATCCTGAGGCCTGCGACGAATGAATATCCAGACCCAAGATATCGGCCATGTCATCCAGCTTGCCATCGCGCCCGTGTTCCTGCTCACCGGCGTGGCCACCAAGCTGACCGTGCTGATGAACCGCCTGGCGCGCATCATCGACCGCGCCCGCGTGCTCAAGGAGGAGCTGCGCAAGGCGCCCAGTGCCGAGTGCCATGAAGAGCTCGATGTGCTGTATGCGCGCTGGAAACTGATCAACTACGCTCTGACCGCCAGCACCGCCTGCGGATTGCTGATCTGCGTGATCATCTCTTTCCTGTTCCTGGACGATACGGCCAACCTGCCGCTCGACCGCTACATCGCCGGCATGTTCGTGCTGGCGATGGTGGCCCTGATCGCCAGTTTCATTTTCCTGCTGCGCGAGGTGTTCCTGTCCTTCCGCTACATGCGCATGCACCTGCACGACACCGCGCCGCAGCCTCCACGATAGAAAGCTTCATTCATGCACGACTACCAACGTCCCCCCACCCTGCATCGCTACGGCATGCGCACCGAACTGGAGCAGGCGCTCAGCGCCGGCCAGTTCCGCCTGCTGCCGGCGAACGGTTTCCTGACCCTGTCCTTTTCCCAGGTCTGGGACAAGCAGTTGTTCGATATACTCGGCCCGGCCGACGCCTGCCTGGTGATCCACAACACCGAGGAATTCGGCGAGCGCCTGCACCGCGCGGTCCAGCGCACGCTGCCCAACTGGGCCGGCATCGACGGCCCGGTCGAATACGGCGTGCGCTCGCGCCTGGGCCTGGCCTTCAGCAAGTCCCCGGCCGAGGCCATCGAGAAGGAATGGCAGTTCGCCTGGCGCTCGATGTCGCCGCAGGCCAGCCTGAATCCGGTGACGGTGCGGATCGGCAGCATCGAGCAGTTTGCGGAGTTGCGTTCGCCGGAGAGTTATCCCGTCTGAGCTGCTTGTTTAGAAGCACTTTAGAAACACGGGTCTAGGAAAAGCCGGTGTAATGAGCACCGTCGTTCCCGCGAAGGCGGGGACGACGGTTAACTTAATCGACCGGCCGAATGAACTCACCCATCCCCATCACCACCTACCCCCATCTCCTCGCCCCCCTCGATCTCGGCTTCACCACGTTGAAGAACCGCGTCATCATGGGCTCGATGCACACCGGGCTCGAAGACCGCTTCTACCACTACGGCAAGCTGGCGGCCTTCTACCGCGAGCGGGCGCGTGGCGGGGTCGGGCTGATCGTCACCGGCGGCATCTCGCCGAACCGCCAGGGCTGGCTGCTGCCTTTCGGCGGCACCCTCAACTTCCTGGGCGACGTGCCGAACCACCGCCGCGTCACCCGCGCCGTGCACGAGGAGGGCGGCAAGATCCTGCTGCAGATCCTGCACGCGGGCCGCTACGGCTACCAGCCGCTGGTGGTGTCGGCCTCGCCGCAGAAGTCGCCGATCTCGCCGTTCCGCCCGCGCGCGCTGACGGAAAGCGGGATCGAATCGACGATCAGGGCCTATGTCCGCTGCGCCAAGCTGGCCAGGCAGGCTGGCTACGACGGCGTCGAAGTGATGGGCAGCGAGGGTTATCTGCTGAACCAGTTCCTGTGCGCGCGCACCAACCGCCGCCAGGACCGCTGGGGCGGGCCGATCGGGAACCGCATGCGTTTACCGGTCGAGGTGGTGCGCCGCATCCGCGAAGCCGTCGGCCGCGATTTCATCATCATGTACCGGCACTCGGTGCTCGACCTGGTCGAGGGCGGCAATACCTGGGAGGAGATCGTGGCGGTGGCCAAGGCCCTCGAGCAGGCCGGCGCGACCATCCTGAATACCGGCTACGGCTGGCACGAGGCGCGCATTCCCACCATCGTCACCTCGGTGCCGCGCGCGGCCTTCGCCGAGGTGGCGGGGCGCCTGCGCAAGGAGGTCGGCATTCCGGTGGTGGCATCGAACCGCATCAACATGCCGCTCGATGCCGAGAACCTGCTGGCGCGCGGCGACGCCGACCTGGTGTCGATGGCGCGTCCCTTCCTGGCCGATCCGGATTGGGTCAACAAGGCGGAGTCCGGGCGCAGCGACGAGATCAATACCTGCATCGCCTGCAACCAGGCCTGCCTCGACCACACCTTCTCGAACAAGCGCGCCACCTGCCTGGTGAATCCGCGCGCCTGCCACGAGACCGAACTGGTGTACCGCCCGGCCGCCCGCAAGCGCCGCATCGCCGTGGTCGGCGCCGGACCGGCCGGGCTGTCGGCGGCCACCGTCGCCGCCGGGCGCGGCCACGACGTGACCCTGTTCGATGCGAGCGACAGCATCGGCGGCCAGTTCAAGGTCGCGATGCGGATTCCCGGCAAGGAGGAGTTTTCGGAGACCATCCGCTACTTCGGCCGCCAGCTGGAACTGACCGGCGTGCGGCTGCGCCTCGGCCAGCGTGTCACCCGCGACGAACTGGTCGCCGCCGGCTACGACGAGGTGATCGTGGCCACCGGCGTCAGCGTGCGCATGCCGCGCATCGAGGGCATCGATCATCCGAAGGTGCTGTCCTACCTGGACGTGCTGCGCGGCGGCGCGGCGGTGGGCAAGCGGGTGGCGATCATCGGCGCCGGCGGCATCGGCTTCGACACCGCGGAGTTCCTGCTGCACGACCCGCGCGAAGCGCTGCCGCTGCCGGTGGCGAAATGGATGGGCGAGTGGGGCATCGATCCCAAGGTCGGCGCACCGGGCGGCCTGGCCGAAGCCGGCAAGCCGACGCCGCTGCGCAGCATCTGGCTCCTGCAGCGCAAGACCACGCGGCCGGGCGCGGGCCTCGGCAAGACCTCGGGCTGGGTGCACCGCGCCACCCTGGTGCGCAACGGCGTGACGATGATGGCGGGCGTGCAGTACGAGCGCATCGACGACGCCGGCCTGCACATCACGGTGGGCGGCGAACGCAAGCTGCTGGAGGTCGACAACGTGGTCATCTGCGCCGGCCAGGAGAGCCTGGCGGAGCTCATGCCTTCGGATGAGCCGAAGGCTGGACCGCGCTTCCACAAGATCGGCGGCGCCGCGCTGGCGGCCGAGCTGGATGCGAAGCGGGCAATCCGCGAAGGGGCGGAACTGGCGGCGAGTTTGTGATCGCGGCGACAAGGGTTTTCTTGTCCGCCCTCCAATTATTGCAAAATAAACAGCTTTTACGACTTAAAAGGCTAGCAATATTTGTACCAGATTTTCGACACTCTAAGACGGTAGTTTATTTTGGGAAATTGTTTTGGTACAGAAAAACGAGGATTGCATGTAGACTGCCGTTTGTCATTGCCTGCAAGCATCTGCTGGCATAGCAAATCGTCTGCTTGCCTTGCCCGTTCGATGCACGCTCGAACCGTCTCGCTGATCGCATTGCAGGCGCCATTCAGGAGAGTGTCAACGTGCCAGAAGCCCAGAATATCGATGTAGTGCTCGTCAACCCCGGCAGCCGCGCCGCCCTCTACCAGAAGCTGGGCGATGAACTGTTGGCCGTCGAACCGCCTGGAATGCAAGTTCGGTAGAGATGTGGTCCAGCATCTCCAGGAAATGACCCGGATCAAGCTGCAGCGCAAGATCCTGGGCGATTGACGACGCCAACCAGGCTTATTCCAGCCGATAAACAAGATGATCATTACCCGTACTCCTTTCCGCATGTCCTTCTTCGGCGGCGGCACAGACTATCCGGCCTGGTATGCCGAGCATGGCGGCGCCGTCTTGGCGACCAGCATCAACAAGTACTGCTACATCACCTGCCGCCACCTGCCGCCCTTCTTCGAACACAAGCACCGCATCGTCCATTCGCTGATCGAGAACGTCCAGTCGATCGACCAGATCAAGCACCCGGCGGTGCGCGCCATCCTGGGTTGGGCCGGCTGCGAGCGCGGGCTGGAAATCCACCACGACGGCGACCTGCCGGCGCGTTCGGGCCTGGGATCGAGTTCTTCGTTCACGGTCGGGCTGCTGCACGCGCTGGCCGCGCTCGAAGGACGCTACGCTTCCAAGGAATACCTGGCCAGCACCGCGATCCACGTCGAACAGAACGTGATCGGCGAGAACGTCGGATCCCAGGACCAGGTGTCGGCGGCCTATGGTGGCTTCAACCTGGTTGAATTCCATCGCAACGGCAGTTTTACCGCCTCGCCCCTGATCCTGCGCCAGGAACGGCTGGCGGAGTTCGAAAGCCACCTGATGCTGTGCTTTACCGGCTTTTCGCGCATCGCCTCGGAAGTGGCGAAATCGCAGATCGCCAACCTGCGCGAACGCCAGGCGCAATTGCACAGCATGCGCGAGATGGTGAACGAAGCCATCGCCATCCTGCAGAGCGCCAACACGCCGATCGAGGAGCTTGGCAAGCTGCTGCACGAAAGCTGGCTGTGCAAGCGCTCGCTGTCCGACAAGGTGTCGACCAGCGACATCGATTACCTGTACGAGGAGGCGATCAAGGCCGGCGCCATCGGCGGCAAGATCATGGGCGCCGGCGGCGGCGGTTTCCTGATGCTGTTCGTCAAGCCGGAACTGCAGGACAATGTGCGCGAACGCCTGAAACACCTGATTCACGTGCCGTTCAAGTTCGAAGACGGCGGCAGCCGTGTCGTCATGTACCAACCCAACGGATTGTCCTGATGAGCCTTATCACACCGACCGCGCTGCCTGCCGACATGCCGCCACGGGATGCGCCGATTTTCGTCGCCGGCCACGCCGGCCTGATCGGCTCCGCCATCGTGCGCGCCCTGCAGGCTGCCGGTTATCGCAATCTCATCCTGCGCACGCGCGCCGAACTGGAGTTGCGCGACAAGCAGCAGGTGGACGCGTTTTTCGACGAACAGCGCCCGCACTACGTGCTGCTGGCGGCAGGGAAGGTGGGCGGGATCCTGGAAAACACCAATTTCCCGGCCGACTTCATCGATGCCAACCTGGCGATCTCGCTGAATGTGCTGGGCGCCGCGCATCGCACCGGCGTCAAGCGCCTGGTCATGTTCGGCTCGTCCTGCATGTATCCGAAAGAGACCGCGCAACCGATGCCGGAGACGGCGCTGCTGTCCGGCCATCCCGAGCCAACCAGCCTGCCCTACGCGATCGCCAAGCTGGCGGGCGTGCACTTGTGCCTGGCCTATAACCGGCAATATGGCCAGCAGCGCTTCATTCCGCTGATTCCGAATAGCGCCTACGGCCCCAACGACAATTTCGATCCGAAATCCGGACACGTGCTGTCGGCCTTGCTGGCGCGTTTTCATCAGGCGAAGGCCGACGGCGCGCCCGCGGTGACCTTGTGGGGCAGCGGCACTCCGCGCCGCGAGTTCATCCATTCGAGCGACATCGCGGCGGCCTGCCTGCTGATGCTGCGCGACGAACTGCCGCCCCTGGAATTGCCCTTGAACCTGGGCTCCGGCAGCGATATCTCGATCCGCGAGCTGGCCGAGAGCATCGCCCGCGTGGTCGGCTATGCGGGCGAACTCGCCTGGGACAGCAGCAAACCCGACGGCGCCATGCGCAAACTGCTCGACAGCAGCCGGATGCAGCATCTCGGCTGGCGCGCCGGCGTTTCTCTGGAAGATGGGCTGCGCGATACCTATGCCTGGTACGTGCGGCAACAGGGCGCGGACCGTAATGACTCCGCCCTTCAATAGGACCGGCGCCCCGCGCCATTTTGATTTGGTGAAATGATGACGAAAGACGAACTGATTGCCTTCGAAGAAGAGATCGCCGCGACCTTCAACAGCGGCAAGATCCGCGCGCCTGTGCATCTGTACTACGGCAACGAAGAACAGATCATCGAAGTATTCAAGAAGATCCGGCCGCAGGACTGGGTCTTCTGCTCGTGGCGCTCGCATTACCAGTGCCTGCTGAAGGGCGTGCCCCCGGAACAGGTGCGCGACGAGATCCTGGCCGGCCGTTCGATCTCGCTGTGCTTCCCGGAACAGCGCATCTACTCGTCGGCCATCGTCGGTGGCGTGCTGCCGATCGCGGTGGGCGCCGCGATGGCCATCCAGCGCAGCGGCGAAGACGCCAGGGTCTACTGCTTCATGGGGGAAATGACCTCGGAAACCGGCATCGCCCACGAATCGATCAAGTACAGCCGCAATCACGCGCTGCCGATCCACTTCGTGGTGGAAGACAACGAGAAATCGGTCTGCACCGATACCCGCGAAGCCTGGAACCAGCCGCGCCTGAGCTACGAAGGGGTGAATGACGACTACATCACCTACTACCGCTACCAAACCAAATATCCGCATGCCGGCGCCGGCGTGCGCGTCCAGTTCTGAGGGCAGACCATGAAATATTTTGACGAACTCAAACGCTCGATGGACTTCCTGGCCCAGGATCCGCGCACCGTTTTCATGGGACAAGCCGTGGCCGTGCCCGGCACCGCCATGAGCAATACGCTCAAGGATGTACCGCGCGAACGCCTGATCGAATTGCCGGTAGCGGAAGAAATGCAGATGGGCATGACCACCGGCATGGCGCTGACCGGCGCCGTCCCGGTCAGCATCTTCCCGCGCTGGAACTTCCTGCTGTGCGCCATGAGCCAGCTGGTCAGCCACCTGGACAAGGTCGATGTCATGTCGAACGGCAGCTACAAGGCCAAGGCGATCGTCCGCACCGGCATCGGTTCGCAGCGCCCCATGCATCCCCAGCACCAGCATATCGGCGACTTTACCGACGCCTTGCGCCTGATGTGCAGCACCATCGAAGTGATCCGCCTGGATGAGCCGGAAGACATCTTCCCGGCCTATGAACGCGCCTTGCTCCGCGACGACGGACGCAGCACGATCATTGTCGAATACGGCGATTACTACAACGAAAAATAACCGACGCAACGAACAATAAGCGAACGAGCTCCCGATGAAATATCCCTTAATGAGGAACAATATCCTGCGTGAAGACCTGGACGCAGTGATCGAACACCTGCGCCAGGACGACCCGATCCTGACCAACGGCCCGAATGTGCGCGCCTTCGAGAAGGAATGGTCGGAATGGCTGGGCGTGAAATACAGCGTCTTCGTGAACTCGGGAGCCTCGGCCAACCTGTTGAGCATGGCCGTGCTCAAGCTGCGCCATCCGGAGGGCGGCGAAGTCATCGTGCCGCCGCTGGCATGGGTATCGGACGTGGCCTCGGTGCTGCAAAACGGTTTTACCCCGGTATTCGCCGACATCGATCCAAGCACGCTGTCGATGGACCCGCAGGAAATCATCAACAAGCTCACCGACCGCACGCGCGCCGTCTTCCTGACGCATGTGCAAGGCTTCGACGGCTTGACCGACGAACTGCTGGCCGAGTTGGAACGCCGCAATATCCCGCTGATCGAAGACGTCTGCGAATCGCACGGCGCCACGCACAACGGCAAACGCCTGGGCAGCTTCGGCTGGATGTCCAACTTCTCGTTCTATTACGCCCACCACATGAGCACCATCGAGGGCGGCATGGTCTGCACCGACGACCCGGAGGTGTACCAGCAGGTGCGCATGCTGCGTTCGCACGGCATGGTGCGCGAGTCGACCGACGATGCGCTGAAGCAGGACTATCGGGAAACCTATCCCCAGCTCAACCCGGATTTCATCTTCGCCTATCCGGCCTACAACGTGCGCAATACCGAAATCGGCGCCATCATGGGCCGCAGCCAGCTGAAGCGCCTGGACGCCAACGTCGAGCGCCGTACCGCCAACCTGATGCGTTTCCTCGGCAAGATCGACAGCCGGCGCTACCGGGTCGACTTCAAGACCGAAGGCTCCAGCAACTACGCGTTCAACCTGATCCTCAAGGAGGCCGACGACGCCTTCACCGAACGCCTGATGCAGGCCATGCGCGGCGCCGGCATCGAGTTTCGCCGCGGCAGCGCGGGCGGCGGCAACCAGGTTCGCCAGCCCTATCTGAAGGGCATCGTTCCGGCCGACCATCACCTCGCGTTCCCGCATACCGAACACGTGCATTTCTACGGCTTCTATATCGGCAACTTCCCGGATCTCTCCGATGCCGAGGTCGATGACATCTGCGCCATCCTGAACGCCGTCTGACGATGGAAATCCAGTCTGCCGTCATTCTGGCCGGAGGCCTCGGCACCCGCCTGCGCAGCGCAGTTCCGGACCTGCCCAAGCCGATGGCGCCGGTCGATGGCCGCCCCTTCCTCGAGTACCTGCTCGATTTCTGGATCGCGCAGGGCATCGGGCATTTCATCCTGGCGGTCGGCTACCGGCATGAGCTCATCAGCTCGCACCTGGGCCGGAGCTACCGCGGGGCGCGGCTGGACTATGTCGTCGAGCAGACCCCGCTGGGCACCGGCGGCGGCGTGCTGCTGGCCTTGCAACAGCTGCCGGCCGACCAGCGCTTCCTGCTGCTCAACGGCGATACCTATTTTTCCGTGGACGGCGAACGCCTGGAGGCCTTCGCCCGCAGCCATGACAGCGACTGGTGCTTCTCGCTGTTCCGCACCGGCGAAACCAGCCGTTATCTCGGCATGGGCGTGGCGGCGGACGGCCGCATCACCGAACTGAAGTCGAGCCAGGACGGCGACGAATGCCTGGCCAACGGCGGGGTGTACTGCATCCATCCGCGCGCCTTTGCCGGCTTGACGCTGGCAGGCGGCCAGCCCCTTGCCGCCGGCGCCAGCGCGTCGCTGGAAAACGACATCTTCCCGGCCGCTTTCCATGCCGGCCAGCGGATGACCGGCGTCGAGTTCGACGGCAGCTTCATCGATATCGGCATTCCCGCCGACTATCGCCGGGCCGGCGCCGTCCTCAATGCAAAGGACAAGCCATGACATCCATCATCGATCGCCTGCAACGCAACCTGGACGCCTCGATCCGCGCGATGCAGGAACTGAAACAGCGGGACGGCGCGCTCGCCACCTTCGAGGCCGCGGCCGCGGCGACCGTTGCCGCCTATCGCAAGGGACGCCGCATCTATATCGCGGGCAACGGCGGGTCGGCCGCCGATGCCCAGCATCTTGCGGCCGAATTCGTCAGCAAGCTGGCGCGCGACAGGGCGCCGCTGGCGGCCGAGGCGCTGACCACCGACAGTTCGATCCTCACCGCCATCGGCAACGACTACGGCTATGAACAGGTGTTTGCCCGCCAGCTGGCCGGCAAGGCGATGGCGGGCGATATCTTCCTCGGCATCACCACGTCCGGCCAATCTCCCAACATCCTGCGCGCGCTGGAACAGTGCAAGCGCATGGACGTGCCCAGCATCGTATTCCTCGGACGCGATGGCGGTCCGGCCCTGCAGCTGGCCGACTACGCCATCGTCGTGCCCGGGCAGGCGACCAGCACCATCCAGGAATTGCATATCGTATTAGCCCACACTCTATGCGAGTGCGTGGAAGCGGCCATCTTCGGCGATTAACTCTTCTCAAGGACGACCCCTCATGTCTTACAACATCCTCGTTACCGGCGGCGCAGGCTATCTCGGTTCCATTCTCGTGCCGGCCCTGCTGGCCGATGGTCACAAGGTGACCGTGCTGGACAACCTGATGTACGGCCAGGCCAGCCTGTCGCATGTCTGCTATCACGACAATTTCACCATCGTGCGTGGCGACATCCGGCTGGAGAAGACGATCGTGCCGCTGCTGCAGAAGGCCGACATCGTCATCCCGCTGGCGGCCTACGTGGGCGCGCCGCTGTGCAACAAGGACCCGGTCGGTGCGACCACCGTGAACCACGATGCCATCCTGATGATGCTCAAGCACCTGAGCCCCAACCAGATGCTGCTCATGCCCACCACCAACAGCGCCTACGGCTCGGGCGACGAGAACAACTTCTGCACCGAAGATTCGCCCCTGCGTCCCATCTCGCAATACGCCATCGAGAAAGTCGAGATCGAAAAGGCGATCATGGAGCAT
This sequence comes from Massilia sp. 01N410, assembly GCF_056399665.1. Lineage (NCBI taxonomy): Bacteria > Pseudomonadati > Pseudomonadota > Betaproteobacteria > Burkholderiales > Oxalobacteraceae > Massilia > Massilia sp. 01N410. The sequence continues at coordinate 8,318 of NZ_JBFTRV010000024.1, read as the reverse complement.
CCGAACGCCGTCAGCTTCCGCCTGGCGACCGTATTCGGCATGTCGCCCCGCATGCGCATCGACCTGCTGGTCAACGATTTCACCTACCGCGCCGTGCATGACCGCTTCGTCGTGCTGTTCGAGCCCCATTTCAAGCGCAATTACGTGCACGTGCGCGATGTCACCCGCGCTTTCCAGCATGGCATCGCCAACTTCGACAGCATGAAGGGACAGATCTACAACGTCGGCCTGTCGGATGCCAATGTGTCGAAGATGGAGCTGTGCCAAGTGATTTCGCGCCATGTCCCGGATTTCATCTTCCCCGAGGCGGCGATCGGCAAGGACCCCGACCAGCGCAACTACATCGTCTCCAACGCCAAGATCGAGGCCACCGGTTTCAAGACCGCTTTCTCGCTGGACCGCGGCATCGCCGAGCTGGTCAAGGGCTTTACCATGTTGAAGAACACCAAATACGGCAATGTCTGAACGCGCCAGGCCCTGCGTATTCATCGACCGTGACGGCACCCTGAACGTCGAAAAGAACTACCTGCACCGTTACGAAGACTGGGAATGGATTCCCGGTTCGGTCGACATGCTCGGGGCGCTCCGCGAGGCCGGGTTCCTGGCCATCGTGGTCACCAACCAGGCGGGCGTGGGGCGCGGCTATTACGAAGAGGCCGCGATCGCGCGCCTGCACGCCCTGGTGGACCGGGACCTGCTCGCCGCCGGCAGCGGCATCGATGCCTACTATTACTGTCCGCACCATCCGGAACACGGGGAAGTGCGCGACTGCGATTGCCGCAAGCCCGCGCCGGGCATGCTGCTCGAGGCGCAGCGCGAGTGGAATATCGCGCTGGAAGACTCCTGGATGGTCGGCGACAAGCTCAGCGATATCAATGCGGGCCTGGCAGCCGGCACCCGTTGCATCCTGGTGCGTACGGGCTACGGGCACGAGGAAGAAGACCGCTGCCCGCCGGGTGTTTTCGTGGTCGACGATTTTGCGGAAGCCGCCGCCCTGATCCTGCGGGACGCCGGCGCCGCGCATCGGCAGTCTCAAAACGTTGGCAAAAATATACTATGAACGGCTTGAATATGGCTTCTCCACGCATCCTGTTTATTTTCATCGAGTTCGCGGACTGGCGTCTGGCCCGCAGCACGTCCTATCCGACGCTGGTGGGGCTCCAGCATACCTTGCGCCAGAGCGGCGCCGATGTATTCAGCGTGCCCTGTCTGTTCCGTATGGACAACAATTCTCGGGGAAACTGGCTTTCTCGCCTGCAGGAAATGGTGGGCGAGCGCAAGTACGATCAGGTATGGATCGAAGCGGTCCATTCCGATTACGACGAACAGTTTCTTTCATGGGTTGCAAGCCTGGCGCCGGTGCGCTTGGGCATGGTGATGGAATCCTTGCAGTACGAGCCGTATGTCTACGACCTGCAACCCAACCTGAGGGAGCGCAAGGAAAGAGTGCTTCGACGGCTGGCGTACATGACGCATACGCTGATGGTCGATGAAGTCGATGTCAGCGATGTCAACCAGGATGGCAATATCAAAGCCATGTGGTGGCCGCAGACAGCGCCACGTGCCAGCATCCAGGACGCCCCGTCGGTTCCCAACCCTTACGCTGTGTTCTATGGCGTACCGTACGGAAAACGTGGAGGCTGGCTCAGGCATCCCGCCCTTGCAGGCTTGCTGGTGCAGCCGGGTCCCTCGCTGGAATATCAAACCCCTTATCCGGCATTGTTCGATCGCCTGCAGCAAATGACCGCACAGGCCCTGGAAGACGGCCTGCCCGCCTCGCCTCACATGCTGCAGCGTTACATGGATGTGCTGCTCAGCCTGCGGCAAAACATTTTTGGCTTATGGCTCCGCAGCCTCCAGCAAGGTACGGCTGTCGTCAATCTGCCATCCATGTTTCAGGGATTTCCTAGCCGCATCTATGAGGGCATGGCTGCGGGAAGACCTATCATCTCCTGCAGCGTACCGGGCCGTCCAAGGACAAATACGCTGTTTGCCGACGAACAGGACATCCTGCTTTATGACCCCGACTCTCCCGAACATCTGGCACACCAGATCCGACGCGTTCAAACCGACAAGGCGCTCGCAGCTCGCCTGGTGAGGAATGCCGGAGAGAAGATGCGTGCCCTGCATACGACGGAGTTCAGGGTGGCTCAGATCCTGCGGTGGATGGAAGACGGCGTCGAACCTGATTTCAGCCGTTTGACGTCAGCATGAATATCGGAAGACCTTTCCTTTCCAAGTTTTTCCTATAGGGACAATCGTGACTGCAACAAACTTCTTCATCAAACCTGGCTACCGAACTCGCAGCCAACCCGCGTATTTCGCCGACATCCATGATGATGGCGTCATCTGGCAGCCGGAAGTCTATCCGCTGGCGGCTACCCTGGCTTACCAGTACGAATGCCGCTATATCATCGATATCGGTTGCGGCAGGGCGCGCAAGCTTGTCGCGCTCCATCCGCAATTCGAGATCATCGGACTGGACTTCGGTAGTAACCTCGAATATTGCCGCACCCAATATCCGTTCGGGAAATGGATTGAAGTCGACCTGGAAAACTACGCAGGCACGGACATTCCGCCCGAGATCCTGTCCAACGCGGTGGTCGTCAACTCCGACGTGATCGAATGCCTGGTCGATCCGACCAAACTGATGCAGCTGATTCGCACCTATCTGGTTCATGCCAAGGTCGCATTGATCTCGACCCCGGAGCGCGACCTGGAACGCGGTTATCAGGATATGGGCCCACCGGCCAATCCAACCCACGTCCGCGAATGGAATCGGATCGAACTGACCGCCTTGCTCAGCAGCGAGGGCTTGCGCCCGGCTTACTGCGGATTGACCATGAGCAACGATAAAGACAAACTGCGCAAGACATCGCTGGCAGTGATTCCCGGATCTTCTTTGAATCCATCTGAAGTGCGTGACCTGGGCGCCTTTTGCGAACAATGGTTGGCCGCTTCTCCCGAAATGCGTGAAGCCGCCAACCACAAGTATCTGCACGATCTGGCACAAATGGAGGCAGAGGTCGCGCTGGTAAATACGGCCGTGCAAAGTATCACCGCGGCCCCCAGCCTGCTGGAGATCGGCACACGCCATATCGACAATGGCCGGTATGATGAAGCATTTGAGATACTCACCGGCGCTTTACGGAACAAAACCGAAAGCACCCCCATCCCCGCCATTCTGTTCCAGCTTGGCCGGCTGGCGGACGCCCGCAAGCTGAACGACGACGCCAAGGAGTTGTTCTATCAGGCGGCCGTGCGGGATGTCGAGGTGGTCAAGAACGTCATCGATTTTTACATCGATCAGGTGGCGCGGGCACGCTCCGGACAGTGATAAAACAGCGCTTCTAAAAAAAATGCCGTTCAGTCGGCACTGAACGGTATTTTTTTCTGCTTACGGGATCGAACTATTGCCCGGAACCGGAACTGCCTTTCTTGCTCTTCTTGCTGGCGTAATCCGAAGGTTTCTTTTCGCTCTGCATCGAACCCGATGCGCTCGCCTGCTTCTGTTCCATGCCGCCGTAGCCCGACTGGCGCGAGGCGTTCAGGCGGTCTTCCTCGCCGCGCGCCTGCATGCGCTGGGCGCTCTGGCGTGCGCTCCAGCCCGCCTGCTGGGCACTACCGCCACCGCGCTGGCTGCCGACATTCTGGTCGCCGACGCCATTGCCTTGCAGCGAACCGCGCGAGCGCAGGGCCGCGCCTTGCTGTTCGATATTCGCCGACTGCACGTTGGCACTGCCCGGCGCGACCCAGCCCGGCGCCCGCGGCTGCTGGCTGCCATTCGCGACAGGGACGGTTTTTTCCTTGGCGATACCGCGGGCGCGGACGCTGTCCGGTCCTTTTTGCTTGGTCATATTGATCCTCCTCGGGTGCTGCGCATGCAGATGCGCTGAAAGGGAGATCATGCGCGCAGGGAAGCTTGTATTCCAGAGGAATCGGGAGGGTGGGCTTGTAGGACTGGAACTACCAAGATTCTTTTTGTTATCAAGAATCTTGGTTGCTGATGAGTTTTCCAGCTTTATTTCTTGCGCACCACCACGCAACCGATCGAATAACCGGCGCCGAAGGAGCAGATCACGCCATTGCTGCCGGACGGCAGGTCGTCCTGGTAGCTGTGGAAGGCGATGATGGAACCGGCCGACGAGGTGTTGGCGTAGCGGTCCAGGATCACCGGCGCTTCTTCCGGGCTGGCGTCGCGCTCGAGCAGCATGCGCACGATCAGCTGGTTCATGTTCAGGTTAGCCTGGTGCAGCCAGAAGCGGGAGATGTCTTCGATCTTCAGGCCGGCACCCTCCACCGTGTTGCGGATGGTCTCGGCGGCCATCGGGCAGACTTCCTTGAACACCTTGCGGCCCTGCTGGCGGAACAGCTTGTCCGGCTGGCCGATGCCGGCTTCGTCGAAGCGGTTCATGAAGCCGTAGTTGTTGCGGATATTGTTCGAGAACTTGGTCTTCAGCTTGGAATCGAGGATCTCGAACTGGTGCTCGCTGGTGGCGGTATCAAGCGCTTCGATGACCATCGCGGTGCAGGCGTCGCCGAAGATGAAGTGGCTGTCGCGGTCGCGGAAGTTCAGGTGGGCGCTGGTGATTTCCGGGTTCAGCACCAGCACGGCGCGCGCCTGGCCGGTCTGCACGGCGCCGGCCGCGGTCTGGATCGCGAAGGTGGCCGAGGAACAGGCCACGTTCATGTCGAAGCCGAAGCCGTCGATGCCGAGGGCGTCCTGGACCTCGACCGCCATTGCCGGATATGCACGCTGCATATTGCTGGCGGCGACCAGCACCATGTCGATGTCGGCCGGGGTACGGTTGGCGCGCGCCAGGGCCTGGCGGGCGGCGGCGACGCAGATTTCGGCCTGCAGCGACAATTCCTCGTCGGCGCGTTCCTTGATGCGCGGGGTCATGTGCTTCGGATCGAGGATGCCGGCCTTTTCCATCACGTAGCGCGACTTGATGCCGGAGGCTTTCTCGATGAAGGCGCTGCTGGACGCTTCGAGGGCGGTGACTTCGCCGGCCGCGATTTTTTCCGCGTTCTCGGTGTTGAACAATTCGACGTAGGCGTTGAAGGCCGTCACCAGCTCGTCGTTGGAGATCGAATTCGGTGGCGTGAACAGGCCGGTGCCGCTGATGACGACAGGTTTCATGATTGGCTTTCCAAGGTGGTAACGGGGAGAAACTTCCCGCGAATCTGCCGATTCTACACAATCGTACAGACCGTGGGAACGCCGCCGGCAATGCGTCAAAAGTGCGTCAGTGCGCCTGCTGCGCCAAGGGCCCTGGCGTGTCGCCGCTGCCCACGCGCTTCGACAGCTGTACCGGCAGGCCCTGCAGGTGGCGCAGGGCCTGGGCCAGCTGGAAGTCGGTGGCGCTGCCGAATTCGAGGGGCTTGCGGTGGCGTTCGGCGGCCAGGATCCGCATCTGTTCCTCGATGTCGTCCTTGCGCGTGGCTTCTTCGCGGTCGCGGTCGTTCGACAGATGGCGCTTGAGGTCGGCTTCGCGCATGCGCAGGGCGTTCAGGCCGTCGCCGTCGGCGTTTTCGTCGACCGGGAAGTCGGGCAGCACGCCGCGCGCCTGGATCGAGCGTCCGCTCGGCGTGTAGTAGCGCGCCGTGGTCAGCTTCACCGCGGTCTCGCCCGGCAGCGGGCGGATCGTCTGCACCGAGCCCTTGCCGAAGGTCGGGCTGCCGACGATCGCGGCGCGCTTGTGATCCTGCAGGGCGCCGGCCACGATTTCCGAGGCCGAGGCCGAGCCGGTATTCACCAGCACCACCATCGGGATGGTCTTGAACAGCTCCGGCACCTGCTTCAGCGGGTCCTCGCCGCGGGCCAGCATATAGTATTCGGGGCGGCCGTAGAAACGGGCCTTCGATTCCTCGAGCTGGCCGTTGGTCGAGACGATTTCGGCCCCGGCCGGCAGGAAGGCGGCGGCGGTGCCGATCGCGCCCTGCAGCAGGCCGCCCGGGTCGTTGCGCAGGTCCAGCACCAGGCCTTTCAGCTTCGGTTCTTCGCGCGCCAGCGCGGCCAGCCTGGCGGCCAGGTCGTTCACGGTCGGTTCCTGGAACTGCGACACCCGCACCCAGGCATAACCGGGCGCCACGATCCTGCCCTTGACGCTCTTCTGCACGATCTCGTCGCGCACGACCGCGATCTCCAGCGGCGCGGCTTCGCCTTCGCGCACGATGGTCAGCACGACCCGGGTGTGCGGCTCGCCGCGCATGCGCTTGATCGCATCGTCGAGTTCCATGTTCTTCACGAGCGCGCCGTCGATGCGCGAGATGACGTCGCCGGCCTTGATGCCGGCGCGCCAGGCCGGCGAATCCTCGATCGGGGACACGATCTTGATGTTGCCGTCGTCGGCCTGGCCGATCTCGATGCCCAGGCCGACGAAGCGGCCCTCGGTGCCTTCGCGCAGTTCGCGGTAGGCCTTGCGGTCGAGGTAGGCGGAATGCGGGTCGAGCGCGGCCACCATGCCGGCCGTGGCCTGGGTCAGCAGCTTGCGGTCCTCGACCGGTTCGACGTAAGCGGACTTGATCAGGTTGTAGGTATTGGCGAGCTGGCGCAGGCTGTCGATGGGCATGCCGTTCTCCACCGGCTTCTGGGCCAGGGCGGAAAATTGCATGGTGACGGCGACGCCGAGAATGACACCCAGGGTGAGGAGGGCGGAGTGCTTGATTTTCGAGCCCATGTGCTGTCGGTCCTTCGCAAACGTTATGCCTGAGCGTAGGGAAGTATAACCGTCCGGCGTCCCGAACAGGCGCCCGGCGCCGGTTTGTGTGAATACTCGCGATGGTATAATCGCCCGTTCACGTGCATATGTTGCTTATTTAAAATGAAGAAAGTTCTCATTCTCGGCGTCAACGGTTTCATCGGCCACCACCTGTCCAAGCGCATCCTCGAGACGACCGACTGGGAAGTCTACGGCATGGACATGAGCACGGATCGCATCACCGAGCTCCTGGATCATCCGCGCATGCACTTCTTCGAAGGCGACATCACGATCAACAAGGAGTGGGTCGAGTACCACGTCAAGAAATGCGACGTGATCCTGCCGCTGGTCGCAATTGCGACCCCGTCGACCTATGTCCAGGCGCCGCTGCGCGTGTTCGAACTCGACTTCGAAGCCAACCTGCCGATCGTGCGCTCGGCCGCCAAGTACGGCAAGCACCTGGTGTTCCCGTCGACCTCGGAAGTGTACGGCATGTGCCACGACGAGGAATTCGATCCGGAGAATTCGGAGCTGGTCTACGGCCCGATCAACAAGCCGCGCTGGATCTACGCCTGTTCCAAACAGCTGATGGACCGCGTGATCTGGGGCTACGGCATGGAAGGCCTGAACTTTACCCTGTTCCGCCCCTTCAACTGGATCGGCGCCGGCCTCGATTCGATCCACACCCCGAAGGAAGGCTCTTCGCGCGTGCTGACCCAGTTCCTGGGCCACATCGTGCGCGGCGAACCGATCCAGCTGGTGGACGGCGGCGCCCAGAAGCGCTCCTTCACCTATGTCGACGACGGCATCGACGCGCTGATGCGCATCATCGAGAACAAGGACGGCAAGGCGACCGGCAAGATCTACAACGTCGGCAATCCGTCGAATAATTATTCGATCCGCGAACTGGCCCACATGATGCTGGAATTGGCCGCCGAATACCCGGAATACCGCGACACCGCCAAGGACGTGAAACTGGTCGAGACCAGCTCTGGCGCCTACTACGGCACCGGCTACCAGGACGTGCAGAACCGCGTGCCGAAGATCGAGAACACGGTCTCGGAACTGGGCTGGACCCCGCAGGTCAATATGCGCGACGCCCTGGCCAAGATCTTCGACTCCTACAAGGACAATCTGGGCGATGCGCAGGATCTGATTCCGGAGCGCAGGCAGCTGCAGCGTAATTAATTCGATTCATCGTCAGCTTCAAAACGCCGTTCCTGCGAAAGCACGAACGGCGTTTTTGTAGGCGCTGTTCGCGCCAAGTGTGGAATCTTTTCTGCAAGCCTGCGGTCCAACGTCGATCTGAACCGTTGACGGAGGCGCCATGCAAGCACGGCAGTTCGAACAGTTCCTGCAACGCCTGTCCTCTCTAACGCGGCGCCAGCGCGACCACCTGCTCGACCTGCTGCAATCGGCGGCCGGCCTCGACCGTGTACTCGAGATCGTCGAGCAACCCGCCACACCACTCTGCTGCCCGCACTGCCAGGCCGACAAACCCTATCGCCACGGTCACGCGCACGGACTGCAGCGCTACCGCTGCCGCAGTTGCCATCGCACCTTCAACCTGCTCAGCGGCACGCCGCTGGCCCGGCTGCGCCACAAGGCGCACTG
>NZ_JBFTRV010000023.1:0-86499 GCF_056399665.1 Massilia sp. 01N410 | reverse complement strand
TCTGGTCGTAGGCCTTGGCTTCGCCGCCGAATTTCTTCGACAGAACGGTTGCGATTGCAGCCGTCAGGGTGGTTTTGCCGTGGTCAACGTGACCAATGGTGCCGACGTTGACGTGCGGCTTGGTCCGTTCGAATTTACCTTTTGCCATTTTGATCTTCCTTTAAAAGAACAATATATTTTAATTTTTGTGGGACAGGGCATGGCTCATCGCCGTTGCCCTGCCCTCCACTAACTAGATTTTTCTGACTACGCTTACTTGGACTTCGCGGTCACGATGGCGTCCATCACGTGCTTCGGAGCTTCAGCATAGTGCTTGAATTCCATCGTGTAGGTCGCACGGCCCTGGGTTGCCGAACGCAGCACGGTCGAGTAACCGAACATTTCCGACAGCGGGACTTCGGCCTTGATGATCTTGCCGCCGCCGCCCGGGATTTCGTCCATGCCCTGCACCATACCGCGGCGGGACGACAGGTCGCCCATCACGGTACCGGCGTAGTCTTCCGGCGTTTCCACTTCCACCGACATCATCGGCTCGAGGATGACCGGGTTGGCTTTACGGCAAGCATCCTTGAATGCCATCGAACCAGCCATGCGGAACGCGTTTTCGTTCGAGTCCACGTCGTGGTACGAACCGAAGACCAGGGTCACCTTGACGTCGACGACCGGGTAGCCAGCCAGCACGCCGGCGGTCAGGGTCTCGCGAACACCCTTCTCGACTGCCGGGATGTATTCGCGCGGAACCACACCGCCCTTGATGGCGTCGATGAACTCGAAGCCCTTGCCCGGCTCTTGCGGTTCGACGTTCAGGACAGCGTGACCGTACTGGCCGCGGCCGCCCGACTGCTTGACGAACTTGCCTTCCACGTCGGTAACACCCTTGCGGATGGTTTCGCGGTATGCAACCTGCGGCTTGCCGACGGTCGCTTCCACGCCGAATTCACGCTTCATGCGGTCGACGATAATTTCCAGGTGCAGCTCGCCCATACCACCGATGATGGTCTGGCCCGATTCTTCGTCGGTACGCACGCGGAACGACGGGTCTTCCTGAGCCAGACGGTTCAGTGCCAGGCCCATCTTTTCCTGGTCAGCCTTGGTCTTCGGCTCGACGGCCTGCTGGATCACCGGCTCCGGGAACACCATCTTTTCGAGGATGATCGGTGCCGACGGATCGCACAGGGTTTCGCCGGTGGTCGCTTCCTTCAGGCCGACTGCAGCGGCGATGTCGCCTGCGCGGACTTCCTTGATCTCTTCGCGCTGGTTGGCGTGCATCTGCAGAATACGGCCGACGCGTTCCTTCTTGCCCTTGATCGGGTTGTAGACGGTATCGCCCGAATTGATGACGCCCGAGTACACGCGGAAGAAGATCAGCTGGCCGACGAACGGGTCGGTCATGATCTTGAATGCCAGCGCAGCAAATTTCTCGTTGTCGTCAGCCTTACGGGTGACCGGCTGGTCGTCTTCGTCGGTACCACCGACCGGCGGGATGTCGACCGGCGACGGCAGGTATTCGATGACCGCGTCCAGCATGGCCTGCACGCCCTTGTTCTTGAAGGCGGTGCCGCACATCATCGGAACGATTTCGCCGTTGATGGTACGTTGACGCAGTGCGGCCTTGATCTCGGCTTCCGACAGTTCGCCTTCTTCGAGATACTTGTTCATCAGGTCTTCGTTCGCTTCAGCAGCGGTCTCGACCAGCTTCTCGCGCCATTCGTTGGCTTGATCGACCAGCTCGGCCGGCACGTCGCGGTAGTCGAACTTCATGCCCTGCGATGCGTCGTCCCAGAAGATCGCCTTCATCTTGACCAGGTCGACCACGCCCTTGAAGTTGTCTTCGGCGCCGATCGGGATCTGCAGCGGGATCGGGTTGGCCTTCAGGCGGGCGCGCATCTGCTCGTACACCTTGAAGAAGTTCGCACCGGTACGGTCCATCTTGTTGACGAATGCCAGACGTGGGACTTTGTACTTGTTAGCCTGACGCCACACGGTTTCCGACTGCGGCTGCACGCCGCCGACTGCACAGTAGACCATGCAGGCGCCGTCCAGGACGCGCATCGAACGCTCCACCTCGATGGTGAAGTCGACGTGGCCCGGGGTATCGATGATGTTGAAGCGGTGCGGCTCGAAGTTGTTGGCCATACCCTTCCAGAAGCAGGTCGTCGCTGCCGAGGTAATGGTGATGCCGCGCTCTTGCTCCTGCTCCATCCAGTCCATGGTGGCGGCGCCGTCGTGCACTTCACCAATCTTGTGGTTCACACCCGTGTAGAACAGGATGCGCTCGGTGGTGGTGGTCTTACCGGCGTCAATGTGAGCGGAAATACCGATATTCCGGTAGCGCTCAATGGGGGTAGTGCGTGCCATAATTTTTCCTAAATCTTTGAATGGACAAAACCGGGCAACATTTTGAAATCAAAACGCGCCCGGCCTGAACAACGGATACTGCTTTGTGCTTAGAAGCGGAAGTGCGAGAACGCCTTGTTCGCTTCAGCCATGCGGTGGACTTCGTCACGGCGCTTCATTGCGCCGCCACGGCCTTCCGCGGCTTCCATCAGTTCACCACCCAGACGTTGCGGCATGGATTTCTCGCTACGCTTGTTTGCGGCTTCGCGCAACCAACGCATAGACAGAGCCATACGACGAACCGGACGAACTTCCACTGGCACCTGGTAGTTGGCGCCGCCGACGCGGCGGGACTTCACCTCGACCATCGGCTTGCAGTTGTTGATCGCGGTCGAGAACACTTCCAGCGGGTCCTTGCCCGATTTGGTCTGGATGTATTCGAACGCACCGTAGATGATGTTTTCTGCGACCGACTTCTTGCCGGACAGCATCAGAACGTTGACGAACTTGGCGACATCGGTATTGCCGAATTTCGGATCCGGCAGAATCTCGCGCTTGGGTACTTCACGACGACGTGGCATTTCAATTCCTTCCTGTCTTCAGTTGAGTGCTTAATCCGCACTCGCGAAAGGCCCTCATGACCTTTCACTTACTCGGCCTTCCGGCCGGCTCAACTTAACTATTAAATGTGACCTCGGTATGACGGGAGCGGAGAATTACTTCTTCGCAGCCTTCGCACGCTTGGCGCCGTACTTCGAACGGGCCTGCTTACGGTCTTTCACACCCTGGGTATCCAGTGCACCGCGGACCATGTGGTAACGCACACCCGGCAAGTCTTTCACACGGCCGCCGCGGATCAGGACGACGCTGTGCTCTTGCAGGTTGTGGCCTTCACCGCCGATGTACGAAATGACTTCGAAACCGTTGGTCAGGCGAACTTTGGCGACCTTACGCAGTGCCGAGTTCGGCTTCTTCGGGGTCGTCGTGTAGACACGGGTGCAAACACCGCGCTTTTGCGGGCAGTTTTCCAGTGCCGGCGACTTGCTCTTCACAACCGCGGCTTCACGCGGCTTGCGAATCAGTTGATTGATGGTTGGCATCGTTCTTAATCCAACAAAATTTGCTACTACGTTGATGACCCGGACTGTCCTACTGCCCGGGGACTGAAACCTAGTCCCGGATTGCTTCCTGTACAGGCGACGAAAGCCACTCACCAAAGGGAGCGGCCTGAATGCGTATACGATGTGCAGAATAAATTCGAGAACTCGCGAGTATAGACCCGAACCATGTCAAGGTCAACCTACTTGCAGTCCGGGCACCGCGGCAAGGGCGGAAGACGGCGAAATTGCCGGAAGAATGTCGCGCTGGCGATACATCGAGTGTACGCCGGTTTTCGATCCTTGTGCGGAGGTAATAGCGTTCCAACTAGCAAAGGCGAGATAATGACGGACTTTCTCCTCTGCCCTGGCTTCGATGCGATCCCTGCTGCGTCCGCGCAATCTGTATGTGCTGCTGAGTTACCTCGTGCTGTCGTGCATGCCCTTCGTCCCCTGGCTGTTCGGCGAGCCGGTCGCGCACCCGGGCCAGCTGGTGGGCATCGAGCTGGTCTGCTGGATCGCCGCCTGGGCTTTCTTCAAGCGCCCGGCCCGCTTCCACTGGCTGCTGCTGCCGGCCTTCCTCGGCCTGCCGATGGAGTTCTATCTGCGCGCCTTCTACGGCCAGGGCATCTCGACCCACCATCTCGGCATCATCGCCGAGACCAGCCCGGAAGAAGCGATGGAATTCCTGGGCAGCAAAGTCTGGCTGCTGGCCGCCGTCTTCATCGGCGTGCTCGCCTGGTTCGTCAGCAGCTGGATCGCGGCCTGGCGCACCCGCGACCTCGACTGGGCCGACGTCTCGCGCATCGTGGTGATGGGCGTGCTGGGCCTGGGCGTGGCGGTGTTCGGCTATGGCCATACGTTCGGCATCGCGCCGCCGCCGCTGGCCAGCGTGGCCGGCGACTCGGCCAAGGCCGCGCCCGCGAAACCCGGTGCCGAAGAGACCGCGCCGCCGCGCGCGGGCAGCCTGCCCTCTACCGGCCGCCTGCCGCCGCTCGCGCACTGGGCCCGCCTGCCGCTCGACCTGGACGCCTTCGCCCGCTCCTGGCCCTTCGGTCTGATGGCGCGCGGGCTCGACTTCTATAAAGAGCGGCGCTACCTGGCCGACCTGAACGAACGCAGCGCCCATTTCCGCTTTCACGCCCACGCCGGCCGGCCGCAGGACGAGCCGCAGCTGGTGGTGATGGTGATCGGCGAATCCTCGCGCTACGACCGCTGGAGCCTGAATGGCTATGCGCGCGAGACCAATCCGCAGCTGGCGCAGGAGTCGAACCTGGTGGTGCTGCCGGATGTGATCACCTCGGTCTCGGCGACCCGCCTGTCGGTGCCGGTGATCGTCTCGCGCAAGCCGGCGATCCAGAGCCTGAAGGACGGGTTCTCGGAAAAATCCTTCCTGTCCGCCTTCAAGGAGGCCGGCTTCAAGACCTTCTGGCTGTCGAACCAGATCTCGTTCGGCAAGTTCGACACGCCGGTATCGGTGTTCGCCAAGGAAGCCGACGTGGTCGATTTCCTGAACCTGGGCGGCTACAGCGACCAGTCGAACTACGACGAGATCCTGTTCGCCCCGCTCAGGCACGCTCTGCTCGACCCGGCGCCCAAGAAGCTGGTGGTGCTGCACACCCTGGGCAGCCACTGGAACTACAGCCGCCGCTATCCGAAGCAGTTCGACAAATGGCAGCCCTCGCTGTACGGTGTCGACAAGCCGGTCTATACCGATATCCGCCTCAAGGAACAGCTCAACAACAGTTACGACAGCTCGATCCTGTACACCGACTGGTTCCTGGCCCACGTGATCGACTCGCTGCGCGACACCGGCCTGCCGGCCTCGATGCTGTACGTGGCCGACCACGGCCAGACCCTGTACGACAACAGCTGCCGCCTGGTCTTCCACGGCCACAACACGCAATACGAATTCCACATCCCGGCCTTCGCCTGGTATTCGGACGCCTACCAGGAGCGCTATCCGGACAAGGTCGCCCAACTGCTGCAGCACCGCAAGGCGAAACTGGCGACCGAAAACATGTTCCACACCCTGCTCGACATGGGCGACGTGCGCTACCCGGACGAACGGCTCGAATGGAGCTTCGTGAATTCCGGCTTCAGGCAGCACAAGCGCTACGTCGACAGCTACGGCTGGACCGACTACGACAACGCCACCATCAAGGGCGAATGCCACGAAGTGATCGCCAAGGGCAGGCCGAAACCCCGCAGCTGACGCGCCCATCAAATCAGGATTAGTCTCCGGTTATTTCCTCAATTCGGGGTCAGAGCACATTATTTTCGATAAGCCTCTGAAAACAAAGCCGTTTTTTCCGAAAATGTGCTCTGACCCCGAATTTCCCGAATTTCCACCAGCCAGGCCGCTACCCGCTCCGCCTTCCTCTGGATATCCACGCCGAAGCCGCGCTGCGCCAGCAGGGCCACGCCATTGGTCTGTCCCAGCACGCCGGGCTCCAGGCGCAGGCCGTCGCCGTCGGTGCGCACGATGCGCCAGGGTTCCAGCCGGTGCGCCAGCAGCGGCCCGAGCACCAGGTTGTGCGAGGAGACCACGACGATGGAGCGCGCCGCCAGTTCGTCCACCACGGCCGCTGCCGCCGCCACCGACTCCTCGTGATTGGTGCCGCGGAAGATCTCGTCGACCAGGCAGATGACGGGCCGGCGCTCGCTGGCCGCCAGCAGTTCGCGGGCGCGCGCCAGCTCGGCGATGTACAGGCTCTGCCCGTCCAGCAGCGAATCCTCGTTCTGCATGCTGGCCACCACCGGCAGCGCCGGCAGCACGGCACGGCGCGCGTAACAGAAGCCGAAAGCGCGCGCGGCGACCAGGTTCAGGCCCAGCATGCGCAAGAACGTGCTCTTGCCGACGCCGTTCTGGCCGGAGATGAAGGCGCCCTTGTCCGCCAGCGACAGCGACAGCGGATTGCCGCCTTCGAGCAGCGGATGCACGCCCTCCTCCATCGCCAGCGTCCTGCCGTCGCCGCGGCCGGCCCAGCACCAGGCGCCCACGCCGCGCAGATGCCGCGCCAGCGCCACGTCGGCCTCGAGTTCCGTACACAGCCGGTAGCACTCGCGCAGGAAGGCGCGCTCGGCGGACACGATATGCGAGGTCTTGAAGTAGTGCCTGACGTTGGCCAGCATGAACCAGTCGCCATACGCCGCCGCGTCGGGGATGGCTTCCGCCACCAGGCCGCGCGACAGGCTGCGACCGATCTTCCCCGCCCGCGCGCCGCGTCCCGAAAAATCTTCCGCCAGCGCCTGCCCGCCGCCATCCAGCAACGAAACCGTCCGCAGCAGCATCCGCAGCGCCCAGGTGCTGCGGCGCCAGGTCCCCACCTGGTCGGTGTAGCGCATCTGCAGCGTCATCAGGAAGTACATCACGATACCGAAAGGGATCCAGGCCCAGGGCGTCCACAGCACCGCCGCCAGCGAGGTGGCCAGGCCGAGCGGCAGCAGCCGCACCCAGGCGAGCCAGCGCGGACGCGGCGGCGCCTGCCACTGCGGATCGAACAGCAGCCCGGCCACCTCGGTGTCCGCGCGGCGCAGCGAGCGCAGCGTCCGCTGCAGGCCGTCCAGCTGCGCCGGCTCGCGCAGCAGGCGCTCGATGCGTTCGCGCCGCGCCGCGCACTCTTCCGCCGAAGCGCCGGCGCGCAGGCGGCGGTGCAGTTCCTGGCGCCCGAAGATGCTGACTTCCCCGGACAGGCTGTCCGCATAGCGGTCGATCAGCAGGTCGCGCCAGGTCTGGTCGTCGATGGCCGCGTCGTCCGCCGCCGTCAGGCGATGCAGCCGGGCGACGTCGGTCGGCGCGAACGGATAGGCGGGCGGCTCGGTCTCGGCCGGGGCGAGCCCGCTCAGGAATTGCGTCAGCATGGGGCGCCAGGCGGAGAGGGACAGGAAGGGATTCGGGCTCATGCGCAGGAAATTGTGCCTATTGGCAAAATTTCAAGCCCTGTCCGGACCTGTCCGTAACACGGCTCGCGCGGACACGGCGGACAACGCGTCCGGGACAGCTGACCCTCTATAAATCAAGGACTTAAGAACTGGCACGGATCGTGCAATAACAGCACTGTCCAAACCCAGGAATGTCCACACCATGATTCGCGATACCTCACATCAAGACGCCGTCATCGCCCCGTCGGCCGGACACGCCATCAAGCGCCGCGCCATCTGGATCGGCGCCGCGGTCGCCGCCGCAGCGCTGTGCGCCGGCCTGTTCTCGACCTGGCGCAGCAGCGAAGCCTCGGTCAACGCAGCCCGCATCCGCGTGGCCGAGGTCACCCGCGGCACCCTGGTGCGCGATGCCTCCGTCAATGGCCGCGTGGTCGCCGCCGTCAGCCCGACCCTGTACGCCAAGGCGGCGTCCACCGTCAACCTGAAGGTCGCCGCCGGCGACACCGTCAAGAAGGGCCAGGTGCTCGCGGTGCTGGAATCGCCCGACCTGGCCGACGTGCTGAAACGCGAAGTCTCGTCTTACGAAGGCTTGAAGGCCGAAGTGGCGCGCCAGCAGATCCTGTCGCGCAAGCAGAAGCTGCTGGCGCAGAAGGAGGCCGACACCGCCGAGATCGAGCGCCTGTCGGCCCAGCGCACCCTGGAGCGCTACGAGAGCGTGGCCCAGGTCGGCGTGATCGCCAAGATCGACTACCAGAAGGCCAAGGACGCGCTGCAGTCGGCCGAGATCCGCGCCAGGCACGCGGGCCAGGCCGCGGTCCTGGAAGGCGACGACGTCCAGCTGGCCCTGAAAACCAAGATGAACGAGCTGGAACGCGCGAAGCTGTCGATGGAAGAGGCGCAGCGCCGCGTCGACGAACTGACCGTGCGCGCCCCGGTGGACGGCTTCATCGGCACCCTGAACGTGCAGAACCGGATGGTGGTGGCCGCCAACGCGCCGCTGATGACCCTGGTCGACCTGTCCAAGCTCGAAGTCGAAGTCGAGGTGCCGGAAACCTATGTGGCCGACATGGGCCTGGGCATGAACGCCGAGATCACCCTGCCGGGCGGCACCGCCACCGGCAAGCTGTCGGCGCTGTCGCCGGAAGTGGTGAAGAACATGGTATTGGCGCGCGTGCGCTTCGACGGCGAGCAGCCGAAAGGCCTGCGCCAGAGCCAGCGCGTGACCGCGCGCCTGCTGATCGAGGAAAAACCGAACGTCATGATGCTGCCGCGCGGCCCCTTCGTCGAACAGGACGGCGGACGCTACGCCTACGTGGTCCGCGACGGCATCGCCACCCGCACCCCGGTCCAGCTGGGCGCGACCAGCGTCTCGGCGGTCGAGATCCTCTCCGGTTTGAAGCAGGGCGACAAAGTGGTAGTGGCAGGCACCGATGCATTCAACAACGCGACCCGCGTCTCGATCAATCAATAATCAATCAAAGGACAAGACCATGCTGCGCATGACCAACCTCTCCAAGGTGTACCGCACCCACATGATCGAGACGCACGCCCTGCGCGGCTTCGAGATCGAAGTCAAGGAAGGCGAATTCGTCACCGTGACCGGTCCCTCGGGCTCGGGCAAGACCAGCTTCCTGAACATCGCCGGCCTGCTGGAGGAATTCACCTCGGGCGAATACGTCCTCGACGGCGTGAACGTGAAGGGCCTCGACGACAACCAGCGCTCGCGCCTGCGCAACGAGAAGCTCGGCTTCATCTTCCAGGGCTTCAACCTGATCCCCGACCTGAACCTGTACGACAACGTCGACGTGCCGCTGCGCTACCGCGGCTTCAACGCGTCCGAGCGCAAGAAGCGCATCGAGGATGCGCTGTCCAAGGTCGGCCTGGCATCGCGCATGAAGCACTACCCGGCCGAGCTGTCGGGCGGCCAGCAGCAGCGTGTGGCGATCGCACGCGCCCTGGCCGGCACCCCCAAGCTGCTGCTGGCCGACGAACCGACCGGCAACCTGGATACGGCGATGGCGCGCGGCGTGATGGAGCTGCTGGAAGAGATCAACGCCGCCGGCACCACCATCCTGATGGTGACCCACGACCCCGAGCTGGCCGTGCGCACCACCCGCAACGTCCACATCATCGACGGCCAGGTGTCCGACCTGGTGCGCCGCGGGCCGACCCTGGTCGACGCCAAAGCCACCGTGAGCGCATAAGGAGAGCGCCGCCATGTTTGCCTACTACTTCATGCTGGGCGTGCGCAGCCTGCGCCGCAACCCGGCGCTGACGGCCCTGATGGTGCTGACGCTGGCCGTCGGCGTGGCCGCCAGCGTCTCCACGCTGACCATCCTGCACGTGATGTCGGCCGACCCGATCCCGGAAAAGAGCAGCCGCCTGTTCGTGCCGCAGTTCGACAACGGCCAGGTCGCGGACTACACGCCGGGCGAGGACCCTGGCGATATGCAGATGAGCTATCCGGACGCCGCCAACCTGCTCAAGAGCGGCCAGGGCGAGCGCCGCACCGCGATGTACGGCGTGCCGGCGGCGATCGAACCGCCGCGCAAGGACATGCCGGCGTTCTCGGCCACCGGCCTGGCGCCGACCCGCGACTTCTTCGCCATGTTCAACGTACCCTTCCTGCACGGCCAGGCCTGGAGCGAGGCCGACGACGCCCGCGGCGCCGACGTCGTGGTGCTGGGCCGCGAGACCGCCGAGAAGATGTTCGGCGACGCCAGTCCGGTCGGCCAGCGCCTGATGCTGATGGGCTCCCCCTTCACCATCGTCGGCGTGACCGACACCTGGGCACCGCTGCCGCGCTACTACAAGCTGATCGGCGGTAACCGCTTCGGCACGCCGGAAGAGTTCTTCATCCCGTTCTCGACCGCGATCCGCCACGAAACCCAGCACGCCGGCAGCATGAGCTGCAACGCCAACCGCGACCCCGGCTTCGCCAGCCTGCTGGCCTCGGAATGCACCTGGATCCAGTTCTGGTTCGAGACTCGATCAAGCGGCGACCGCGCCGAGCTGCAGACCTGGATCGACAACTACGCCAAGGAACAGCGCAAGCTGGGCCGCCTGAAGCGCAACGCTCCGAACATGCTGTACAACGTGAACGAGTGGATGGAAAAGCTCAAGGTGGTCGGCAACGACAGCAAGCTGTCCGCCTGGCTGGCCTTCGGCTTCCTGGTGCTGTGCCTGGTGAACACGGTGGGCCTGCTGCTGGCCAAGTTCTCGGTGCGCGCTTCCGAGATCGGCGTCCGGCGCGCACTGGGTGCCTCGCGCAGCGAGATCTTCCACCAGTTCCTGATCGAGACCGGCGTGGTCGGCCTCGTCGGCGGCTTGCTGGGCCTGGTGCTGGCCTTCGGCGCCCTGGCCCTGATCGGCATGCAGAGCAAGGGCATGGCGAACGTCGCCCACATGGACTGGCAGATGCTGGGCCTGACCTTCGTGATGTCGGTGTCGGCGGCCATCGCCGCCGGCCTGCTGCCGACCTGGCGCGCCTGCCAGGTGACGCCGGCGATCCAACTCAAATCGCAGTAACCGGGAGACATCCATGGAAATCCGTCCCATCCTGTCCGCGCTGATGCGCAATAAAACGGGCCCGATCCTGGTGGCCCTGCAGGTCGCGCTCAGCCTGGCGATCCTGACCAACGCCATGCACATCGTGAACGATCGCCGCGCCGCGATGGCGCGTCCGTCCGGCCTGTCCGACGAACACGCGACCTTCTACATCATCGCGCGCACCCTGAACAACGACAGCGCCGAGCAGCAGCTGGCCAGCATGAAGCGCGAAGCCGACATCCTGCGCGCGGTGCCGGGCGTGGCGTCGGTGGCGAACGTGTCGCAGATGCCGCTGTCGCGCAGCGGCAGCAACAACAGCGTCGCGGTCGACCGCAAGCAGACCCGCCAGACCACCTCCACCTCGGTGTTCGTCTCGGGCGACTCGGTGATCGACACCTTCGGCCTGAAGCTGGTCGAAGGCCGCGACTTCCTGCCGCAGGAACTGGTCGACGTCAACCAGAACGAGAGCAACCAGTACCCGCATCAGGTGATCATCACCAAGCCGCTGGCCGAGAAGCTGTGGCCGGGCGCGCCGGCGGTCGGCAAGACCATGTACTTCGGCACCGGCGAAGACGCCCAGGGCGTGCAGGTGGTCGGCGTGGTCGAACGCCTGCAGGCCGCCCACGTCAACCTGGAAGAGCGCTCCGAGTATTCGACCTTGGTGCCGGCGCGCGTGTACGGCAGTCCGGGCAACCTGTACGCGATCCGCGCCGAGGCCGGCCAGCGCGACCGCGTGATGAAGGAAGCCGAGGCGGCGCTGCGCAAGTCCTCGGCCAGCCCGATGATCCTGCGCCTGAAGACCGTCGACCAGGACCGCACCGACCTGTACCGCGCCGACGCCGCCCTGTCCTGGATGCTGGTCACCGTCAGCGTGCTGCTGCTCCTGATCACCTGCTCCGGCATCGTCGGCATGGCCAGCCTGTGGGTCACCCAGCGCCGCAAGCAGATCGGCGTGCGCCGCGCGCTGGGCGCGAGGAAAATGGACATCCTGCGCTACTTCATCACCGAGAATTTCATGATCACCAGCGCCGGCGTGTTCGGCGGCGTGGCCCTGGGCCTGGGCCTGAACCATCTGCTGGTGAGCAAACTGGAGATGGCGCGCCTGCCGGGCGGCTACCTGATCGGCGGTGCGCTGGTGTTCTGGGCGCTGGGCGTGCTGGCGGCCTACGGACCGGCGTGGCGCGCGGCCAGCATTTCCCCGGCCACCGCCACCCGCAGCGTCTGAACACGATGGTATGCTAGCGCTCATGCCTATGCCTACCGTTCTGATCATTGACGACAACGCCGCCGTCGGCGTCGCCCTCGACGTGCTGTTCTCGCTGCACGACATCGCGGCGCTGCACGCGGCGTCCCCGGAGGAAGGGCTGGCGGTGCTGGCGCGCCAGCCGGTCGACCTGGTGATCCAGGACATGAACTTCACGGCCGACACCACCTCGGGCGAGGAAGGCGTGGCGCTGTTCCGCGAGATCCGCAAGCGCCATCCGGACCTGCCGGTGATCCTGCTGACGGCATGGACCCACCTGGACGCCGCGGTCGACCTGGTCAAGGCCGGCGCGGCCGATTACCTGTCCAAGCCCTGGAACGACGACCGCCTGCTGGCGACGGTAAGCAACCTGATCGAGCTGGGCCAGGCCAACCGGGCCCTCAACCAGCGCCTGCTGCGCGAACGCCGCGCGCGCCGCGAGCTGGAACAGAACTACGATTTGCGCGGACTGGTGTGGGGCGATCCGGCCCTTGAGCGCGTGCTGAGCCTGGCCTGCCAGGTGGCGCGCGCCGACGTGCCGATCCTGATCACGGGGCCGAACGGCACCGGCAAGGAACGCATCGCCGAGATCATCCAGGCCAACTCCCTGGTCCGCAACGGCCCCTTCGTGGTGCTCAACTGCGGCGCCCTGCCCTCCGAACTGATCGAGGCCGAACTGTTCGGCGCCGACGCCGGCGCCTACACCGGCGCCTCGAAAGCGCGGGAAGGAAAATTCGAGGCGGCCGACGGCGGCACCCTGTTCCTCGACGAGATCGGCAACCTGCCGCTGGCCGGGCAGATGAAACTGCTGCGCGTGCTGGAGACCGGGCGCTTCGAACGTCTCGGCTCGAACCGCGAACGCCAGGTCAGGGTGCGCGTGGTCAGCGCCACCAATGCGGACCTGCAGAGCATGATCCGTCTAGGGACCTTCCGCGAAGACCTGTTCTACCGCCTGAACGTGATCGAGCTGAAGCTGCCGCCGCTGGCCAGCCGCCCCGGCGACATCCTGCCGCTGGCGCAGTCCTTCCTCCCGCTCGGCAAGACCCTGCATCCGAGCGCCGAAGCCGCGCTGATGGCGCATGCCTGGCCGGGCAATGTGCGCGAGCTGAAGAACGTGATGGCACGTGCCAGCCTGCTGGCCAATGGCGACGTCATCAAGCCCGCCGAACTCGGCCTGCCGGGCCCCTCTGGTGCCGCCGGCAACAGTGCGGATGCGGAGCCGGACCGCGACGCCATCGTGCAGGCGCTGGCGCGCGCGGGCGGCGTGATCGCCCAGGCCGCCGCCGACCTCGGACTGTCGCGCCAGGCCCTGTACCGGCGCATGGAGCGGCTGGGCATCGCGCGCGCCGCATGAACGTCACATGAGTTCAGGCAAGCGCTTCAGGCTCTCGCTCGCCACGCGCTGGTCGGCCCTGGTCGGCACGCTGCTGGCGGTCGGGATCCTGATCGCGCTGGCCCTCGACCACCTGCTGCCCGGCCAGCCGCTGGCCGTGCTCGGGATCTGCCTGGTGTGCGTGGTGCCGATCGCCCTGATCACCATCCGCTCGCAGATCCAGCCCATCCTGTCGCTGTTCCGCGCCCTCGAAGGCACGGTGGCGAGCTACCGCGACGGCGACTTTTCCTTCAGCCTGCACTGGGGCCAGAACGACGAACTGGCCGACCTGATCAGCGCCCACAATGCCCTCGGCGAGGTGCTGCGCGAACAGCGCCTCGACCTCGTGCAGCGCGAGCTGCTGCTCGATACCATGGTGCAGAACACCCCGGTGGCCATGCTGCTGGTGACCGAGCTGGCCAACCGCGGCGAGCAGGCCGGGCTCACCGTCGTCTACGCCAACCTGGCCGCGCGCCAGCTGCTGTCCGGCGGACGCAAGCTCGAAGGACATGCGCTGAACGAGGTGCTGCAGCAGGCGGCACCGGCCCTGATCGAAGCCCTGGGGCGCGGCGGCGACGGCCTGTTCACCGCCGGCGAAGGCGAGGACGAGGAGGTCTATCACCTTGCGCGCCGCAATTTCAGCCTGAACGGCCGCAAGCACGAACTGCTGCTGCTGCGCCAGCTGACCACCGAGCTGCGCCGGCAGGAAGTGCAGACCTGGAAGAAGGTCATCCGCGTCATCAGCCATGAACTGAACAATTCCCTGGCCCCGCTGGCCTCGCTCGCGAACTCGGGCGCGGAGCTGGTGCGGCGCGGCCAGACCGAGCGCCTGCCGCAGATCCTCGAGACGATCGGCGAGCGCACGCGCCACCTGGAAAGCTTCATCCTCGGCTACGCCCGCTTCGCCAAGCTGCCGACGCCGCGCATCGAGGCCGTGCCCTGGGACGCGCTGGTGGCGCGCCTGGCCGGCCAGGTCAAGTTCCGCGTGATCGGCGAACTGCCGCCCGAACCGGCCCGGATCGACACCGCGCAAATGGAGCAGGCCCTGCTCAACCTGCTCAAGAACGCCCACGAATCGGGCTCCTGGCCGGACCACGTGGAACTGCAGATCCGCCGCGTCCAGGACGTGATCCGCATCGACGTACTCGACCGCGGTAGCGGCATGAACGACGCCGTGCTGACCAACGCCCTGGTGCCCTTCTACTCCACCAAGCGCAGCGGCACCGGCCTGGGCCTGGCGCTGGCCCGCGAAATCGCCGAAGCCCACGGCGGCCGCATCACGCTCGCCAACCGCGAAGGCGGCGGGCTGGCCGTCACCATGATCCTTCCGGTCGGTCCGGGCCCTGCCTGAAATTCGGGGTCAGAGCACATTTCCCCAGCGCCCCGGCGCGATTTGCGAACAGTTCGGCAAAACATGCGCGACGATCCTGCCATGTTCGCCTCAACTGCTAAAATAAATGCGCTCTGACCCCGAATTTTGAAAGTCTTCATGCCTGCTCAGGATCCCCGTTTTTCCCAGCCCGGCCATCCGCCCGCCACCATCACCGAATTCGAAGGCGTCCGTTCCCTTCACCTGGGTACCTCCTGGGTGCAGGGCGCGATGCGGCTCAATCGGCCGGATGCGATCGAACTCGAATACGTGCAGATGATGATGATGTGGATGCTGTTCGTGCAGCAGCCGCGCCGCATCGCGCAGCTGGGCCTGGGCAGCGCCGCGCTCACCAAGTTCTGCTACCAGAAATTCCCGGCGGCGCGGGTGGCTGCCGCCGAACTGAATCCGAACGTGATCGCGATCTGCCGCGACTATTTCGGCCTGCCGCCGAACGACGCCCGCCTGGACGTGCGCGAGATGGACGCCCTCGATTTCGTGATGGACCCGGCCAGCCACGGCACCCTCGACGTGCTGCAGGTCGACCTGTACGACGAAGAGGCGCGCGGCCCGGTGCTCGATACCCCCGAGTTCTACCAGGCCTGCGCCGACTGCCTGGTTGACGGCGGCGTGATGACCGCCAACGTGTTCGGCGACTTCATCAACTATGACAAGAACCTGCAGGCAATGGAGCTGGCCTTCGACGCCGTGGTCTGGCTGCCCGAGGTTCACGACGCCAACATCGTCGTCATCGCCTTCAAGGACGCGCCGCAGATCGATTTCGCGGTCCTGTACGAACGCGCGGCCGACATCAAGCGGCGCTACAACCTGCCGGCCAGGGACTGGGTCAACGGTCTGAAGGAGTGGATGCGGGATCGCCAGGACTGACGCTGCTCTGCTCGACACTGCTCAGCATGGCCCGTATCGCGGCGGCCTCCTGCGCTTTCCGCTGGTAGTCCTTGTAGGCCGGGATCGCCACCGCCGCCATCACGGCGATCATGACGATGGGGACGATCGCCGCGGCGCCGCCGCCGATGCCGGTACGCGGCACGAACAGGGCCAGGAGGCCCGCCAGCTTGCTGCGCGGCGGCTGGCGCAACTCGTGCCCGGCCGCCAGCGCACGCACCGCCGCCATGCGCTTGACCAGCCAGGGATAGTCGCCGACCAGCTCGTGGAAGGACATCCAGAAACCTTCGGTCTGGCCGGCCTGGTCGACGTAGGCGCGGCGGTTCATCATCCGCGCGCGCTTGCCGCCGGCGGCCAGCACGGCCAGGCCATGCTCGGCATTCTGCGGATTGTCGCAGGCGGCCAGGCCATGGCGGTCGCAGGTGTATTCGCGGGCGCGTGAATAGGCCGGGCCGATCAGCGGCAGCGCCGAGGCCGGCATCAGGATCGTCGCCCAGTGCAGGTGCTTGCGCTTGATGTGGCCGATCTCGTGGCCGATATAGAAATTCAGCGCGTCCGGATTGTCCGCCAGGCCGTCGACCACGTCCGAGTACAGCACAAGAAAATGGCGGCCGAGGAAGCGGGTGGCGAAGGCGTTGAGCATGCCGCCCATCTGCATCAGGTAGGCCTGCGGCTCCTCGTCCAGGCCCAGCTTGCGGCAGCAGGCCGAGATCTGCTGCTTCAGGTCTGGAAATTGTTCTTCGGTGATGCGTACCCCATTGCCCTTGATGTAGGAAATCAGGGCGGACTGCGCGACGCAATAGAAAAGGAAGCCGAACAGCAGATAGACCAGCGCCAGTCCGAAGGTAATGAGCAGAAGCACGCCCCAGACCAGCAGGGACCAGACCAGCATCAGGCGAAACAGCCGCTCTTCGTTACGATATACCAGGTTCATGATTGCCCACCCTTCTTGTCGTTAAGAAAGAGGCACATTCAAGGCCAGTTTTCGCCCCGGCGATATGAGCTTGTTGTACCTATCTCACGGTTCTGCCACAGGACAGACATGGAGTTGCGCACGATCAACGGCGCTCCGCATTCCCCCAAGCAAGATGAGCTGTCAACCAGACTCATCAGAGGGGAATATGACCAAGCAACGCCATCGCAGTTTGCTCGCCTCCGCCATCCTGGCCGCCATCCCTCCCGCCGGGGCCCAGCAAGCCTCCGCAAGCGGGGACGCCACCGCCACCGTGGTCGTGATCGGCTCGCGCACCAATGCCAAGAGCGCGCTCGACACCGCGGTCCCGGTCGGCCTGATCGACCAGAAGGACCTGCAGTCGGCCGGCACGCCGGAGCTGGGCAAGGTGCTGCAGGAGCTGGACCCCTCGTTCAACTTCACCACCACCTTCATCAGCGACGGCACCGACATCATCCGGCCCGCCACCCTGCGCGGCCTGGGCCCGGACCAGTTGCTGGTGCTGGTCAACGGCAAGCGGCGACACCAGCAGGCCCTGGTCAACGTCCAGCAGACCATCGGCCGCGGCTCGGCCGGCACCGACATCAATGCGATCCCGCTGTCGGCGATCCAGCGCATCGAGGTGCTGCGCGACGGTGCCGCCGCCCAGTACGGCTCGGACGCGATCGCCGGCGTGATCAATATCGTGCTCAAGCAGGGCCCGGGCGGCCAGCTGAGCGTTGCCGGCGGCACCACCTCGAAAGGCGACGGCGACACCATCGGCGTCGGCGAAAGCCACGGCTGGGCGCTGGGGTCCTCGGGCGGCTACCTGAACCTTGCCGTCGAGAGCCGGCGCCGCGGCGAGACCAATCGCGCCGGTCTGGACACCCTGCGCGTGAATCCGCCGCGCGTGACCCAGCGCATCGGCGATTCGCTGGCCAGGGATGCCTATCTGTGGACCAATGCCATGCTGCCGGTCGGTAGCAGCGACGGCGAACTGTATGCCTTCGGCGGCGTCTCGCGCCGCACTGGCGACGCCGCCGGCTTCTTCCGGCCGAAGGAAGATGGACGCAACGTCCCCGCGGTCTACCCGAACGGCTTCCTGCCGAACATCCTGACCAGGGTCAGCGACGCCTCGCTGGCGGTCGGCTTCCGCCGCGGCCTCGGCGCCGGCTGGAACCTCGACGCCAGCGTCAACCACGGCCGCAGCGAGCTCGCCTTCCACGAACGGAACTCGATCAACGTCAGCTACTGGTACGAACCGAAATGCAGCTGCGCCGACTTCAACGAGTCGCCGCTCGAAGCCGATACCGGCAAGCTGCGCTTCACCCAGACTACCGTCAACCTCGACCTGCGCGGCCCGCTGACCTTGGCGGGCATGGCGCTGCAGCTGGCCGCCGGCCTCGAATACCGGCGCGACGGCTACCAGATCGTGGCCGGCGATCCGGTGTCCTACCAGTACGGCCGCACCAACAACCCGGCGATCCGCATCCTCGACCAGACCGGCCATCTGGCGGCGGCCGGCATCCAGGGCTTCCCCGGCTATACCCCGGCGACCGAAGTGAACGAGGCGCGCCACAACAGCGCGATCTACCTCGATGCCGAACACAGGTTCGCGCTGCCGCTCACGCTGGCGGCCGCGCTGCGCCATGAGCGGTATTCCGACTTCGGCGGCACCACCACCGGCAAGCTGGCGCTGCGCTACGATCCGAGCCGCCAGCTCGGCCTGCGCGCCAGCGTCTCGACCGGCTTCCGTGCGCCCGGCGTGCAGCAGAAGTTCTACAGCTCGGTCTCGACCAACCTGAACGGCGCCGGCGTGCTGACCGAGACCCTCACCGCGCGCGAGGGCAGTCCGGTGACTCGCGCGCTGGGCATCGCGCCGCTGAAGGAAGAAACCTCGCGCAGCGCCAGCGCCGGCCTGGTGCTGCGCCCCGCTCCCGGCTTCTCGTTCACCGCCGACGCCTGGCGCACCCGCATCGCCGACCGCATTGTCTTCTCCAGCACCATCTCGCCCGAGAGCGGCCCCTGCCGGACTGCCTCCGCCTGCCCGATCAAGGCGGTGCTGGATCCGCTGCGCGTCGGCCAGGCCCAGTTCTTCACGAATGCGATCGGCACGACCACGCGCGGCCTCGACCTGATCGCCGAGCGCACCCTGCGCGGATTCGCCGACGGCACCCTGGTGCTGTCCGGCCAGCTCGGCTTCAATCGTACCTCCGTCGACTCGCGCAAGTCCTCGTCGAAGGTATTGACCGGCACCCAGTTGTTCGACGACGCCCAGGTCACGCTGATCGAACGCGGCCAGCCGCGCCGGCACCACGTGGTGGTGGCCGACTTCACGAGCGGACCGTGGAACCTGAACGCGCGCGCCAACTACTACGGCGAAGTGGCCGGTCAGGGCTTCACCGCACCCTATGTGCAGACCTGGGACGCGAAATGGCTGCTGGACCTGAGCGGGCGCTACGCCTTCAGCAAGGCCCTGGCCCTGAGCGTCGGTGTGAACAATGTGTTCGACACCTACCCGAGCCGCTGGGACCCGGTCAAGGCCGCCCCCTTCCCTCAGATGGGTTTCACCTATTGCTGGGAGACCTGCCCGTTCGGGATCAACGGGCGCTCGCTGTACGCCAGGGCCGACTACAACTTCTGATCAGCGCCGTTCGCGCCACCACAGGCCCAGCATGGCCAGCGCGAACACCAGGCCGAAAGGCCAGGCCGGCAGCGTGCGCAATGGCTTGCCTGTCGACTGCGCGCCCGTTGCCGGCGCCGGCGTACGGGCCGCATAGCGCGCGGTGGCCTCGCGGCGCTGGGCGCGCTGCCACAGCGTCCAGTCGCGCTCCGCGTACACATACACCGCGTTCTCCAGCGCGCGGCCGCCCTGCGCCTGCGCCGTCATGCCCAGCCAGCCGGGCTGCTTCGGCCACACCGCCACGCAGGCGGCGTCGACGCGCTCCAGGCGGCGCTGCCAGGGCAGCGTGAGCGCCAGCGCCGGAAAGTCCAGCGACGCCGACTTCGCCAGGGCCTCGCCCCGTGCGCACACTTCCAGGCGCCGCTCCGGCAGCGGCAGCTCGCCCGGGTCCAGCCAGGCCAGGTCATCGTCACGCCGCACGCGCAGGCGGTCGAGCACGTCCTGCCACCACAGCGCCAGCGCGCGCGGCTCCTCGATCGCGTGACGGTGCCAGCCGCCCACGCCCAGCCAGGCGATACGGCCCTTGTGCCAGTCGCGGGTCCAGAGGCCGTCCTCGCCCTGCCACTCGGCGGCGCGCCCAATGGCCGGATTCAGGCCGCCCGAGGTCATCGGCAAACGGGCGCCGATGCTGCGGTCGGCCGGCTGCGGCGCCAGGCGCAGGCCGATGCCGCGCGACCAGACGCCGGCGTCGTTCGCATTCGCACCCAGCACCAGCAGCGGCGCGCCCTCGGCAACCCGCGCCAGCAAGGCCGCGCGGCCGGCTTCTCCGGCGCGTTCGAACCAGGCGGCGTCGACGATCTCGAGATCGGGCGCCTTCATCCCGGTGCGCGCGCTTTCGCTGCGGCGCAGGTTCTTGCCCAGCTCGACCTGCCAGTCGATCACGGCATTGCTGGCGGCCAGCAGGTCGTCCAGGGTGCGCAGGTCGAAGGATGGCGCGCCGAAACGTCCGCGCACCTGCAGCGGCGCCGGCTCCGTCACGGTGACCGGCACCGGTCCCTGGTCGACCGTCTTGCCGTTCGCATCCAGCAGACGCGCGCTCAGGACCAGGCGCTCGGCCAGCGGCGGCAGCCACTGCACGGACAGCACGCCCTCGCCCTTGCTCTCGGCCAGCACCTCGCCGTTCTCGGCCAGCAGCTGCAGCCGGCCCGGTCCCTGCCAGGAGCGCTCCAGGCGCAGCGTGAAGATGCGGCCCAGCGCGATCGTGCGCGGGAAGTCGAGGCGGACGGTGGGCGTGGCCGGCACGCTCCAGGCGAGCGGCCGCGCCGGCAGGTCTTCCCATTCGGCGGCGCGCAGGCCGTCGCCTTCCAGCTTCAGGCTGCGCACGCCCTCCAGCGAGGCCGGCGGCTCGGACGCGGACAAGGCCAGCGTGCTGCCCGCCTCGCCGGGCAGCGCGAAGCTGCCGACCGTGGCGGCCAGCGCGACACCTGCCACGGCGGCCAGTACGGCATCGATCCAGCGTCGCCGTGCGGCGTAAATGAAGGCGCCGGCCAGCCCGAGCACGAGAGCGGCAATGCTCATCCAGTTCATCGCACACCTCCCCGCGCGGCGCGCTCGAACGGCGTCTCGACCTTCGGCGTGGCCTGCAGCCTTACCTTCGCCTCATGCACGGCGCCGCGCAGCCAGGCGCGCAGCACCGGGCGGCAGGCCAGGCAGCCGTCGGCCACGTCCTGGATCGCGCGCTGGGCGGCCAGGCGCTGCTCGTCGGCGGCGATGCGCTCGCGCACCCAGTCGTGGGCGGTGCGGGTCCACAGGCTTGGGAGCGGACCGTCGCCGGCCAGCGCCCGCACCAGCTCGCGCAGCTCGGCCGGCACGCCATCGGGCGCCCCCGACTGTTCGCGTTTGCTGCTGGCGGCGCCCGCCATGTCGCCCGTCATGCGCTTGTCCTCCTTGATCGGCGGCGGCGCGAACGCCGTCTTGTGCAGGTAGATGCGTTCGGACTGCTGCAATTCCTTGATCGCGTCGAGCGCCTTGTGTTCCGGCGGCAGCGCCGTCTTCGGGGTGATGGCGCGCAGCGCGTTCTCGGCATCCCACATCGCGGACAGCGCGCGCCGCAGGATCTTCTTGGTCGCCTCGTCGAACAGAGTCGCGTTCTCGGCCTGGTCGTGGGCGTGGCCGAACTCGTGCAGCACGTCCTGCGGCTTGCCATGGCCGCTGCCGTGCTCACTGCCGTGATCATCGTCGTGATCGTCCTTGCCGAACAGGGTCGACTCCTCGCCCAGGAACTGGCCGTAGCGGCGCCGCAGCGCGCCCTGGTCGGCGGCGATGGTCTCGCTGCGCTCGCGCACGGTGGCGGCGTCGATTTTCTTGACGCGCATGTCGGCAATCAGCTGTTCGGTGTCGATGATGATCTGGCGCTGGCTGCGCAGGCTCTCCGGCTTGACCATCACCGGCAGCGCCGAGACGTCCTGGTCCTCGTCCTGCGGCGGCGCCGGCAGGCGCAGCGTGTAGGTCGGCGACTGCACGGTATGCGGCCTGGCCGCGTTGTCGGTGGCGCGGACGAAAAAGTAGAGCTCGTCGCCGGGTTCCATGCCAAGTTCGCTCAGGGCCCAGTGCTTGCTCCAGTCGCGCCGGCGCGGATCGGGCCCTGGCGGAATCGGCAGCTCGCGGTCGCTGAAGCGGATGTTTTCGCCGCTGCCGCGCGCCAGGGTCAGGTGCAGGGTGGCCTGCTTCACCTGGTAGTCGTCGCGCACCGATACCGCCATCGCCGCCTGGCTGGCGTCGCGCGCCAGTTCCTTGATGATCTCGTTCGGCTGGGTCACCACGATTTCCGGCGCCTGGTCCGGCAGCACCTTCAGCGTGTAGCGGGCGCCGCGCCAGCGCCAGAAGATGGATTCGGTGGCGGTCCAGCGCGCGCATTCCGCCCCCAGCTGCAGGGCCTGGCCATCGCTCAGCTCGATGGTCTCGAGCACGCCGGCCGCGGGCTGCTTCAGGCACCACTCGACCACGGTCTGTTCCGGCGCCTGCAGGTCGCGCGGGGCCGAGCTCGATGTCTCCACGCCCGTGTAGCGCGGCGGCGTGAGTTTCACGATCAAGGCGGCGGCGGCCGGCGCGGCGGCGCCGGCTTGCGCACCCGGCAGACCGGCGGCGGCAGGTTGGACGCCTTGCGGCAGGAAGCTTGCACCCCAGGCCAGTGCCGCCAGCGCCAGGCTGCCAGCCAGCCAGGGCAAGCCGAACGATACGTGCTCGCGCACGATGGCGCGGATGCGCGCAGCCGTCAGGCTGGCCTCGATGCGGCCCAGCAGGCGCTGGCGCTGCAGTTGCGCCACCGGCGAATCGGCATGCAGCAGCAGCGCGGCGCTGTCTTCCATTTCCGGCAGCGCGCCGTCCAGCCAGGCGACCCAGCCGTGGGCAACGCGGCGCTGCAGCCGCAGGCCGTCCCAGGCGCAGAACGCCGACCAGGCCAGCAGGCCGGGGCCGGAGCGCAGCAGCAGCCAGGGCAGCGCGCCCGCGATCCACAGGCCGGCGCGGCGCAGCAGGGCGGCGCGCCAGATCGGACCGATCAGGCGCGCGAAGATGTCAGCGCCGGCGGACATGGGTCACCATCCTCTCCAGGGCGAACAGGACCAGCAGCGCCGCGGCCAGCATGTCGCGCAGGGCGCCGCCGGCCGGGCCGGCCGGCGCGCGCGCATCGACGGCGGGCGCCTGGGCCGGGGCGGTGTACGACCGGACGCCGACATGCAGGCGCTGCCAGGTCTCGAACATGGTGCGCGCGGCGGCGGCGTCCCGCGGCGGCAGCCAGGCCGCGCTCCACAGGCGCCCGCGCCGGCTGTCCAGGTAATGCAGGCCGTCGGCCTGCGGCGCCTTGTCCAGTTCGGGGAAGGCTGCGGTGTCCGCCACCCACCACAGCGGCGCGCGCAAGCCGGCCGGCGGCGGCTCCGGCAAGTCCCAGATCACCAGTCCGGTTCCGGGGCCTGCCTGCTCGTCGATCACGTAGCGCTTCGCGCCGCCGAGCGCACCGAACAGCGTGCGCCATTCGTCCGCGCGGCGGCTGTACACGGCCACGTGCCGTTCGAGCGGCGCCACCGGCGTGGCCTGGGAACGCACCGTAAGCGGGTGGCGCAGGCGCGGCAGCGCGGCAGGCATCGCCACGTCGCCGACCAGCAGCAGGCGCGCCTGCGGCTTGAATTCGCGCTCGTGCTCGTGCAGCCAGCGGTAACCCTCGCGTCCGGGCAAGTCGATGCGGCGCGCATCCGCCAGGCCTGCCGCGCGCGCCTGCCGGTCGACGAAGGCCGGATCGGCGCCGGGCACCACCAGCACGCTGTCGCCGCGCCAGGGCAGCACGGGGTCGGCCAGCAGCGCAATCAAGGCCAGCAGCAACAGGCAGCGCAGGATCAGGAGCAGCACCTCTTCCCAGCGCCACACGCGCAGTTGCACCGGCTTCGAGACCGGCAGGAAGCGCGCCGTCGCCAGCGGCAGCGCACGCGTCTGTTCGCGCTTCTGCCGGTGCCACAGGATCGGCAGCAGCAGTACCGGCAGCGCCCACCACCAGAGGTTGTTCATGCGCGTCCTCCCCGCGCATTCAGCTTAGCCTGCAGCCATGCGCGCAAGACCTCGCCCGGCGCGCGCTCGATCGGCGCCGCCACATAGGGGATGTCGTGCGAGCGGCACTGCTGGGCGACCATGGCGAAGTGGTCGTCGCGCCGGCGCGCATAGCCGTCCCGTACCTCGGATCCGAAGCGGAACAGCTTGCCGTCCCCTTCCGGGTCGCGCCAGGCCTGGCGGGTATCGAAGCTTGCCGCGATCTCGGCCTCGGTCTGCAGGCACAGCGCCCGCACATCGTGGCGCATGCTGCGCAGGCGGACCATCGCCTCCGACAGCGGCGAAGGCCATTCCAGGAAATCGCCGGCCACGCAGACCACGCTGGGCGAGCGCGCGAAATGCAGGCTGGCGCGCAGCACTTCGCTGCCGGGCAGCGTGCCGGCGGCATCCAGGCGCTCCAGCTGGGACAGCACGCGCTGCAGCTGGCGCGGCCCGCGCGCGGCCGGGGTGAAGTGGGCGCGCTCGCCCTGGCAGACGAGCAGGCCGAACGCATCGCCCTGGCGCTGCGCGATCGCGCCCACGCAGCCCAGCAGCAGGCGTGCATAGCCCAGCTTATCCAGTCCCTCGATGCTGCGGCTCGGCTCCAGCATCGAGGCGGTGGCGTCCAGCACCAGCCAGACGGCGACGTGGCTGTCGCGCTCGGCCTCGCGCACATAATACCGGTCGGCGCGCGCCATCAGCTTCCAGTCGACGCGGCGCCACTCGTCCCCCGGCGCATAGGCCCGGTACTCGGAGAACTCGACGCCGGCGCCGCGCTCGCGCCCGGCGTGGATGCCGTGCCCGAGCCCCGCCAGCACGTGACGGATCGCGAGATCGAGCTTGCCCGTGTGCGCCGCCAGCGCGGCGCTCGCCAATCCAGCCACTTAGTCGATCCGTACTTCGTTGGGCAGCGCCGCCAGCACGTCGGCGATCAGGATGCCGTCCGCTTCCGCCTCGAAATTGCGCAGCACGCGGTGGGCCAGCACCGGCAGCAGCATGGCCCCGATGTCTTCGCGGGTGACCGCCAGGCGGCCGTGCATCAAGGCGCGCGCCTTCGATGCCAGTACCAGCGCCTGGCCGGCGCGCGGACCGGCACCCCAGCCGATGTGCTTGCGGATCGCCTCGACCGGCGACTCCGCCGGACGGGTCGCGCGCACCAGCCGGGTCGCGTAGCGCAACATGGGATTGGCGATTTCGATGTCGCGCACCAGTTGCTGCAGACGCAGCAGGGTTTCCAGCGTCATCGCGGGCTCGGCGTCGCGCAGGCCAGCGTGCGTTGTGGCGCCGACCATCGCGATCTCCTCAATCTCGGTCGGGTAGCCGACGTCGATGCGCAACAGGAAGCGGTCGAGCTGGGCTTCCGGCAGCGGATAGGTGCCGGCCTGCTCGATCGGGTTCTGGGTCGCCAGCACGAAGAAGGGTTTCGGCAGCTTGTGCGTCTGGCCGGCGAAGGTGACGGAGCGTTCCTGCATCGCTTCCAGCAGGGCCGACTGGGTCTTCGGCGGTGCGCGGTTGATCTCGTCGGCCAGCAGCACCTGGGTGAACACGGGTCCCTGCTGGAAACGGAACACGCGCTGGCGCGTGGCCTGGTCTTCTTCGAGGATCTCGGTGCCGACGATATCCGACGGCATCAGGTCGGGCGTGAACTGCACGCGCCGGAACTGCATGTCGGTGGCCTGGGCCAGCGATTTGACGAGCAGGGTCTTGCCGAGGCCCGGCACGCCCTCGACCAGCGCGTGGCCGCCGGCCAGCAGGCAGGTCACCAGCAGCTCGATCACGTCCTTCTGGCCGATGATCACCTGCCCCATGCTCCGTTTCAGGTCGTCGACTTTCGCGACCAGATCCGCGATCTCGTTCTCAGTCCATGCAGCTTCAGCCACTTGCTATGCTCCCAACGCGTATTGAATGATATTGACCGCAAAGCGGGTGTTGTCGACCGCCAGCCAGCGCTTGTTGCGGAAGTCGTAGTCCCACTCGCAGCCGTAGTCCTTGTTCGAATACAGCACGCCGATGCGGCCATTGACCTCGATGGCGCGCAGGTATTCGTGGACCAGGTCGTCGCCCCAGCCGTTCAGTTCCACCGCGGTGTTCGGCGGGCCGTCGAACTTGAAGAAGCTGGAATACAAGCGGTGCGTATTCGGGATCTTCTTCAGGGCCTTCGGGCCGAACATCTTCGCCAGTTCCGCTTCGAAGGACTTGGCGAACAGGCCATCGATGTCGTGGTTGCAGTCGTCCACGAAGACGAAACCGCCTCCCTTCACGTAGCGCTCGAAGTTGCGGCGCTCGGCGGGCGTGAACTGCACCAGCTTGTGCCCGGCCAGGTAGCAGAACGGCGCCTGCAACATCTTCGGGTCCGACAGGGCGATCACGCGCTCGGCCGGATCCACCCGCAGGGTCGTGTATTCGACCAGCGAGTTGAGCACGTTGCTGGGCATGCGGATGTCCACGTCCCAGTCGCCCGACTCGTACATCAGGCGCGTGAAGTAGAAGTCGTAATTGGCCACGAAACCTAAACCGCGTCGGACAGGGAGCTGAAGTTGAAGTCCCGCAGCCGCATCGGCGGGATCACCATCTGGTACGACACCTCTTCACCGCCGACGATCACCGGCTTGCCCAGCTCCTCGACGTTGTTGAGCATGGCGACCGGGCTTTCGTTGAAGCGGAAGTTTTTGATCGGGTACTTGATCCTGCCATTCTCGACGTAGAAGGTGCCGTCGCGCGTCAGGCCGGTCAGCAGCAGCGATTGCGGATCGACCATGCGGATGTACCAGGTGCGGGTGACCACCACGCCCTTCTTCGTGCTGGCGATCAGCTCCTCGAGCGACTTGCCGCCGCCGGCCATGATCATGTTGCCGGCGCGCGCGGTCGGCGCCTGGCCCTGTTTCTGGGCCCAGTAGCGCGAGTATTCGAGATTGGCGACCTTGCCGTCCTTGATCAGGTCGCGGCGCTGGCGCGCCAGCATCGAGCCGCTGTCCCAGGGGCTGACCGGCACGTCCTGGTCCCAGGGGTCGGACCAGACGTTGACCTGTTCGTCGAACAGCTTTTCGCCCAGGCGGTTGCCGCCGCCCTTCTTCGCCAGGAAGCTGCGGCCCTCGTCGGCCTGGCGCGCACCGAAGCCGCCGAACATGCGGCCCACCAGCTCGGAAGCCGCGGCCGGCTCCAGGATCACGGTGTAGCGGCCCGGCTCCAGCGCCCTGGCGTCGACCGAACGCAGGGCCTTTTCCATGGCGACGTCGACCGCCTCGCGCGCATCGAAGCGTTTGGCGTCGCTGGCCGTTCGGGTCACCCAGCCGGAACCGCGGCCATCCTCGGTGCGCGCGGTGCAGGTGAAGCCGAGGCGGGTGAATTCGCGGTGCCCGAACAGGCCTTTCGAATTGGCGATGGTCTCGATGCCGGTGGTATCGAGGAAGAAGCCGGCGGTGACCAGCTTGTTCTTGCGGCCCGCCAGGATCGCGTGCGAGGCCACCTCGGCGCGGTAGTCCGGATCGATTGCGGCGGTCGGCGCGAAGTATTCGCCGCTCGCCTTGAAGGCCTGCTTGTCCGGCAGCGGCATGTATTCCGGATTCTCTGGCGCCAGGCGCGCGGTGTCCTCGGCGCGGCGCACGGCCTGCTCGAGCGACTTGGCGTCGAATTCGTTGACGGATGCGGTGCCCTGGCGCTTGCCGAAGGCGACGGTGACGGTCAAGCGCTGGTCTTCGTTCAGGCCGGCCGTGGAGACGCTGTTGCGCGCGAAGCGGATATTGCCCTGGCGGCTGCCGTTGATGGCGACGCTGCATTCGTCGGCCTTCGAGAAGGACAGCACACGGTCGCAGATGCGCTTGGCCTCATCCTGGTTCAGGTGTTTCATGTCCGTCCCTTCTTATCCGATCTTGCGACCGGTGTTGATCACTTTGACGCCGTTGAAACGGGTCGTCGATGCGCCGTGCGAGACCGCGCTGACCTGGCTCGGCTGGCCCTTGCCGTCGAAGAAGGAGCCGCTCATGCGCCAGTCGCGCTCGTCGCAGATGGCGCTGCAGGCGTTCCAGAATTCCTGGGTGTTCGACTGGTAGGCCACGTCTTCCAGCATGGGGCCGATCTTGCCGTCCTTGATCTCGTAGTAGAGCTGGCCGCCGAACTGGAAGTTGTAGCGCTGCTGGTCGATCGAATAGGAACCGCGGCCGAGGATGTAGATGCCCTTCTTGACGTCCTTGACCATCTCGTCCGGCGTGAGGCGTTCTTTGCCCGGCGCCAGCGAGACGTTCGGCATGCGCTGGAACTGCACCTTGCTCCAGCTGTCGGCGTAGGAGCAGCCGTGCGACTCCTTTTCGCCGATGATGTGGGCCTGGTCGCGCGTGGCCTGGTAGTTCACCAGGATGCCGTCCTTGATGATGTCCCAGCGCTTCGGCTGCACGCCCTCGTCGTCGTAGCCGACCGCGCCCAGCGAGCCCGGCGTGCTCTTGTCGGCGAAGAAGTTGACCTTGTCCGCGCCGAACTTGAATTTGCGGGTCTCCCACTTGTCCAGCGTGCAGAAGCTGGTGCCGGCGTAGTTGGCCTCGTAGCCCAGCACGCGGTCCAGCTCCGTCGGGTGGCCGACCGACTCGTGGATGGTCAGGAACAGGTTTTCCGGCGCGATCACGAGGTCGTACTTGCCCGGCTCGACGCTCTTCGCGCTCAGCTTCTCGCGCGCCTGGCGGCCGGCGTTGCGCGCTTCCTCGACGATGTCGTAGCCGCCCTTGTACAGGGTGGTGACGCCGCCCGCGGCCTGCAGCTTGTGCTCGGGACGCACGTCGAAGTATTCGTAACCCATGCCGACCGGCGGCGCCAGCCCGGCGCGCGAACGGAATTTGCCGGTCGCCTTGTCGACCGCGGTGGCGGTCAGCGGCGCCCACAGGCGGTGGATGTCCTGGTCGATCCAGGAGCCGTCGGTGGAAGCGAAGTACTTCTGCTGGTTCACCTGGAACAGGTTGGCGGTCATGAAGCTGGCGCCGGCGTCCAGGCCGGCCTTGTTGGCGGCGATCAGCATCTCGGCCTTTTCCTTGACCGGCACGGTGCGCCAGTCCTTCCTGATCGGCGTGGCCCAGGCCACCTCGCCCACTCCCTTCACGGGCGCCAGCCGCACCGGCTCAAGCTGCAGCCTGGCGTTGGCCTTCGCGATCGCCACCGCCTGGCGCGCGGCGTTGGCGACGGCGTCCGGATTCATCGCATTGGTGGCGGCGAAACCGTAGGCGCCGTCGGCGATCACGCGCACGCCGACGCCGCTCGACTCGGTATTCGTCACGCTCTGCACCGTCAGGTCGCGGGTATTGATGAACTGGTTCAGGTAGCGCCCGATGCGCACGTCGCAATAGCTGGCGCCGGCGCGGGTGGCCGCGTTCAGGGCGGCGTCGGCAAGCGCCTTCTTGAGGCTGAGGGGCATGCTGCTTTGCAGCTCTTCGGCGGCGATGGCGTTGCCGAAGACGGGGACCAGCATCGCGCCGGCGGTGCCGGCGGCCAGGGTGAGGAAGGTACGGCGTTCCATTGAATCTCCAAAAATACCCGTCATTCCCGCGAAAGCGGGAATGACGTTTTGAGGCCGCAGGCCTTGCTTTACACCGCGTCCGACAACGAAGTGAAGTTGAAATCCCTGACCTTCATCGGCGGAATCGCCATCTGGAACGGCGCTTCGTCGCCGCCGATGATCACCGGCTTGCCGATCTCCTCGATGTTGTTCAGCATGGTCACCGGGCTCTCGTTGAAGCGGAAGTTCTTGATCGGGTACTTGATCTTGCCGTTCTCGATGTAGAAGGTGCCGTCGCGGGTCAGGCCGGTCAGCAGCACGGACTGCGGGTCGACCATGCGGATGTACCAGGTGCGGGTCACCAGGATGCCCTTCTTGGTGCTGGCGATCAGGTCCAGGGTCGACTTGTCGGTGCCAGCCATGATGATGTTGCCCGGCGTCGCGGTCGGCTTCACGCCCTTCTTCTTGGCCCAGTACTGCGAATAGTTCAGGGCGTTGACCTTGCCGTCCTTGATGATATCCATGCGCTCGCGCGCGATCAGGTTCTGGGTGTCCCAGGGCAGCACCGGCACGTCCGGATTCCACGGGTCGGCCCAGATGTTGACCTGGCTGTCGAACAGCTTGTCGCCCAGGCGCGAGGCGCCGCCCTTCTTCGACAGGAAGCTGCGGCCTTCGTCGGTCTGGCGGGCGTCGAAGCCGGACAGCATGAAGCCGATCAGGTCGGAGGTCGCGGCCGGCTCCAGGATCACGGTGTAGCGGCCCGGCTCCAGCGCCTTGGCGTCGACCGAGCGCAGCGCCTTCTCGATCGCCACGTCGGCCGCTTCGCGCGGATCGAAGCGGGCGGCGTCGGTGGCGGTGCGCTTGACCCAGCCCGAACCGCGGCCGTCTTCGGTGCGCACGGTGCAGGTGAAG
Source organism: Massilia sp. 01N410 (assembly GCF_056399665.1). Taxonomy (NCBI): domain Bacteria; kingdom Pseudomonadati; phylum Pseudomonadota; class Betaproteobacteria; order Burkholderiales; family Oxalobacteraceae; genus Massilia; species Massilia sp. 01N410. The sequence goes on along the minus strand of NZ_JBFTRV010000023.1, from coordinate 56,221 downwards.
TCCAGGCCGGTCTCGTCCTGGTGGCCGTAGACGCCGTTCGAGTTGCCGACCGAAGTGAACGAGGTGCTGTCGGTGAAGAAGCCGGCGGCCACCAGTTTATTCTTGCGGCAGGCTTCGATCGCATAGGCGGCGGCCTGGGCGCGGTATTCCGGATCGATGGCGGCGGTCTTCTTGTTGAAGGTCTCGGAGGCGCGGTAGTTCTGCTTGGCCACGGCCGGCATGAATTCCGGATTCTCCGGCGCCAGGCGCGCCAGGTCTTCGGCGCGGCGCACGGCCTTTTCCAGCGACTTGTCGTCGAACTCGTTGATGGTGGCGACGCCCTGGCGCTTGCCGAAGGCGACCTGCACGGCGATGTTGGTGTCTTCCGCCAGGCCGGCGGTGGAGACGGCGTTGCGCGCGAAACGGATATTGCCCTGGCGGCTGCCGTTCACGGTGACGCTGCATTCGTCGGCCTTGGACAGCGACAGCACGCGGTCGCAGATGCGTTTGGTTTGTTCCTGGGTCAGGATGGTCATGTGGTGTGCTCCCTGCCTTAGCCGATCTTGCGGGCGGTGTTGATGACGTTGATGCCGTTGAAGCGCGCGGTGCTGGCGCCGTGCGAGACGATGGAGATCTGCGGAGGCTGGCCCTTGCCGTCGAAGAAGGAGCCGCCCATGCGCCAGTCGCGTTCGTCGCACAGCGCGCTGCAGGCATTCCAGAATTCCTGGGTATTCGACTGGTAGGCCACGTCTTCCAGCATCTGGCCGATCTTGCCGTTGTTGATCTCGTAGAACAGCTGGCCGCCGAACTGGAAGTTGTAGCGCTGCTGGTCGATCGAGAACGAACCGTCGCCGACGATGTAGATGCCCTTCTTGATGTCCTTGACCATCTCGTCCGGGCTCAATCTCTTCTTGCCCGCCTGGAGCGAGACGTTCGGCATGCGCTGGAACTGCACGTTGCTCCAGCTGTCGGCGTAGGAGCAGCCGTGCGATTCCTTCTCGCCGATGATGTGGGCCTGGTCGCGCGTGGCCTGGTAGTTCACCAGGATGCCGTCCTTGATGATGTCCCAGCGCTTGCACTTGACGCCTTCGTCGTCGTAGCCGACCGCGCCCAGCGAGCCCGGGGTGACCTTGTCGGCCACGATGTTCACCAGCGGCGAACCGTAGTTGAATTTCTTCGTTTCCCACTTGTCGAGGGTGGCGAAGCTGGTGCCGGCGTAGTTGGCCTCGTAGCCCAGCACGCGGTCGAGTTCCGTCGGGTGGCCGACCGATTCGTGGATCGTCAGCCACAGGTGTTCTGGCGACAGCACCAGGTCGTACTTGCCCGGGGTGACGCTCTTGGCGGTCAGCTTGCGCTTGGCGTCGCGGCCGGCGGCGCGGGCGTCCTCGACGATGTCATAGGATGTCGTGTACAGGGTGGCGACGCCGCCGGCGGCCTTGATCTTGTCTTCCTTGCGCGCGGCCAGGTATTCGTAGCCCATGCCGACCGGCGCCGACAGGCCCTGGCGCGAGCGGAACTTGCCGGTCCCCTTGTCGACCGCGGTGGCGGTCAGCGGCGCCCACATGCGCTGGATGTCCTGGTCGATGTAGGAGCCGTCGGTGGACGCGAAGTACTTCTGCTGGTTCACCTGGAACAGCATCGAGTTCATGAAGGTCGCGCCGCCGTCCATGCCGGCCTTGTTGGCGGCGATCAGCAGTTCGGCCTTCTCCTTGACCGGCACCGTGCGCCAGTCCTTTTGTACCGGCGTCGCCCACGAGACCTCGCCCACGCCCTTCACCGGTGCCAGCTGCACCGGTTCAAGCTGCAGCTTGGCGTTGGCCTTGGCGATCGCCACCGCCTGGCGCGCCGCGCCGGCCACGCCGTCCGGGCTCATGTCGTTGGTGGCGGCGAAGCCATAGGCGCCGTTGCAGACCACGCGCACGCCGATGCCGGCCGACTCGGTGTTGACCACGTTCTCGACGTTCAGGTCGCGAGTGATCACGTACTGGTTGAGGTAGCGGCCGATGCGCACGTCGCAGTAGCTGGCGCCGGCCTTGGTGGCGGCGTTCAGCGCGGTGTCGGCCAGCAGCTTCTTGGCCGCGACCGGCATCGGATTGAGCAGCTCTTCGGCGGCGATCGCGCGGCCGAATACGGGCACCAGCATCGTGCCGAAAGCCAGGCCGCTGATGTTGAGGAAGGTACGGCGTTCCATGACGTCTCCTGAGGTGGACAGTGGTCCGGCGGGCGGACCGCTCTTGTTGTGCTGCGCTTTACTTCTTCTCTTTATCTGCTGAACCATAGCAGCAAGTAAAGTTCTTGAATAGGCAATCTTTATGCCAGGTGCCTGGGTTCCTGCTTGCCAGCGCGGCCAGGGCGGACGGTGTCCGCGCGGGCCGCGTCCGCCCTGTGTCCGGCAGGTGTCCGGTCGGACAGGTTTAATACATACGCAATCTTTACTTGACGACAACTAGGGCCTGCCCGATGATCGGCGGAGGGCACGGCATGGCGCCGCTACCCCACCGACATTGGAGACCGAGACATGAAACGATTCATCCTGGCCGCCGTACTGGCAGGCTTGGCCGGCACGGCGCTGGCCGCCAACCAGGCCGACGACGCCCAACTACGCGCGGCCATCGCCGGCAGCCACCGCTCAAGCGCCAACGTGGCGCGCGACACCTGGCGCCATCCTTACGAAACGCTGACTTTCTTCGGCATCAAGCCAACCATGACGGTGGTCGAATTGCTGCCGGAAGGCGGCTGGTACACCGAGATCCTGGCGCCCTACCTGCGCCAGGACGGCAAGCTGATCGGCGCCGGCCTCATATCCAAGACGCTGCTGGAGTCCAACCCGGCGGTGTATGACAAGGTCGTGCGGGGCGCCTTCAATCCACCAAAGGCCATCTACAACTTCGCCCCGCCAAACAGCGTCGACATGGTGCTCACCTTCCGCAACGTGCACAACTTCGTCGAACTGGGCGACGACAAGGTCAAGGAAATGTTCAAGGCGCTGTACACCAGCCTGAAGCCGGGCGGCGTGCTGGGCGTGACCGACCACCGCCTGCCGGAATCCATGCCGCAGGATGCCAAGGCCACGAGCGGCTACATCCATGAGTCGTATGTGATCAGGATGGCCGAAAGCGCCGGCTTCAAGCTGGCTGGGAAATCCGGGATCAACGCCAACCCGAAGGACAAGGCCGACCACAAGGGCGGCGTGTGGGCCCTGCCGCCGACCCTGGCCAACCGCGACGAGGACCGCGCCAAATACCAGGCCATCGGCGAAAGCGACCGCATGACCCTCAAGTTCGTCAAACCGTAAATGTCACGCCGTGGTGAGTATTTGTGAACTTTCACGCTTCGCCACGGTGTATATTCGCTCAGCAATCTTTCCGATTCAAAGAGACGCATGACACTTTTCCGACTCGCTGCCGCCGCAGCGCTTGCCGCCGCCTGTACGATGGTCCAGATCCAGGTCCAGGCCCAGGACCTCGATGCGAAGGCCGCACCGACCAAATCCGCCATTCCGTCTCGCGTCGAAAACTCGGTCGTCAAGATCTTCTCGACCTTGCGCCGCCCCGACCCGTATAAACCCTGGACCAAGGCCACGCCGCAGGACGTCACCGGCTCGGGCGTGATCATCGAGGGCAAGCGGATTCTCACGAATGCCCATGTGGTCGGCTACGCCAGCCAGGTCGAGATCCAGGCCAGCCAGGACGGCGACAAGGTCGCCGCCACGGTGGTGGCGGTGGCGCGCGGGATGGACCTGGCCCTGCTCAAGCTCGACGACGAGTCCTACTTCAACAAGCATCCGGCGCTGCCGCGCGCCAGCGTGCTGCCGGACGTGCGCGAACAAGTGTTCGCCTACGGCTATCCGGTCGGCGGCAACTCGCTGTCGATCACCAAGGGCATCGTCTCGCGCGTCGAATTCGTCCCCTACGGCTTCGGCAACGCCGGCCTGCGGGTGCAGATCGACGCCCCGATCAATCCCGGCAACAGCGGCGGCCCGGTGATCGCCGGCGACAAGATGATCGGCCTGGCCTTCTCCGGCGTGGCCGGCGCCAACAACATCGGCTACGTGATCCCGAACGAGGAGATCGAGCTGTTCCTGAGCGACGTCGCCGACGGCCGCTACGACGGCAAGCCGCTGCTGCTCGACAGCGTGCAGACGCTGGAGAATCCGGTGCTGCGCCAGTACCTCAAGCTCGACAGGTCGGTCGAGGGCGCGGTCGTGCACCGTCCCGCGCGCAGCGACGCCGCCTATCCGCTGAAGGAATGGGACGTCATCACCCGCATCGGCGAGCACCCGGTCGACAACCAGGGCATGGTCAAGCTGGGTCCCAACCTGCGGGTGCGCTTCCAGTACCGCGTGCAGCAGGTGGCGAAGGACGGCAAGGTGCCGCTGACCATCGTCCGCGGCGGCAAGACCATGCAGGTGCAGGTGCCGGTTGGCGGCGCGCGCCAGCTCCTGATCCCGGACCTGGCCGGCGGCTACCCGTCCTACTTCGTGTACGGCCCGATCGTGTTCACGCGCGCCACCGCCGAGTACCTGTCCTTCATCGCCGCCAACGCGGCCGCGCTGAACGGCTTCAGTTTCAACGCCAGCCCGCTGGTCACGCGCCGCGGCGATTCGCCCGACGCCCAGCACGAGGAACTGGTGGTGATCAGCTCCCCCTTCTTCCCGCACAAGCTGGTGGCCGGCTACAGCAACCGCATGGGCGCGGTGGTCGAGTCGGTAAACGGCGTGCCGGTGCGCAGCCTGCGCCACCTGGTGGCCCTGCTGCGCGACCTGAAGGACGACATGGTGGTGCTGCGCTTCGACCAGCGCGAGGGCGAGACCATGGTCCTGCCGCGCAAGGAGATGGTGGCCGCCACCGAGGGCATCCTGTCCGACAACGGCATCCGTTCCCAGGGATCGGCCGACATGATGGATATCTGGAACGGCAAGAAGATCTGAGCATGCGAGCGTCCTTCCTGCAGCGGATGGCCTGGCTGGGCCTGGCGCCGGCGACCGGACTGGCGCTGGCGGCATCGCCGCAGGCGGCGGCCGACGCCGCTCCCGGCGTGACGCCGGCGAGGCTGGCGGCGCTGGCCTTCCCGGGCTGGAGCGACAACCCGGCGGGACGGGTCGTGACCGTCAGCCTGCCGCGCCTGCCCGGCATGTCCCGCAAGGCCGGCCACGGCGGCTGGACCGCGGGAACGAACCGGGTAGTCGCCGAACCGCGGCTGCTGCTGCGTACCGATGCCTCGCACCTGACCTTGATTGCCGGCCTGGTGCCGTCGGAAGAAGGCAGCACGCCCGCGGTCAACCATACGACGCCGATGGCGCTGGCCGCCTACCAGTTCGAGCAGAGCGGCGGCCAGTGGAAGGTCGTGGGCCGCCAGGGCGTGTTCGCGCTGCGCGGCTTCTTCGGCGAGGCCAATGTGCGCGCGGTGCCGCTGTCCGGCCAGCGCCAAGGCATCGCAGTGGAATACGGCAGCTGCTGGCAGGGCTATTGCGGCACCTGGATGTCGCTGTACGAACTGGACAAGGGCACGGTGCACCACGAAGCGGTGGTCGAGATGGCGCTGTCGGGCATCAACGTCGACAGTACCGGCGACTGCATGCGCCGCCTGCAGCCGCTGATCAAGGCGCACCCGCAGGACACCCACCCGGACGACGACCGCACCCCGCCCGACGGCCACGACTGCTATGCCATCGAAAGCGACTGGAGCATCGAGCCCTCGCGCGAGCAGCCGGGCGACCTCGTGATCCGCTACCAGGGCGCGATCAGCCGCGCCGAATCCCACGCCGCGCCACCCAGCGCCATCGACCAGCGCCAGGTACTGCGCTACAGCGATGGGAAGTATCGGGCGATTTCGGGGTTCAATCCGGTGCCGCCGATCTGATCCTTACTTCTTCACCGGCGTAAAGTTCAAATCCTGGAAGTCATAGCTGAAGTCGGTCTCGGTGGAAATCGGCTGCATCTTCATGCGCTCGATGCTGCCGTCCGGGTTCAGCGCGAAGGTCACGTAGGCATCGGCGTTGAAGTTGCGCTCCTTCCAGCGCACGATGAAGGTGTCGTGCTGGAAGTGCTCCATTTCCCCGCTCAGGTCCGGCGTGCGCGTCAGCGACAGGATCTGTTTTCCGCCGACGTGCTTGATGGTGGCGATGCCGTACCACGGGTCCTGGTAGTCGCCGTCGTAGGCGGTGCGCGGCAGCGACGGCTGGGATTTCGCGGCGCGGGCGGCGCTGTTCTTGGCCAGGCGCGCCTTTTCCTTGGCGTGCATCTCGTCCTCGACGGCGGCGACGGCGCCGATCCAGTCGGTCTTGTCGTCGCGGTCCACGAGGCGGCCCAGCAGCTGCCACTGCAGCGCGTTCAGCGAGCCGCCGCTTTCGGCATTGGTGAGGATGGCGATGCCCAGCTTCTCTTCCGGCACCAGCACCACCTTCGAATAGAAGCCCTGCAGCGCGCCGCTGTGCATGGCCAGCAGCCTGCCGTGGTAGTCGCGCAGCTGGAAGCCGAGGCCGTAGGCCGCGAAGTTCGGCTTGGTACCGGCCAGCTTGGGATTCGGCTCGCTGATGCGCATCGGGGTCTGCGCGGTCCACAGTTCGCGCGCCTGCTTGGCGCTGTACAGGCGTGTTTCCTTGCCGTCGGCGCCGGTGCCCAGCTTGCCCTGCGCCAGCAGCACGTTCATCCAGCGCGCGATGTCTTCGGCGTTGGTGTTGATGCCGACCGCGCCGACCGCGTTCGGTACCGGCATCGCCTTCACGGCGGCGATCTTGTCGTTGATCTTGCTGTGCGCGTTGGCGACGTTCGGGTTGCCTTCGTTCTCGAGCAGGCTGGTGGTCGTGGTGGCCATGCCGACCGGGGTCAGGATGCGCTCGCGGATGGTCTCGCCCCAGCTCTTGCCGGACTTCGCCGCGATGATCTTGCCGGCCACGATGTACAGCAGGTTGTCGTAGGCATAGCTGCTGCGGAAGCTGGTCGCCGGCGGAATGAAGCGCAGCTTGTGGATGATCTCGTCGGTCGAGAAGCCGGTGGTCGGCCACCACAGCAGGTCGCCGGCGCCCAGGCCCAGGCCGCTGCGGTGGGTCAGCAGGTCGCGCACCGTCATCTCGTGGGTGACGTAGGCATCGTACATCTGGAAGTCAGGCAGGTGCTTGGTGACCGGATCGTCCCAGGCCAGCTTGCCCTCGTCGACCAGCATCGCCAGCGCCGCGGCCGTGAAGGCTTTCGAATTCGAGGCCACTTCGAACAGGGTCTTGCCGTCGACTTTTTCCGGGGCGCCCAGCTTGCGCACGCCGAAGCCGCGCGCGGCCAGCACCTGGCCGTCCTTCACGATGGCGATGGCGATGCCCGGCACGTCGAACTGCTTCATGACACGCTCGACGTCGGCGTCGAGGTGGTTCAGCTGGAGCGGCGCCGTGCTGCTGGCGGCGGGCACGGAAGCCGGGACGGTGGCGGGAACTTGCGCCAGGGCGGCGCCGGAGAATGCGATCAGGAGGGCTGCTGCGATGCGGTTCATGGAGTGCACTTGTGGGATTCCTTGGCGTGATGGTCGGAAGCTGAATTCAGGCGCGAGCAGGATAGCACTTCGGAACCCGTCCCGATAGGTAGGCGCCGCCCGCCTCTGCTATGATCGCCCCTTTGCCTTTCCCCGCCCTGTCGCTTCAATGGACGCCTTCCTCGTTTCCACCGGCATCGTCGCCCTCGCCGAAATCGGCGACAAGACCCAGTTGCTGGCCTTCCTGCTGGCCGCGCGCTTCCGCCGTCCGCTGCCCATCGTCTTCGGCATCTTCGCCGCCACCATCGCCAACCACGCCTTTGCCGCCGCGGTCGGCGCGCTGGTCAGCAAGCTGCTCGGTCCCGAAGTGATGCGCTGGGTTCTGGGCCTGGCCTTCATCGGCATGGCGGCCTGGATCATGGTCCCGGACGACATCGACGAGAACGAGACGACGCCGGCGCGCTTGGGCGTCTTCCTCACCACCGTGCTGGCCTTCTTCCTGGCCGAGATGGGCGACAAGACCCAGGTGGCGACGGTGGCGCTGGCCGCGCGCTATCCCTCCGCGGTGGCGGTGGTGGCCGGCACCACCCTGGGCATGATGCTGGCGAACGTGCCGGCCGTGTACTTCGGCGACCGCATCGCCGGCCGCGTGCCGCTGAAGCTCGTGCACGGCATCGCGGCCCTGATCTTCGTGGTGCTGGGCCTGGCGACCCTGTTCGGCCTCGGCAAGAACCTGGGCTTCTAGTCGCCCGCCTGGTTGACCCAGACCGGCGCCGACCACAAGACCTTGCCGTCGTCCTGGGTCAGCTTCGCATAGTAGAAATGCGGCCCCGGCGACGGCGTCAGCGTGACGCTCGCCTGCGCCGCCAGCTGGCTCACGTTGCCGTTCCGGCCAGGCACCCCTTCCATAATCGCCACCGTGGCCGCACGCCGGCCGGCATCGTTCGCGAACTGCACCGACAGCTGGAGCGGTCCGCGGTTGTCGATGCGCTCGCCCATCAGGTGGCCGTTGGCGGTAAATACGATCTGCGATGCCTTGTCCATGGTCGCGAACACGCGCCGCGCCCTGAGGGTGTCGATGAAGCTGTCGCGGGTCAGCGGCACGCCGTTCGGGACCAGCACCGCGGTGCGGTTGGTGTATGAGCTGCCCCAGTTGGCGCAGTGGTTGTCCTGGTTGCTGCTGAAGGCCACGTGGTAGCCCGCTTCCAGCAGCTTGTTGCAGGCCGCCTCGAAATTGCTGCGGCGGGTCTCGCCCTCCTTGTCGTTGGTGGAGAAGGCCGAGGTGTTCATCACTTCGCACAGCGCCATCGCCTCGTCGCCGTCCGCCGTCCAGGCCAGCGGCACGCCGCCGACCTTGAACTGGTCCTTCAGCGCCGGGTGGTTGAACTGGCCGATCCAGCCCTGCTTTCGCATCAGCGTGTACAGCGCGCCGTAGTCGCTGCGGCTGCTGAGCGTGTCGGCCAGCAGCTCGCCCTTGCCGTTCTTTTCCCAGCCCAGCAGCTCGTCGCTGTTGAAGATGTTCAGGTGGCCGCCGTTGCTGATCACGCCCCACTCCATGCCGTACAGGGCCAGGAAGTCCGGATGCTGCTCGTTGAACGCGCGCGCCATCCCGAGGCCGGACTGGTACAGCGCCCTGGCCGCGGCCGGATCGGCATCAAGCTTGGTGCCGTCCGAGCCGTCGTACATGTGGTTGTGCTCGGAGACCATCAGCATGTCCAGGCCATGCTCGCGGGCGTAGGGAAAGGCGGTATCCGGACCGAAGGGCGCGGTCTGCGGGTCCTGGGCACCCTTGCAGTTATCGAGGGCGGCGCCGCCGTCGCTGTGGCTGGTCTGGCTGTGCAGGTTGCCGTAATAGACCGTGAACGGCAGCGCACCCGCCGCCGGCGCCGCCTGCAGCACCTTGCGCCGGCCCGGCATGGGAGAAAAAGCCGGCAGCGCGGGCGCCGGCGGGTTGCCGACGGCGATGTCCCAGGACTGCTCGACCGCTTCATCCCCGGCCGTCGCGTGCAGGCGCACCCGGTACACGCCGGGCGCAGGCAGTCCCTTCGCCAATTTACCCTGCCAACGCACCGGCACGTCGACCGGCCGCCCGGTCAGGTTCGCCTGCCCCTGCCAGCGCGCCACTTCGCGGCCGTTCGGCGCCATCAACTCGAGGCGCCAGTGCACGCTGCGGCGGCCCTGCAGGCCAGGGTAATCGAAGGACAGGCGGAAGGTGCGTGATTCGGCGCCGCGGGCCTCGCCGCGATAGGGCGCGTCCAGGGTCGCCTCGAATTCCTGGTGCTCGTGCGGCGCCGGTGCAATGCGCTGCGCCGGAGCGGCAGCGGCCGCAAGGTGGAAGAAGCTGGCCGCTGCGAAGACGAGGCAGCGGGACCAGGCCAGGGAAGGGATAAGGGATGAGGTTATCATGATGCAATTTTTGCAATTGCATCACTCCTTCACCTTGATCCTCGGATCATAACGATATAAAATTGTTATTAACTAATTGACAAAAATAAAGTCAGCTGGAATATCTGGTTTGCAATGCTTTCACGTCATTGCCGCGAAAACGGGAATGAGGGCTCAACAGCCAACAGGCCGTACTTGGTTCTTCGACTGATCTACCAGCTTGTTCTTCGCAATCCACGGCATCATCGGGCGCAGCTTGTTGCCCACCCGTTCGATCCGCGCTCGGCCACGTAGCCCAGGCGGTCGAAGTCGATGTTGGCGCCGCCGGCGACCGCCACCAGGGTCTGGTCCCGGACCGGCGCGCCAGCCAGCGCGGCACGTTCCACATAGGCCTGCAGCCCGGCCACCGCCAGGGCGCCCGCCGGCTCGAGCACGCTGCGCGTCTCCTGGAACACCTCCTTGATGGCCGCGCAGACCTCGTCGGTACCGACCAGGACGATCTCGTCCACGACCTGCCTGGCGATGCGGAAAGTCTCTTCGCCGACGAGCCGGACGGCGGTCCCGTCGGAGAACAGTCCGACTTCCGGCAGCGCGATGCGCTCGCCCGCCGCCAGGCTGCGCGCCATCGCATCGGAATCGACGGTCTGCACGCCGACGATCCTGATGTCCGGCCGGCAGGCCTTGACGTAGGCGCCGATGCCGGCGACCAGCCCGCCGCCGCCGATGGCGACGAAGATCGCATGGATCGGGTCCCGGTGCTGGTGCAGGATTTCCATGCCGACTGTCCCCTGGCCGGCGATCACATCCGGATCATCGAAAGGATGGACGAAGACGAGCCCCTGCTCTTTTTCAAGCGCGGCCGCGTGGTCGTGGGCATCGGTATAGGAGGTCCCGTGCAGGACGATGTCGACGCAGGGACCGCCGCGCCTTGCCACCGCATCGATCTTGATCCTCGGCGTGGTGGTCGGCATCACGATCAGCGCCCGGCAACCCAGCCGGGCCGCCGCCAGCGCCACACCCTGGGCATGATTGCCGGCGGATGCGCAGATCACGCCGCGCCGGCGCTGCGCCGGCGACAGCCTGGCCATCTTGTTGTAGGCCCCGCGCAGCTTGAAGCTGAAGACGCTCTGCATGTCTTCGCGCTTGAGGCAGATACGGTTGCCCAGGCGCTGGGAGAGCGAGGGCAGCATGTCCAGCGGCGTCACGCCCGCGACCTCATACACTTGCGCGCCCAGGATGCGCTTCAGGTAGCCGGCCGTCATCGGCCGCTTTCGTAGGTCCGGTCTTTCGACAGCATGACTTCGTGGTGTCCGCGGCCAGCCGGAATCATGGGGAAGCAGTTCTCGGCCTGTTCGACCACCACGTCGAGCAGGAAAGGACCTTCCGACGACATGCACTCGGCGATCGCGTCGTCGAGCTCGTCCGCCCTGGCGACCCGGCGCGCCTGCCATCCGAAGGCGCGCGCCAGCGCCGGGAAATCCGGCAGGGCCTCCGCATAGCTGTGGCTATAGCGGGCGCCGTGATGCAGTTCCTGCCATTGCCGGACCATGCCCATGCAGCCGTTATTCGACAGCACGACCTTGATCGGACAGCGATGCTGCACGGCGGTGGCGAGTTCCTGGATGTTCATCAGGATCGAGGCGTCGCCGCTCACGCACACGACCGTCTTTTCCGGATGCGCGATCTGGGCGCCGATCGCGGCCGGGATGCCGAAGCCCATCGTCCCCGCGCCGCCCGAGGTCAGCCAGCGCCGCGGCCCATCGAAGGGAAGGTATTGCGCCGCCCACATCTGGTGCTGGCCGACGTCCGTGGAGACGATGGCGTCCCGTCCGTCCAGCGCGCCGGCCAGGGTCTTCATCAATTGCTGGGGGACGATCGTCGGCGACGTGGCGGCAAAGCCGAGACAGTCCACGTCCCGCCATGCCTGGATGCGCTGCCACCACGCGTCCGTGGACGCGACCTCGGCCTGCATGGCGGCGAGCTCGCGCTCCAGGGCCGCCAGGACCGCGTGGCAATCGCCCACCAGACCGACGTCGGCGCGCACGATCTTGCCGATCGATGCCGGATCGATGTCGATGTGGACGATGCGCGCGTCAGGACAGAATTGATCGAGCTTGCCGGTGACCCGGTCGTCGAAGCGCGCCCCCACGCAGACCACCAGGTCGGCCTCGTGCATCGCCAGGTTGGCTTCCAGGGTGCCGTGCATGCCGAGCATGCCCAGCCACCGCGGATCCGATGCCGGAAAGGCGCCGAGTCCCATCAGGGTCAGCGTGCACGGCGCGTTTTTCATGCGCACGAGGTCTGCAAACGTGGCGCAGGCCGCGCTGCCGGAAGCGGTCAAGCCTCCGCCGCCGTAAAAGACGGGACGGCGCGAACCGGCGATCAGCCTGGCCGCCTGTTCCAGCAGCGCACCCGGAATGTCCGGCACCAGGGACTGCGGGACGGACGGCGGGCTTGCGGCCAGCGAGCGCGGCGCGGACACGGCGACTGGCTGCAGCTGGACATCCTTCGGCACGTCGACCAGCACCGGCCCCGGGCGGCCCCGGGTCGCCTGCCGGACCGCGGCGCCGACCATGTCCACGATCTCGTCCGCGCTGCGGACCTGGGCATTCCATTTGGTGACGGTGCGCGAGATGCCGAGCGCATCGCACTCCTGGAAGGCGTTCGTGCCGATCAGGTTCGTGGCGACCTGGCCGCTGATGCACAGGACCGGCACCGAGTCGCACAGGGCGTCGAGCAGGCCGGAGGTGGTGTTGGCCATGCCGGGTCCCGAGGTGACGAACACGACGCCAAGGCGGCCGGTCGACCTCGCATAGCCCTCGGCGGCATGCACCGCCGCCTGCTCGTGCCTGACGAGCACATGGCGCAGCCGCGGTTCGAGGTACAAGGCATCGTAGAGGGGAAGCACGGCGCCGCCGGGATAGCCGAAAACGGTATCGACGCCGGCGTCGATCAGGCAACGCAGCAGCAGCTGCGCGCCGGTCAGGGTGGGGTCCGAAGGAGTTCTCATCCTTAAATTTTATCGACGCAGCCCCTGAAAGTGCTTCATAATTTCCATCATATTCGAGAAAATATGGAAAAATTTATGGAAACGAGCGACTACAACGGAAAATCTTTCGACCAGCAGGATCAAGCGATCCTGCGCATCCTTCTCGAGGACTCACGCACGCCGCTGCAGGAGATCGGCAAGGCGGTGGGGCTGTCGACCACCTCCTGCTGGAACCGCATCAAGCGCATGACCGACTCCGGCGCCATCCAGGCTTATACGGTGAAGGTGGACCTGGCCCAGATCGGCTACCAGGACACGGTGATCGTGCAGGTGACACTGGGCAGTCACAGCCAGGAGACCTTGAATGAGTTTGCGCAGGCGCTGGAATCCATCCCCGAAGTCCTGGAAGCCTTCCTGATTTCGGGCGACTACGATTACTTCATCCGGATCGCGGTCAAGGACACGCGCGACTATGAAAGGCTGCTGAGGGAGCAGCTGTACAAGATACCGGGTATCCGCCACAGCAAATCGAGCTTCGTGCTGCGGACGCTGAAGAAGGCGGATACCCCGTTGACGCGCTGAGGATCAGAAGTGGTATTCGGCGCGCACCATCGGCGTGCTGGCGCGCTGGCCGCGGTTGCCGGTGGTGGCCGCGGTGTTGCCGAACTTGTTGTTCCAGAACTGGTATTCGAGGCCGACGCGGAAGCGGTTCTTCGGCTGGCCGAAGCGGCTGCCGAGGTCGTACATCAGCTGCATGTCGAGATTGGTCTCGGCGCCGGTCCCGTTGCCGACCTCGTCGCGGCCCTTGGCGGCGATGTAGTTCAGGTAGCCTTCGAAGGACCAACCCGGCATCCAGCTCTCCGGCACCGGGATGCCCCAGCTGGCCGAGAACATCGGGTGGTAGTCGTAGGTGTAGCGGCTGCGGACTTCCGAGATCGGCGGGAAGGCGCCGCTCGGCGCATTGCTCTCGCGGAGCAGCAGGATGCCGGTACTGAGGAAGCCCGGCACGTCCCACATCAGGGTCGGGCCGGCCACCAGCATGCGCTTGCGCGAGTTGTAGCCGACGTCGTTCTTGGTGTTCCAGTCGAAGCCCAGCACCAGGCCCAGTCCCTTTACCGGGCCGTAGGCGATCGGTGCGCCGCGCAGGGCGCCGATGTCGAGCGTGTGGCGGTAGACGATATAGGCTTCCTGCGCGCCATCCCGCTGGTTCAACGAACCAGGGTCGTTGCTGTCGGACTGCAGCAGGTCGAGGTTGAAGTAGTTCGAGCCGTACTTGTAGCCGCTGGCGTGGGTCAGCGCGAAGATGTTCTTCTTGATGTCGGAGGGGTTGAAGGGCTCGCGGAAGCGCTGGCCATAGCGCCAGCTGATCGCCGTGTCGCTCCAGTCGGCTGCGGCGGCCGGCGGCGCCACGCTGGCCGCCAGGACGGCAACCGCGGCAACTGTGGCGGCCAGGGACGCGGCACTCGTACGTTCACTCATTGTTTTTCTCTGTCGGATGGGTTATCGGCAAGCCGGGTTGACGCTAGTGTAGCCGGAAGCCGCCCCTGCCGGCAGGGGCCTGTGGCGCGCGCGCCGCAGAGTCAACGAAACTATGCCTCCGATCCGGCCAGGGCCAGGCCGCCGCTCAGGCTCCAGGCCTCGGCATGGCCCAGGCGCTGCAGGCACAGCGCCGCCCGCGCGCTGCGGTTGCCGCTGCGGCAGACGAACACCAGCGGGCGCCGCGGCGCCGCCAGCAGCTGGCCCAGGTGTTCGGCCAGGCGCGACATCGGCAGCGCCTGCGCCGCGCGGCCCTGCAGGCGCATGCCGCCGGCTTCCAGCTCGCAGGCTTCGCGCACGTCCACCAGCAGCGCATCCTCGTGGCTGCGCAGGAAGGCGTCCAGCTGCTGCGGCGCCAGCTGGCGCAACTCGCCGGCAGCCGACCCGGCATGCGCCGCCTCCAGCATGGTGCAGGGTGCGCCGCCGACATCGGCGCCGTGGCACAGCACCGTGGCGCCATCGATCAGTCGCGCCAGCTCCCGCGCATCGGCACCGTCCATCGCGATCCCGCCGACGAAGGCCAGGCGCACCGCCGCCGCCTCGAGCCGACCTTCCTGCGCCCGGCCCAGCAGATAGGCGGCGCCGCGCCCGTCCCGGTCCGCCAGGCGCACCAGCACTTCGTCGCCCAGCGCGAGCGCCGGCGCGGCGCTGCCGTCGGCCAGGGTCACCACGCCGCCTTCGCGCGGCCAGCCGAGGGCGCCCGGCTCGCCGGCATCCAGGCCGAGGCCTGCGCGCAGCACGGCGCGGGCGTCGCCGTCCGCGCCGCCATCCGTCCCCAGCACGGCCAGGGTGCGCAGGTGGCTAGCGCGGATCTGGGCCGCGATCCGCGCCGCCATGCCGGCCGGCGGATCGATCGCCACGCAGGCTCCGGCTTCCAGGTTGAACAGGATCCAGCCGTGACGTCCCTCGCAGCTCACCTGCAGCAGGCCGCGGCGCTCGCCGCTGAGACTCGACGACGCCAGTGCCGGACGCCGCGCCGCCTGGCCGCAGCGGCGGATCCGCGCGCAGGCTTCGTCGATGAATTCCTCGGTCGCCAGCGGTCCGAAGGACAGGCGCACGGCGCCGCTGGTGCGCCACGCCGGCAGGCCCATCGCTTCCAGCACATAGCTGGGCGCGGCCTTCGCCGCCGAACAGGCGGAACCGGCGCTGACGCGCATGCCGGCGGCGTCGAACAGGTCGAGCAGTTCCTTGCTCGCCATGTCCGGCACCGCGAAGTTCAGGGTGGTCGGCAGCGCCAGTTCGAAGGGCGTGTTGAACACGATGCCCGGAAAGGCATCAACCAGGCTGGCCGCGACCCGGTCGCGCATCGCCGCCAGTTCGGCGTGGCCGCGGAAGGTGCCGCCCTCCTCCAGTGCTTCCAGCACGGCGCCGAGCGCCGCGATGCCGGCCATGTTCTCGGTGCCCGAGCGCTGGCCCGCTTCCTGGCCGCCGCCGATGATCAGCGGCGTGTAGGGCGTGCCCTCCTTCACGTACAGCATGCCGATGCCCTTCGGCGCATACAGCTTGTGGCCCGAAAAGGGCGCGTAGTCGATGCGGCTGTTGGCAAGATCCAGCGGCAGCTTGCCGAGGGCCTGCACGCAGTCGACCATCCAGAACGCGCGCGGCGCACGCTCGGCCAGCACGGCGGCGATACGCTCGAGGTCGGAGACGGTGCCGGTCTCGTTGTTGGCGGCCATGGTGCAGACCATCGCCGCGCGCGGCGCCAGTTCGCGCAGCAGGTCCAGGCGGTGGCGGCCGGCGCCGTCGACCGGCAGCGCGCACAGGGTCAGCCTGGTACCGAGCAGGCGGTTCCAGTGCACCAGGCTTTCGGACACCGCCTTGTGCTCGGTGGCGCCGTAGATCAGCAGATCACCACAGTCCTCGCCCGCCGCACGCCGTTCGCGGATCGCGCACAGCGCCGACAGCACCGCGGTCTGGATGCCTTCGGTGGCGCCGCTGGTGAACAGCACGCGGCCGGCGCCGGCGCCCAGCACGCGGCGCGCACGCGCACGCGCGGCGTCGAGGATGACCTTGGCGCGGAGGCCGGTCGCATGGCTGCTGCTCGGATTGCCGAAGCAGGCCTGCATCGTCTCCAGCGCGGCGCTGGCGGCGGCCGGCAGCACGGGCGAAGTGGCGTTGGCGTCGAGGTAAATATCGTGGCTCATGAATAACAACCGAAAAAATTGCTAAAAACAAAAAATAATATGCACACAACGTGCCATAGTTGAGTAATATGTTACGGACTGACGCAGAATAAGATGTACTAAAATTCCTTTGTTTTCGCTGAAAAGAAGAACTGGCATTCTCATTCTTACTGCATAAGAGAAATGAACTCACTCGACAAATACGATTGTGCGATTCTGGCCGCCCTGCAGGCGGACGCCACCCTGTCGATTTCCGGTTTGAGCGAGAAAGTCGGGCTGTCCAGCACCCCCTGCTGGAAGCGCGTCAAGCGCCTCGAAGAAGAGGGCTATATCGAGAGCCGCGTCAGCATCGTCAACCGCAACAAGGTCGGCTTGCCGGTCACGGTCTTCGTCAGCGTGCGCGCCAAGGAGCACGACGAAAAGTGGCTGGAGCGCTTCGCCTCGGCCGTGATCGCGCTGCCCGAGGTGCTCGAATTCCACCGCATGAGCGGCGACGTCGACTACCTGCTGAAGGTGGTCACCACCGACATCGAAGGCTACGACCGCTTCTACAAGAAGCTGATCAAGACCGCCCAGCTGGCCGGCGTGTCCTCGGCCTTCTCGATGGAGCAGATCAAGTGCACCACCGCGCTGCCGCTGGAACTGATTTCGCACGGTCTCGCTGCCTGAACTGAATCATGCGATGATGGCGCCCGTTGGAACATAACGGAGACTAGGTAATGCCATCGAAATTCAAGATTGCGCCGCTGGCGCTGGCCGCCGGCATGATGACGCTCGGCGCCGCCGCCGCCGCCCAGGACCAGCTGGTGCGCATCGGCGTGAGCGGGCCGCTGTCGGGCGCCAATGCCTTCGCCGGCAAGGACAACGAAAACGGCGTGCGGCTCGCGGTCGAGGAACTCAACGCACAGAAGATCAAGGCGGGCGGCAAGACGCTACGCTTCGAGCTGATGTCCGAGGACGACCAGGGCGACCCCAAGGCCGGCGTGAACGTGGCCCAGAAATTCGCCGACGCCGGCGTCAAGTTCGTGCTCGGCCCCTACAACTCGGGCGTCGCGATTCCCGCCTCGCGCGTCTACAACGATGCCGGCATCCTGATGTCGACGGTCGGCACCAACCCGAAGATCACGCAGTCGCGCTACCCGAACGTGTTCCGCATCGTCGCCAGCGACAACCAGGTCGGCGGCTCGATGGCGGCCTACGCGGCGAAGGAACTGAAAATCAAGACCGTCGGCGTGATCGACGACCGCACCGCCTTCGGCCAGGGCATTGCCGACGAATTCGCCAAGCAGGCGCGCGCTTCCGGCCTGGCCGTGGCCGGCCGCGAGTTCACCAATGAAAAGGCGAGCGACTTCTCTGCCATCCTGACCGCCTTCCGCGCCAGGAAGGTCGACGCGATCTTCTTCGGCGGCTATGCCCCCCAGGGAGCGCCGATGGCGCGCCAGATGAAGCAGCTCGGCATGGGCGGCGTCCGCCTGCTCGGCGGCGACACCCTGTGCAGCCCGGAGATGGCCAAGCTGGGCGGCGACGCCGTCGGCGAGAACGTGCTGTGCGCCCAGGCCGGCGCCATGCTGGACAAGCAGCCCGGCGGCCCGGCCTTCAAGCAGCGCTTCAAGCAGCGCTTCCAGCGCGACCCGGACGTCTACGCGCCGGCCTTCTACGACCAGACCATGTTCATCGCCCAGGCCATCAAGAACGCCAACACGGTCGACGCGGCCGCGGTGAGCAAGCTTCTCCATACCATGAGCTACCAGGGCGTGGCCGGCACCTACGGCTATGACCCGAGCGGCAACCTGAAAAAGACGGCCGTCACCGTCTACACCTTCAAGAACGGCGCCCTGGCCCCCCTGGCCACTTATTAAGAAGACCCCGTAAAGACTGGGCCGCGGGCGGCGACAAGCGTATCCTTGTCGCCGCCTTCGTTTTTATTCCGCACACAAACCGCACATGAAACAGATCCTGAAGCTGGGCGCGATCGCTTGCGCCGCCATGCTCGCCTGCGCTCCCGCCGGCGCGCTCGAGCCGAAACCCATCGCCGCCAAGACGGCCGCCGCCAGCGCCGGCGCCGAATCCCAGCGCCTGAACAAGCTGGCCGACGACTACTGGGATGCCGAAGCGCGCTTCGACCCCATCATGGCCGGCGAGGCCGGCGACAACCGCTTCGCCGACCAGATCGGCATGTCGATCGCGCCGCAGAACCGAGCCCGCCAGTTCGCCCTGTACAAGGACTACCTGAAACGCCTGCACGCGATCCGCCGCGACGCCCTGCCCCAGCGCGACCAGACCAGCTACGACATCCTCGACTACGAGCTGAAGACCGCGCTGCGCCTGGAGCCCTTTCCCGAGCACCTGCTGCCGCTGAACCAGATGGACAACGTCCCGGTCGAGCTGGCGAACTACGCGAGCGGCCAGGGCGCACAGCCGCTCAACACGGTGAAGGACTACCAGGCCTACCTGAGCCGCCTGAACCAGCTCGGCCCCTGGATCGACCAGGCCATCGCCAATATGCGCGAGGGGATGAAGCGCGGCGTCACGGCGCAGAAGGCGGTGATGGTCTCGACCCTGCCGCAGATCCGGCACCTGGTGGCGGCAAAGGCCGAGGACAGCATCTATGCCTCGCCGGTCAAGCACTTCCCGGCCGGCTTTTCAAGCGCCGACAAGGCGAAACTGACGGCCGCCTACCACGACACGATCGGCGCCAGGGTCAACCCGGCCGTGAAACGCCTGGCAGACTTCCTGGAGCACGACTACCTGCCGGCCTGCCGCACCAGCACCGGCTACGACGCCCTGCCGCAAGGGAAGGACTGGTACCTGGCGCGCGTCGCCAGCCAGACCACCACCGACCTGACCCCGGAGCAGATCCACCAGACCGGCCTGAAGGAAGTCGCCCGCATCCAGCAGGAATACGCCCGCATCGGCCCGCAGATGGGCTACACCGGTCCGGCATCCGGCCTGCCGACCTGGGTCTCGGAACAGCCGAAGTACACGCCCTTCAAGACCGAGGGCGAGATCATCGAGGTCTACCGCAAGCTGAACACCGAGCTGAATCGCAAGCTGCCGAAGCTGTTCTCGCTGCGGCCGAAGACCCCGCTCGACATCCGCCTGGAGCCGGAACTGACGCGCGCCACGGCCTCGGACCACTACACCCCGCCGGCGGCGGACGGCTCGCGTCCGGGCGTGTTCTGGACCGTGGTGAACGACCCGGCCAAATACAGCGGCCCCGGCATGGTCACGCTGTTCCTGCACGAAGGCCAGCCGGGCCACCACTTCCACATCGCCCTGATGCAGGAGCTGAACCTGCCGAACTTCCGCACCTTCGGCGGCAACAATGCCTTCACCGAAGGCTGGGCGCTGTACGCCGAGACCCTCGGCACCGAGATGGGCCTGTACGGCAAGCCGGAAGACTGGTTCGGCCACCTGAACGACGAAATGCTGCGCGCGGTGCGCCTGGTGGTCGACACCGGCATGCACGCCAAGGGCTGGAGCCGCGAGCAGTCGATCAAGTACATGCGCGAGACCCTGGGCTATCCGGAAGCGCTGGCACGCAGCGAGACCGAGCGCTACATGGCCTGGCCGGCACAGGCGCTGGGCTACAAGATCGGCGCCCTGAAGATCCAGGAACTGCGCGCCCGCGCCGAGAAGGCGCTGGGACCGAAGTTCAGCCTGCCGAAGTTCCACGAGATCGTGCTGGGCGAGGGTACGCTGCCGCTGGCGCTGCTGGAGAAGAAGGTGGATCGGTGGATTGCGGAATCCAAGTAAACATATGAACTGTCGTTCCCGCGCAGGCGGGAACCCAAGTTTGCATGCGTATCGATAGCTCGTACAGAACTTGGGTCCCCGCCTTCGCGGGGACGACGGTATTTAAGATCGCGGGAACGACGGTTTGAACGTCGCGGGTCGACGCGATTATTTTTCCGGCGCCACGCGCCACACCACGCTGCCCGCATCGTCCACCACCAGCAGCGCCCCATCCTGCGCCACCGTCACCGCCGCCGGGCGGCCCCAGACGTCGCGGTCGCTCAGCACCATGCCGGTCATGAAGTCCTGGTACTGGCCGGTCGGCACGCCGTTCTTCATCATCACGCGGACCACCTTGTAGCCGGTGCGGATGCCGCGGTTCCACGAGCCGTGCAGGGCCACGAAGATGTCGCCCTCGTACTCTTTCGGGAAGGCGTGCCTGGCGCCCGCCGGAGCCTGGTAGACCACCATGCCCAGCGGCGCCGAGTGGGCCTGGATCAGGGTGTCGGGAATCGTCACCTTGTCCTTCAGGTCGGGGCGGATGCCCTTCAGGCGCGGGTCTTCGTGGGCGCCCAGGTAGTACCACGGCCAGCCGTAGAATCCACCCTGCTTCACGCGCGTCACGTAGTCCGGCGGCAGGTTGTCGCCCAGTTCGTCGCGCTCGTTCACGCTGCAGTACAGGTCGCCCGTCTGCGGGTGCACCAGCATGCCCACGCAGTTGCGCAGGCCGTTGGCGAAGGAACGGCGGTTCTTGCCGTCGGGGTCGAAGGCCAGCACCGCGGCGCGGTCGGTTTCTTCTCCCCAGGCGGCGCCCAGGCCGTGCTTCGCTTCCCACTGGGCCAGCGCCTCGGGCGGCTTGGGTCCGATGCTCGAGGCGATGTTGGTGGCCGAACCGACCGACAGCAGCATCGTTCTATCGTCCTTCGAAAAAGCCAGCGTGCGGGTGACGTGGCCGCCGCCGGTATCGGCGATCTTTTCGACCACGGTTTCCGGCTCGCCCTTCGCCTTCAGGTCGCCGGCCGAATACGGGTAGCGCACCACCGAATTGACGTTGGCGACGTACAGGTATTTCGGGTTCGGACCGGACGGCCACAGCGCCAGGCCGTAGGGCCGCGACAGGCCGCCGGCGAACACGCTCACGGTCTCCACCTTCTCGCCGCCGCTGCCGGGGCGCAGGATGCTGACCTGGCCCTTGCTCGCCTCGGAGACGATGATGTCGCCGTTCGGCGCGCGCAGCGCCAGGCGCGCCTTGCCGGTGTCGCCGGCGAACACGGACACCTTGAAGCCTTTCGGCACGGCCGGCATCGCACCGCCTGGACGCGCGGCCACCTTCGGACCGTTGCCGGCGCTCTCGCTGGCGAAGGGCGCCGCCAGCTTGTCGGCGGTGACGTGATGCAGGTCGCCCGGCTTGTCATCAAGCCAGCCGCCGGCGCCATCGATCACCTTGCCCTCCGCCGCTTTCGAGGCCATCGCCGGTGCCGCCGCCTTGCCGCTTTGCGCGGCCAGGTAGCCGATCACGGCGGCGCGCGCCTTCGCATCGGGGATCCCGATCGGCATCGCGGTACCCGGCACGTCCCTGGTCGGATCGCGCAGGAAGACGTCGAGCTCTTCGCGGGTCCAGGTCTTGCCGGCGGCGCCGGCCCTGGCCAGCGCATCGGTGTAGTTATAGCCGGGCACCGCGCCCGCCTTGCGGCCGACCACGTTGTACAGGCCGGGACCGGCGCGCGAACCCAGCTTGGGATCGACCGTGTGGCAGCTGGCGCAGTTGCGCTCGAAGTAAGTCTGGCCGGCCGGGGGCGCGGCTTGCGCAGCCCCGGCGGCCAGCCAGGCCAGCGCGGCGACCTGGGCCGCGAGGATGGTGCGATGCATGTTCTTCTCCTTGTTGAATCCGCCAAATAATAGGCGCAATATTGCCAGAACAATCAATAAAAGGAGGCGCGGATGGAAGGAAAACTGCTGGCGTGTGCGCTGCTGGGCGTGACCATGCTGGCGGCCCTGCCGGCCGCGGCCCGGGAAACCGCGCAGGCGCCGGAGCAGGAAGCCTTGCGGCAGCGGCAGGCCGCCCGGATGGCGGACGGCTTCGCCCACCTGCACGGCTTCGGCGAGGGCGTGGCCGCGGCGCTGGCGGCTTCCTCGTCCGCCCAACGCACCAGGCGCGTCGAGGGCTTCAACGGCAAGCTCACGCGCAAGACCTACCGCCAGCCCGGCATCGAACTGACGACCGAGTCGGGCGGCGGCAATACGTTTCCGGGCTCGCTGGCGATCTCGCGCGCGGGCTATCCGCTGCCGCTGGGACTGCACATCGGCGATCGGCGCGGCGCGGTCGAGGACGTCCTCGGCGCGTCGGCCAGCGGCGGCGACACCCTGGTCCTGAAGCGCACCGAGGGTGAAGGCTGCGCCGATCCCATCACCCTCACCTTCCGCGACAAGGTGCTCGCCCGGGTCGACTGGGCCTGGGAGAGCTGCCAGGACTGAGCCGCTTCAGTCGATCATGAACACCGGATAACGGCGCCACTCCGGCTCACGGTAGCGCGCGCAGTGGGCGAAGATGAAATCCAGCACCGCGTACTGGTCGGACAGCTTTTGCGGGTTCAGCTCTTTCCACTCCGCGAACCTGGCGGCCAGCTCCGGCTCGTCGCGCAGCAGCTTCTCGGCTTCGTCCTCGAACACATAGTCCGAATAGGCTTCCTTCTTCTCCAGCACGCTGTTGAAGAAGCCCCAGCGGAAGAAGCTGTCGTGGCCCAGTGGCTCGAGCATCTCGACCGCGTAGCGCGCATTGTCCTGGTCCAGCGGCACGATGTAGTCGCCGGCGCGGACGGTGACGGTGGCGCAGCGGCGTTCGAGCTGGACGTCGTCGTGGAACATGTGGCCTTCGTAGGCATGCGGGCGCGAGCTGACCGACTTGATGTGGTAGCAGGCCAGTTCCTGCTCGCGCTCGGCCTCGACGCGCTCCATGCGCACGCCGTTCCACTGCAGGCGTTCGATCACTTCGCGCCACTGCTGCGGCACCACGTAGGCGCGCGGCGCCCACACGACGACGTCGGCAGGGAAGCGGTTGAAGTAAGGGATGTCCTTCTCATACGGCGCGCTGCGGTCGTACCACAGGCGCTGGTAGTCGCCCAGCACGCTCTGCTTGTATTTCGCGGCGTAGCCCTTGAAGCGGAAGCTGGACGGATTGGCCTCGTCCATCGCCCAGTGGATCGGCCACTCGCGGCGGGTGCGGCCCTCATCCTTGGCGGCGCGGCGCAGCTGCACGATTTTGTCGCCATTCGCGACGGTGAAGCCGAGCGCCGTCTCCACCAGCGCGCGCATCGAGTGATAGCGGTCGGCGAAGGGCTTCAGCATGTGGGTCTCGGGCATGAAGCCGATCGTGTGGTGCAGGGCCGCGTAGCCGGTCGAGAAGCGCGGCGTCTCCAGGAAGTCGGCGATGCCGTCGTCCGGGCTGTCCTTGACCGGGTTCACGTAGGGGCAGGTCGGCCAGCCGCGCCTGTCCATCTCGGCGAACATCGCCGGCACCATGGTCTCGCGCAGGAAGTCGCCCAGCTCCCCGCCCAGCTTGTCGGCCTGGGTCTGGATCAGGGTCATGGTGTAGCTGTAGTCGGCGCCGTTCGAGGTGTGGGTGTCGACCATCACGTCCGGATCCCAGGCCGTGAAGAACTCGTTGAACACGCGCGCGGTGAGGGTGTCGCATTTCACGAAGTCGCGGTTCAGGTCGAGGTGGCGGCTGTTGCCGCGGAAACCGAACGACTCGGGGCCGTCCTGGTTCACGCGCGAGGTATCGTTGCGGTTGAAGGCACCGTCGACGTTGTACAGCGGGATGAAGATGAACACCGTGCGGCCGAGCGCGGCCAGGCGTTCCGGCTCCTGGCAGAAGTCGCGCACCAGGGCCATGCAGGCGTCGACGCCTTCCGGCTCGCCCGGGTGGATGCCGTTATTGTTGAAGAACACCGGACGCTTGTCGCGCTTGATCTCGAAGCGGTCGAACACGCCGTCGGCGGACACCACGCCGGCATGGATCGGCACGCCCGCATCCGAGGTGCCGATCTGGCTGA
This sequence comes from Massilia sp. 01N410, assembly GCF_056399665.1. NCBI lineage: Bacteria > Pseudomonadati > Pseudomonadota > Betaproteobacteria > Burkholderiales > Oxalobacteraceae > Massilia > Massilia sp. 01N410. The sequence continues at coordinate 31,961 of NZ_JBFTRV010000023.1, read as the reverse complement.
AGCGCAGCACGCGCGGGTAGCGCTTGGCGAGCTCCTCGTACCAGGCGATGCAGTCGGCCCAGGTGGTGGTCTGGTTCTGGTTGCCCTTCTCGAAAGGCGTCTTCAATTCATTGGACATGGTCGTGGCTGCTGGTGATGGTGATGGTGATGGTGATGGTGATGCGAAGACCGCTAATGTACCTCAGTTGCGCCGCCGGCCGCCTCGTGCAGCGGCAGGGTGATGGCCAGCGTGGTGCCGCGCCCTGGCCGGGACCGCACCCGTATCCTGCCGCCGACGGCAAACACGCGCTCGCGCATGCCGATGATGCCGATGCCTTCCGAGGACAGGGCCGGATCGAAGCCTTCGCCGTCGTCGCCGACCTCGATGTGCAGGGCATCGTCGGCATCCGATAGCACCAGGCTGACGTGGGCGGCCGAGGCATTCGCGTGCTTCATGATATTCGACAGCGCCTCCTGCACGATGCGGTAGGCGGAGATCGCCAGCTCGTTGTTCAGGCGCGAGAAGTCGCCCTCGGTATGGAATTCGAAATCGATGCCCGAGCTGGACCGGTAATGGCTGACCATCTCCTCGACCGCGCCGTGCAGGCCCAGCATGTCCAGCACTTCCGGACGCAGGCGCCGCACCAGGCGCCGGCCGTTGGCGTACAGGTCCAGCGCCAGCCTGGTAATGGCCTGGGCCTTGGCGCCGATCTGCTCGACTTCCGGTCCAGGCACGGCCTTGCTTGCCAACTGCTGGATGGTCTGCGATTCCAGCCGCACCGCGATCAGGGAGGCGTTCAGTTCGTCGTGGATCTCGACCGCGATGCTCTTGCGTTCGTCCTCGATGATGTTGTTGACCTTCTGGATCAGCTTGCGCTTGTCGGCGTCGGCGCGCAGGGCCTCGTTGCGCGATTCCAGCAGGTCGCGGGTGCGCTCGGCCACCTTGTTCTCGAGGTCCTGCTTGGAACGGTCGAGCGCCACCGACATTTCGCCGATCGAGGCCTGCAGTTCGCCGACCTCGCCGCCGGTGGTGACCGGCAGCTCGACCCGGTAGTCGCCGCCGCGGATCGCGCGCAGCACGGCGATCGCCTCCTGCAGCGGCACCGTCAGGCTGCGCGCCAGGAAATAAGCGAGTAAGCCGCTCGCGACCAGAGCCAGCGCCGCCATCGCCAGTTCGATGCGGAAGCGCCGCAGCTGCTTGGCCATCATGCTGGTCGGCGACATCGTCACCCTCACCCGCCCCACCACCTCGGTGGTCAGGGTCGGCGGGCGGGTGTCGCTGGAGGCGGAGACGTGCGGCGTGCCGTTGTCCGAGAACAGGTTGAGCCACACCACCTGCTTGCGGATCGGCGCCTCGAAGGAATGCGGCTCGGCCTGGATCGGATGTTCGGAGACCACGCTGACGGCATTGCGGCCATTGGTGTCGACCACGTCGATGCGGTAGACGCTGCGGTCCGACTGCACCAGGCCGTTGATGGTCAGGCGCAGGTCGGACAGGTTGCCGGAGATGACGTTGTATTCGCTGGTCTCGGCCAGCGCGCGCGCCAGGATGCGTCCGCGCTCGGCCAGCTCCTCGTCGACCTGGGCGCGGTGCGAATACCAGGAATACCAGACGAAGGAAGAGAACAGCAGCGCCACCGGCAGCATGGTGATGAAGGCCATGCGCAGGCCGATGCTCCAGCCGCGCCAGAAGGACAGGTAGCGCATCATGGGCGGCGCGGCGGCGCCGGCCTGGAGAAGCCGCGCACCTCGTCGCTGACCGTGAGGTCGAGCGAACGCGCCACGCCTTCGTTGACGATGGTGCGGAAGTAGCGCGGGAACTGCGGCGGCGCCAGCTCGCCGCCGGCCACATAGGCGCTAGCGAGCTCGGCCACCTGGGCGTCGATGTCCTCGATCTCGGAATAGGTGGTGGCCAGCGCGCCGGCCTTCACCATGTCGCTCGAAAAGCCGATCACGCCCTGCTTGTGGCGGTAGGTCGAGAGCAGGATGTTGCGGATGCTCTCGGTGCTGTAGACGGTGCTGTCGGGCAGGGCCAGCAGCACGTCGGTCTGGGCGATCTGGTTCAGCAGGCGGTTGATGTCCTCGCCGCCGGCGTCCAGCACCGTCACTCTATCCGCTTCCAGCGCGGGGCGCATGAAACTGGTGTCGGCGCCGAGGATGGCGGCCACCCGTACCGGCCTGCGGTACAGCAGCGCGGCCAGGCGCAGCTGGTCGGCAGGCGAGGGTTCGGCATAGACGGCGGTGCTGGCGACCGGCTGCGCCCCGCCCTGCGCGGCCTTGGCCATGATGGCGCGGTACACCTGGCTCGAGGTGAAGGCCGAGATCACCACGCAATCGCAGCGCTTCGACGCCACCTCGCGCAGGGCCGCCGGACCGATCGCCACGTACAGCATGCGGCGGCGCTGGGCCAGCTCGGTGCGGAAGGTGGAGAAGATCGGGACCAGGCGTTTGTACAGGTCTTCGGTGATGCGCTGGGTGATGGCGCTGTCGTCGGCGGTGACGAACTGGAAGCGGAAGCCCTGGGCGGGTTCGTGGGTGGGTTTGGCGGCTTGGGCGGTGAGGCTGAGCGCTGCGAGGATACTGGCTACGAAAATCAACTTGGAGCCTCGCACGGCGAGGCGCCTTCGCGGGAACGACGAAGTGCGGGCTGCGGTCGCCCCGGTGGCCTGCTGCCTTAAAACGTCGTCCCCGCACAGGCGGGGACCCAAGTTCCTCAGCATATCCCTTACGGCTCGATCAAACCATGCTTCACCGCCAGCTTGGTGATATAAGCCTGCCGATGCACCCCCAGCTTCTCCTTCACCGACTGGCTGATATTGCTGATGGTCTTGGTCGACAGGTTCAATCGCTCGGCGATCTCGTTGTTGGTCAGTCCCTCGGCCATCAGCTTGAAGATCTCCAGGCTGCGCTCGTCCAGCATCGACTGCGGCGAGACGTCGCCGCGCACCGCCAGGCTGGCCAGGCGCTCGGCGATCTGCGGCAGGAAGTACAGCTTGCCGGCGTGGGCTTGGCGCACGGCCTCGGCCAGGTCGGCCGGGTCGCAGTCCTTGGTGACGAAGGCGTGCGCGCCGAGGCGGTAGGTTTCCTTGATCAGGCTGTCCTGGTCGAACTGGCTGAGGAACACGATCTTCGCCTGCGGATCGGCCTTCAGGATGTTCTGGGCGGCGTCCATACCGGTCAGCTCGGTGCCGAAGCGGATGTCCAGCACCGCCACGTCGGGTTTCTGCTCGGCGTACATCGCCTCCGCCTCGCTGGGCGACTTGGCCTGGCCCACCACTTCCATCCCCTGCGCGCCAAGCGACATGGCGAAACCGGTCATCACGATCGGGTGGTCGTCCGCCAGCATCACGCGGATCGGCTTTTGCTCTTTCTGCATCGTCTTACCATTCTCTGGCATGTGAATGGTGTGATTATTCCATACAAGGACAGCAAGGCCAACGAAGGAAATTGATGAAACGAATGGAAGAAAATTTGCCAAGAATTAGCTTTACACCTTGCTATGACATAGCATATATTAATTCCATAGCTTAGCCAAACCGCTTCATGTCCGATAACAACAAGGAGGATGGCCATGCATTTCTCTTACTCGAACCATGCGAATGGCAGCAAGGCCAGCAAGTTCGCGCTGGTTGCCGGCCTGCACGTGGCGCTCGGCGCCCTGATCGTCCATAGCCTGGGCACCCGGCATACGCTCTCGATCCTGCCCGAGCAGGTATTGGTGATGCTCGAACCGGAGCGCCTCGAACCGCCTCCCACGCCGCCCGAGCCGCCGCAGCCCACGCAGCAGCTGGCGCCGCCGGAAGTCGTGATCCCGAAGCTCGAGGTCGACGTCGCCCCACCGCCCGATCCGGCGCCGGTGACGGCCACCACCGAGGCCGAGCCCTCGCCGCATCCGTTCACGCCGCCCGCGACCGCCTCCGAAGCGCCGCCCGCCGCCAACGCGAACGCGAATGCGAACAGTGGCCAGATGCGCACCGCCGTATTCGCCGACGCCAACAGCTGCGCCCTGCCCGATTACCCGGCCAGCGCGGCCCGCAACGGCGACACCGGCACCACCACGCTGGCCCTGCTGGTCGGTACGGACGGCCGCGTGAGCTCGGCGCGCATCCAGCAATCGAGCGGCTCGCGGGTGCTGGACCGCGCCGCCCTCAATGCGCTCAGCCTGTGCAAGTTCAAGCCGGCCACCAATAACGGTGCGCCGGAAGCCGGCTGGGCCCAGATGGCCTATGTCTGGAAGCTGGACTGAGCCCGAAGCATCAAGCGTCCCTTCGCCCGCCCCCTCTCCTCGAAGCCTGGCGGGCTTTTTTTCGCCTGGAGAAGCAATGTCATCCCGTGAATCCGTCCTGCCCGCCGCCGGGGTCCAGGGCCTGGCCGCCGCATGCCTGCTCGGCGCGCTGCTGGCCTGGCTCGCACTGGCTCCGCGTCACCTGCCGGCGCCGCCCACCGCCGTCACGGCGTCCGCGATGCCCGGGTTTTCCGCCATCCGCGCCCAGACCCACGTGCGCGAACTTGCGGCGACGCCGCGTCCGGTCGGCAGCCAGGCCAACCAGCAGGCGCGCGAGTACCTGCTGGCCCGCCTGCGCGCACTCGACCTGGAGCCGGAAGTACAGACGGAGACGGTGCAGACCTCCTCCTCCGACCTGACCGCCAACGTGCGCGTGACCATGGCCGAGGTCCACAACGTGATCGTCAGGAAGCCGGGCGTGCTGTCCGGCCATGCCGGAAGGCCGGCGGTGCTGGCGGTCGCCCACTACGATTCCGGCAGCGACTCCCTGGGGGCGGCCGACGGCGCCGCCTCCAGCGCCGCGCTGCTGGAAACCCTGCGCGTGCTGCAGGCCGGGCCCGCGCTCGACAACGACCTGCTGGTCGTCTTCACCGACGGCGATGCCGGCCAGGCCCTCGGCACGCGCGGCTTCGTGCAGTCGCATCCCTGGGCGCGCCGCGCCAGGGTCGTGCTGCGCTTCGATAATCCCGGCAACCGCGGCGCCCTGCAGCTGATCGGCGCCGACCGCGCCGACTCTTCGACGCTCGGCGATTGGGCGGCGGTGGCGCCGGATCCCCAGGGCTCCTCCTTCATGAGCGAGCTGTACGCCACGCTGCCGCATCACGAGGGCGCGGCCCTGCTGGCCGGTCCCGATCCCGATCACGGGCCGGCGGTCCTGCACTTCGCCACCACCGCCGGACCGCTGGGCGGGGGCGCCTGGGACATCGCCGAACGCCTCGACCGCGCCAGCCTGCGGCACGAGGGCGACACCATGCTGGCCCTGCTGCGCCACTTCGGCGCCGCCACGCTGCCGGAACCCGGCGCGCGCGGCCAGGTCTTCTTCGCCCTGCCCGGCCTCGGCATCCTGCACTACGGCTATTCCCTGGTGTGGCCGCTGACCTTGCTGGCCTGCCTGCTGTGCATAGCCGCCTGCCGCACCGGCATCCGGCGCCAGAACATCGACGTCACCGACATCGTGCAGGGCGTCTTCGGCATGCTCGCGATGGGGGCGCTGGCCACCTTCGCCGCCTGGCTGTGCCGCGAAGCCCTGCCCGGCCTCGCGGAGCGCTACGATGCCGGCCTGCTGGCCGACGGCGCGGGCCTGGCCGCCACCGTGCGCTGGCAACTGCTGGCCTTCACGCTGGTCCCGCTGACCGTCTTCATCGCGCTGCAGCGCAGGCTGCAGGCGCGGATCGGCGCCGCCGCCGCGCTGCTGGGGGCGATGTGCCTGCTGGCCACGGCGCTGGCCGTCGTCAGCTGGTTCGCGCCGGGCGCCAGCTATGTGCTGGCCTGGCCGCTGCTGGCGTCGCAGGCGGCGTATCTGGTGCTGAACAGCCGCCGCACCCGCGCGTGGACGGCGCCGCAGCGGCTGGCCGCCATGTTAGTGGCCGCGGTGCCGGCCGCGCTGCTGATCCTGCCGGCGGCGCGCGACAGCCTGCTGTTCCTGTCGCCGGCCTGGCTGCTGCTGCCCTGTGCCCTGGTGTGCTGCCTGCCGGCCCTGTGCGGCCCGCTGCTGGCCGGCGTCGGCGCGCGCCTGGTGGTGCGCCCTTTGCTGCTGGGCGTGTGCGCCTGCCTGCTGCTGGCCCACCGCGGCGGCACGCTGCGGCCGGAGCTGCCGCAGCCGAACCGGCTGCTGTATTTCAAGGACACCCCGAGCTGGCAATCCTTCTGGCTGTATCCGCCGGTGCCGCTCGATGCCTGGACCCGCAAGTTCTTCCCCAACAGCCTGCACCCCGACCAGCTGCCCTATCTGTTCCCGCCCGGTTCGCCCTCGGTATGGTATGCGGCGGCCAAGCGCGACGACAGCATCGCCTACCCGGACCTGCTGATCGAAAAGGACGTACGCGGCGGCCCGGTGCGCCACGTGGAAATCCGGCTGCGCTCGAAGAACCGGGCGCCGGCGCTGATGCTGCGCATCGTCGGCGCCGACAGCCTCAAGACCAGCGTCAACGGCCGCGTGCTCACGGCCAGCCGCTACCGCGGATGGCGGCTCGACCTGCACGGCATGCAGGACCGCGAGCTGCACTTCGCCTTCGACCTGGTCGGCGATCCCTTCTTCCTGGTGTATGTCCAGGAACGCATGCCGGGCCTGCCGGAACGCGACCTGCCGCCGCGTCCCGCCGGCATGCTTCCGCGCCTGCTGCCGCAAACCGCCACCACGGTCTCGTCCGACGTGCTCCTGTTCCGCTAGAATGGCCGGGCTTCTGCTTTGTAAATCCGATCCATTCTCGCACCAGGAATCCATGCACAAGATCGTCCGCCCGACCCTCGCCGCCAGCCTGGCGCTGGCCTTTGCAGCCCACGCGGCCAGCCCCGCGAAACCCGCCGGCGCCAACCATGGCGCCACCGTCCAGGAAGCCCCGCTGCGCGCCCATCTGGCCTTCCTGTCCTCGGACGCCCTGGAAGGCCGCGGCACCGGCCAGCGCGGCGGCGAGCTGGCCGTCACCTACCTGGAGACCCAGGCGATGGCCGTCGGCCTGTTGCCGGCCAACCAGGGCAGCTACCGCCAGAGCGTCAGGATCGCCGGCGTGAAGGCCCACCCGCAGGAAAGTTCGGTGGCCCTGGTCGCGGGCGGCAAGCCGCTGCCGCTGGCCTTCGCGAAGGACTGGGTGTGGGCGCCCGGCGATGCGAAACCGGTGCACGACATGGACGCCGAACTGGTCTTCGTCGGCTACGGCATCAGTGCGCCGGAAGAAGGCGGCTGGGACGACTACAAGGGCCTCGACGTGAAGGGCAAGGTGCTGGTCATGATGGTCAACGACCCGGCGCCGACCGGCGCGGAACCGGACCGCTTCAATGGCAAGGGCCTGACCTACTACGGCCGCTGGACCTATAAATTCGAGGAAGCCGCGCGCCGCGGCGCCGCCGGCGTCCTGCTGATCCACACCGATGCCTCGGCCTCCTACGGCTGGAGCGTGGTGCAGAACAGCTGGACCGCCGAGCGCTTCCAGCTGGCCGACGCCGATCTCGGCACCGGCCTCCAAGGCTGGATGACGGAGGCCAGCGCGCGCGCCCTGTTCGGCGCCGCCGGCCAGGACCTCGACAAGCTGCGCGCCGCCGCCGAAGACAAGTCCTTCAAGCCGGTCGTGCTGAACGCCCGCGTGCAGGGACAGGCCAAGGCCGCGGTGCGTACCCTGGAACAGTTCAACGTGGCCGGCATCGTGCCGGGCACCGATCCGAAGCTGAAGGACGAACTGGTGATCTACAGCGCGCACTGGGACCACCTGGGCAAGCAGGGCGACACTGGCGACACCATCTTCAACGGTGCCGTCGACAACGCCTCGGGCAGCGCCGGCCTGCTGGCGATGGCCCAGGAGGCGGTGCGCCATCCGGCCAAACGCAGCCAGATGTTCCTGTGGGTGGCGGCCGAAGAACAGGGCCTGCTGGGCAGCGCGGCCTATGCGGCGCGCCCGCTCTGGCCCCTGGACAAGACCGCCGCGGCGCTGAACCTGGACAGCCTGAACTTCGTCGCCATGGCCAAGGACATCGGCGTGCAGGGCAGCGAACGCAGCAGCCTGGGGCTGCTTGCGGCCGGCACCGCCAGGGCGATGAACCTGAAGGTGGCGGAGGCGCGTCCGGACCTGGGCGGCGGCTACTTCCGCAGCGACCACTTCAGCTTCGCCAAGGCCGGCGTGCCAGCGTTCTCGGTGGGCGGCGGCCACGACTGGGTGAAGGACAAGGAGGCCAACGACGCCAAGCGCAAGGCCTACGGCCCGCGCTACCACCAGGCCAACGACGAATACGATCCTAACTGGGATCTGTCCGGCATGGTGCAGCAGGCGCAGTACACGCTGAACCTGGGCCGCGCGGTGGCGGACGCGCCCGCGATGCCGACCTGGAAGCCGGGCGACCAGTTCGCGAAAGCCCGCGCCGCCAACTGAGCCTCCCGCAACAATGACATCCCGCGCAGCCCGGAAAGGCTGCGCGGGATTACCGTCCTTGTTTGCAAGCTGTCTGTCGAGAGCGGGGTTACATGCGGGAGATCGCCGGCCGCAGCTGCTCCAGGAGGCCGGCCTCGGACGAGCAGCCGAATTTTTCGTAGACCGCCTTCACGCAGTCGCGCAGCACGGCGTCGCTGACTTCCATATTCGCGCGCGCCGATTCGCGCCCACCGCCGACGCCCATCCAGAACGCCACCTCGGCCTGCTGCGGCGACAGCTCCACCGAGCCGATCGCGCGCCAGATCCGCAGCGGCAGCGGCACCACGAACTTCATGAAGATGCCGACCGTGCGGCTGGCGGCGCCGGCATCGCCGCCCGTGTGCAGGGCCGCGGCGCCACCCACGCTCATCCACTGGGCGCGCGCCTCGAGGATGCCGCCGGCCATCGCCAGGGTCGCCAGCGGCAGCAGCCAGGGATAGCGGTCGCCGTGCACCACCGATTCCACCAGGCGCATGCAGAACGGCGGCACGGTGCGGCGGTCGAAGCGCTGGCGCTCCTGCGCGGCCAGCTGGTCCAGCAAGCCGCCGGCCGAGTCGCTCAGATACAGGATCTGGCCGTCGCCGGTGGCCAGCAGCATGGCTTCGTCCTCGACCACGGCGGCGCCGCCCGCGCCCAGTTCCGGCGCATTGCGCAGCGCATGCTCGAAATAGCCGGCGACACGCCGCAGGTCTTCCTCGTCATGGTGGTCGAAGGCAGGCCCCTCGGCGCGCCACAGGACGATCTCGCCGCGCCTGCGCCCGCCGCCCTGCAGCGGCGCCTCCAGCACATGGACGGGCGGCGCGGACGGCGCATCGAAGCCGACATGGTCGCCGTAAAAATAGCCCCGCGGCGGCGGCAGCACCTGGGCGAAGGCGGCATCGTCCCGGCCGGCGTCGGGCGCCGGCTGCGCGGGCAGTTGCGGAAGCAGCGTCAGGTGGGCGGAGGAATTCGGGATGAGCTCGCGCACCAGCCCGAAGGCGTCCGGGACGATCGTCATCAGGTCGAGACCCGCGTGGCACAGGATGCGCAGGCGGGCCCACTGACGGCTGTTCTTTTTGCGGGACATCACCGAATACTGAGCGGTTGGAAATTAATTGTCAATATGCCACGCCCCCGCGAAGGCGGGAATGACGGATCAAGAAGTTGCGGGAGCGACGGCAGGTGCGTGCGCCAGGATCTGCGCCAGCTTGGCGATATCGACCGGCTTGACCAGGTGGTGGTCGAAGCCGGCCTGGCGCGAGAGTTCGCGGTCGCGCTCCTGGCCGTAGCCGGTCAGCGCCACGAACACCGCGCCGGCGTGGCCGGGCCGGCGGCGCAGGCGGCGCGCCAGTTCGTAGCCGGTCATGTCGGGCAGGCCGATGTCGAGGATGAAGACTTCGGTGCCTTCCACTTCGGGCGCGCGCAAGGTGGTCGAGGCGTCCTCGTAGACCTGCACGTTGTGACCGTGGGCGCGCAGCAGCACCGCCAGCGAATGGCCGGCGTCCAGGTTGTCGTCGACGATGGTGACCGAGAGCGGCCGGGTCTCGCCGGCGATGCCACCCGCGCGCGGCGTCTCGCCCGCCTGCGCCTGCGCGAGGGGCAGCGTGACCGTCATCGTGGTGCCGCGCTGGGGACCGTCGCTGCTGGCGGTCACCGCGCCGTTGTGCATGCGTACGATGCTCTTCACCAGCGCCAGTCCGATGCCGAGACCGCCCTGCGAGCGGTCGGGCGCGCGGTCGGCCTGGGTGAACAGGTCGAAGATGTGGGGCAGCAGCTGGGCGTCGATGCCGCTGCCGTTGTCGCGCACGCTCACCTCGGCCGAGGCCCCTGTGCCGGTGACGGCCAGCGTGATCCGGCCGCCGGCCGGCGTGTACTTGGCCGAGTTGTTGAGCAGGTTGACCAGCACCTGGATAAGGCGGGTGCGGTCGCCCTCGACCGGCACCTGCTCGGGCGGCAGGTCGACCGTCAGCGCATGGCCGCGCTCCTCGATGTGCGGGCGCGCCTGTTCGACGGCGGCCATCGCCACCTTGTTCAGGTCGAGCACTTCGTTCTCCAGCTTGACCAGGCCGCGGGTCACGCGCGAGACGTCCAGCAGGTCGTCGACCAGCTCCTTCATGTGGCGCACCTGGCGCGAGATGATGTTGCTGGCCTTCAGGCGCAGGCCCTCGTTCGCTTCCGGCAGGCGCAGCAGCTGGGCCGCGTTGGAGATCGGCGCCAGCGGATTGCGCAGTTCGTGCGCCAGCATCGCCAGGAACTCGTCCTTCATCTTGTTGTGGCGCTCGGCCTCGGCGCGCGCGGCGCGCTCGCTGGCCAGCAGGCTTTCACGCTCCAGGGCCGCCTTCTGCGCCATGTCGTAGAGGCGCGCATTGTCGATCGCGATCGCGGCCTGGCCGGCGAAGGTGCCGATCAGCTCCTCGGTGCGCGCGCTGAACATGCCCGGGGTCGAGTGGCCGAAGAACAGCCCGCCGATCACCTCGCCCGAGCGCGAAACCACCGACGCCGCCAGGTAGCTGCGCACCGGCAGGTGGCCGGGCGGCATGCCGTGGTGCGGTCCCATCGAACCGTAGCGCGGATCCTTCGTGATGTCGTCGCTGCGGATCGGCGCACTGCCGTAGAAGGTCGGGCCGAACACCTTGGTGGGACGCGGATGGCCGAAGTCCTGGAAGGCCTCGCGCGGCGCCCCGCTCAGGGTGTAGAGCAGATAGGCGTCGCCGTTGCCGTCGGTGCCGTTATGGAAGAAGGCGCCGAATTCGGCGCCGGTCAGCTGGGTGGCGGCGTCGGTGATCGCCTGCATCAGCGTTTCGAGGTCGAGGGTCGAGGCCAGCTGCCCGGTGGCGTCCTTCATCAGCGCCAGCAGGCGGCTCTCTTCGCGCAGCGCCTGCTCGGTACGGATGCGGCGCAAGGCATCCGCGATCCGGTGGGCGCTGTCGCCGATCAGCTCGACGTCGGCGGTTTCCCAGCTCTGTGCGGTGGGCGCGTGCAGCGCCAGCACGGCTTGCAGGCGCCCCTCCTCCATCAGCGGCACCATCAGGCCGGCGGCGATGCCTTGCGCCAGCCAGGCACCGCCGCCGGAAATGTCCGGCTCGGCGGCGACGTCCGGCACGCACACGATCTCGCCGCGCAGCAGCTGGGCCTCGCGCCCGAACGCGAGCAGCCCGAGCGGCACCGCGCGTCCCGGCTCGCCGTCCGGCGCGCCGTCGCGCCACTGCTCGCGGATCACCGCCGCCTGCGCCGCATGGTCGACCGTCGCGAAGATCGTCACCGCGCCGGCCGCGTGGCCGCTCACCTGGCGGGCGGCGGCCTGCAGCAGCGGACCGGTTTCGGTTTCGCGGCGCAGGATGTCGGCCAGCGCCAGCTGGAAGGCATGGCGGCGCTCGGCCCGCACGCCGCCGGTGGTTTCGACGAAGGCGGCCAGCACGCCGCCGACCCGGCCGGCATCGTCGTAGACCGGGCTGTACGAATAGTGGAACCAGCAGGTTTCGGGATAGCCGAAACGGGTGACCGTCAGGGCCAGCTTGTCGGAGCCGATCGACTCCCCGCGCCAGGCGCGTCCCCAGCGCTCGGCCATCACCGGCCAGATATCGGCCCAGGTGACGCGAGCGTCTTCGCCCAGGGCCGTATCCTGCTTGTTGCCGAGGGAAGGCAGATAGGCGTCGTTGAAGAACTGGATCTGGCTTTCGCCCCAGGCCAGGCACATCGGCAGCCGGCAGTCCAGCAGGGTGCGCACCGCCAGTTTGAGGCTGAAAGGCCAGGAGGCGACCGGACCGACGGGTGTGTCTTCCCAGGGATGGCGCCGCATCCGCAGCTCCATCTCACTTACGTTCGGTGGCGACGTATCGCCGGATGCGGCAGGGTCGAAAGGCCAGGACATAGGTATTCGTCAGCAAAGCCGAGCCGGAGGGTCGGCTCGCCGGCTCATCATAGCAGGCATTGTTAAATCAATGCATGCAAGTAATGAACAATTTTTACGTTGCCTGGCCGGACACTCACTGGATGACACCGCAGGCGATGCGCGCGCCCCCGCCGCCCAGCGGCTGCGGCTTGTCGGCGTAGTTGTCGCCGCCCGCGTGGATCATCAGCGCCTTGCCCTTCACGTCGGCCAGCCTGGTGAGATGCGGCGCCGTCACCGCCAGGGTGGCGCGGCCGTCTCCCCCCACCACCAGCGGCGGCAGGTCGCCCAGGTGGCCGTTGCCGGTGGGGCCGAGGTGCTGCTTGCTGCCGTGCGGGTCGTAATGTCCGCCGGCGGCGCCCGCCGCCACCTTCTTCCCGTCCTTTTCGTTGACGCCGCAGCTGCCGTTTTCGTGCACGTGATAGCCGTGCGGGCCGGCAGGCAGGTCGGTCAGCGCCGGAGTGAACACCAGGCCGTTCGGCGATTCGGTGATCGTCACCGTGCCGATCATCTTGCCGGTGCCGCCGGCGGTTACCAGCGTCATCGGGGCTTGCAGCTTGTCGCCGGAGGACGCCGGCGTTGGCGCGGTCGCCGGCACGGAGGTCTGTGCGCTGGCGCTGCCGATGGCGGCTGCGGCGAGGATGCAGGCCAACAGGGCGGTCCTGGTATTCGTGTCCTTCATTACCGTCTCCTTTCAGTGCTTCGGGTGGCAGGGTGAAATGCGGAGATAGTGTATGTCATCGCTACTGCCGGGGGCGGACGGGAGGACGGTACCTGGGTTCGGCACAAACATTCCTGACTTTAGGACGTTTGCGCCTGCGCTAAAAAAGAAAGATTCAGGCTGAGGAGAATGGCGATGGTTAGTGCTGCCTTTGACATTCACATAGGAGACCGTATGCCCGAACCATCGATCGACGTGAAAGAGCTTTCACTCACATTACGTAAAAATGCGAAAGCACATAGTCTTGGACGTTGTGCACATCACGTCCGGCTCGCTCTGGAAGCAGGCGGCGCGAAAACCAGCGGCCACCCGGCACATGCAAAAGACTGGGGTGGGGTATTGTTAAGGAATGGCTATCAAAAGATAGGAGTCATCAGCCTCCAGTCTTATTCGGCCCGCGCAGGTGATATCGCCGTCATCCAGCCGTACACGGGCGGCAGCATATCCGGACATATTCAGGTATGGGATGGACAGCATTGGATTTCGGACTTTGTTCAGCGGGACTTCTGGCCTGGCCAAGGATACCGCCGTGCAAAGCCCAGCTTCGCCATCTATCGCCGTTAATCCCCTCTACAGGAGCCATCATGTTCGGATCACGTCATTTTGCGTTATTCCTTTCCATCGCACTGTCATGTTTTTGTTCCGCTATCGCGACGGCAGCAAATCCGGCAGCGGGCGAACAACTCATCAACGGTCTGTACATGGATTTCGGCTGTCCCGGCCCGTCGGTATCCGCGCCCAAGTGCGACTCTCCTGAAGCCGATCGGCGAAAAGCCGTGACCGAGCAAAGCCGTTCCGTCCTCGGAAAATATTTCGATGGCCCTCTGGTTTCTTTGCTGGTGAAGGAGCGACAGTGCGTAACCAAAACACAGGAAATCTGCAATCTCGACTTCGATATGCTGTATGCATCGCAGGATCCAGGTGCGGTCGATCTCAGCATCAAAGCCGCAACGACAAACAGGGTCATCGTCAGTTTCCGCTATCCGTCGAACGGAGAGCGGATCACGATTCAATACCTGCTCGCGCCGACACGCAGTGGGCCACGGATCACCGATGTCATCTATCCGGACGATACCTCGCTCAAGAAACTGCTGATGACGAAGCTGCCGTAGTCAGATGTGCTTGTAGTAGAAGGCCGTCTGACACAGCGCGCCATCCGGCATGTACGCATAATCCGGCACCGCGCCGACCCGCTGCCAGCCCAGGCGCTCGTACAGCCTTTCGGCGGTGCTGCTGGCCGTATCGAGCACCAGCACGCGCCTGCCCTGCCCGCGCGCCGCATCCTCCACCGCTTCCATCAGCTTCCGGCCGATGCCGGCGCCGCGGGCGCGCCGGTGCACCAGCAGCTTGGCGACGTCGGCGCGGTGCGGCTGGTTCTCCGGCATGTCCGTGATCAGCTGGACGGTGCCGGCGATGCCCTCGTCATCCTCGGCCACGATCAGGGTGCGCTCGCCGCGGGCGACGCCGTCCGCCACCTTGCGCCAGAAATCCAGGGCCGTCTCGCGCGCCATCGGCAGCATGAAGCTGACCGAGGCGCCGCCTTCGACGCAATCGAGCAGCACGTCGGCCAGCTGGCCGATGCGGTGCACGACTTCATCGGCGCGCAGCTGGCGGATGCTCGGGTCCTTCGTCATGCTTCCCTCCGCGGTGGCTTGTGCGCCTGCGAGACCAGCGAGACCAGATAGCGCGCCGGTTTGCCGGTCGGGTTGTGGTAGGCGATCGGCTGGTCGAGGCGCATGGCGAGGCAGTCGCCCGCGTTCAGGGTCCAGGAGGTGCCGCCGACGCCGACTTCCATCGTGCCCTCGATGATCCAGACCTGCTGGTGGACGTCGACGTCGCGCGCGCTGGTTTCATAAGCGACGCGCTGGCCCGCCGGAAAGCTGATCTCGACCAGCTGGATCGGCGAATACATGGCCGGCGACAGGTTGCGCCGCACGTAGCCGGAGGCCGGATCGGTCCATACCGGCTGGTCCTCGGCGCGTGCTACCGGCGACGGCGCATCGTCGGCCGGCTTCTCGAACAGCGAGGCGACCGTGACGCCGAGGGCGGCGGACAGCTTGTCCAGCACGGTGGCGGTGGCGCTGCTCTCGCCGCGTTCGATCAGCGAGATATTGGATTTGCTGACGCCGCTGCGTTCGGCCAGCAGCGCGAGCGTCAGTCCACGGGCGTCGCGCAGTTCGCGCAGGCGTTGGGCGATGAGGTGGTTGATGTCCATGAAATCCAGTATATAGGATAAATAAATCCTGTAAACTGGATTTTTTATCGCCTCAGGATGTCAGCTGCGCGATGACGTCGTCGGTGGAGAGCACCTGCGCATACTCCCCATGCAGGTTCGCCAGCGCCATCAGATGCACCTCCTCGGCGCTGCGCCAGGTGCCGCCGAAGTCCTGCTTGTCGAAGGCGAAGCAGGCATCCGCCGCCACCACTGTCCCGAAGCCCAGGTTGCCGGCCGTGCGCGCGCTCGCCTCCACCGAATTATTGGTGCTGACGCCGGCGATCACCAGATGCCGGATAGCGCGCGCATGCAGCCAGCGTTCGAGACTGGTGTGGATGAAGGCATCCGGCACGTTCTTCTCGACCACGTGCTCGTGCGGCAGCGGCAGGAAGCGCTCCTGGAACTCGGCGCCGCTCTGGCCGGGCGCGAACACGGACGCCGGCGAGCGGCTGATGTGGCGCACGCTGATGACCGGCTGGCCGGATTCGCGCCAGGCGGCGTGCAGGCGGGCGATGTTGTCTTCGGCCTGGGGGTTGTTCCTGGGTGGCAGGGTCGGGCTGCGCATGCCCTTCTGCATGTCGATGATGATCAGTGCGGTTTGTTCGCTCATGGCTTTTGGTTCGGGATGCAAAAAAAAGCCGACCCCCTTGCGAGGGCCGGCAAAGCTTAAGAAACTTCTTTGTTTTCAGCTTAGAAGCTGTAGCGTGCGCCGAAGTAGAAACGACGCGGGTCGTTCCAGGCGTTCGCCTCGCCGAACTTGTAGACGCCGTTGCCGGCTGCCAGCGGCATCGCCGTGGTGGCCGACTGCTTGTTCAGCACGTTGAAGACGTCGAGGAAGAAC
Source organism: Massilia sp. 01N410 (assembly GCF_056399665.1). Classification (NCBI taxonomy): domain Bacteria; kingdom Pseudomonadati; phylum Pseudomonadota; class Betaproteobacteria; order Burkholderiales; family Oxalobacteraceae; genus Massilia; species Massilia sp. 01N410. Next base: position 15,934 of record NZ_JBFTRV010000023.1, on the reverse strand, counting down.
TCGACCTTCTGGCTGCCGGCGAACCTGTACTGGTACTTCAGGCGCACGTCGAAGGTGTAGTACGACGGGCCGGTAAAGGCGCCGATCGAACCCGGCGTGATCCACGAATCGAGCACGCCGCCATTCACGTACGGATCGTCCATGACCGGCAGGTAGCGGCTGGAGACCAGCTGGGTCTTGCTGTACAGGACGCCGCTGTTCCAGTTGAACACACCGCTCAGCTCGAGCCCGTTGTTGAAGAAGTAGGTGCCGTAGCCCTTGAACTGGTGCTTGATGTTGCCCGGCTGCGGGCCGTAGGCGTTCGGTGCGCGCGGATCGAGTGCAATCCAGTCGCCCTGGAAGTCGGCGGTACTGTCGGAGTTGGTATTGCCCTTGGCGTCGTTGTAGGTGTACGAAACCTGGCCCATCCAGTTATCGCGCTTTGCCTTGTTCAGGCTGACTTCGATGCCCTGGTAGTCGCGCTTGCCGCCTGCCAGCGTGCCGATCACATAGTTCGTTTTCGGTGCCGCGGAGTAGCCGAAGTACGAGTACGGCAGGTAGTAAGCCGAACCCGGGTAGGCGGAACCTTCCGGCGCGGTGGCGGCGGTGAGGCTCGGATCCGAGTACAGCGCCAGGTCGTAGTCCTCGAGCAGGTCGCGGGTGCGGCGCTTGGTGTAGGTGACCGACAGCGTGTAATCCTTGCCCAGGTTGGTGGCATAGCCGAGCATGAACTCGTCGGTGTACGGGGTCTTGGTCGACGGTGCGATCGCGGCATCCGAACCGCCGCGCTGGCGGAAGGTCAGCCACTGGTTGCCCAGGTAGACCTGTTCATCCAGGATCGGACCGGTCACGTTGCCGGCGAAGTCGGACATGTTGTTGCGGATCGGGTCGTAGTAACGGCCCAGGAATGCCCAGACCTTGCTGCGGCCGTCGCCGTTCAGGTCATACACGGTCGAGAGGCGCGGCGCCAGTTCCCACTTGAACTTGGCGGTCTGCTTGCCGGCCGAATCGCGGTGCACCCACTCTTCGGTGCGCACGCCGGCGTTGACCGTCAGCTTGTCCTTCGTCCACGTATCCTGCAGGTAGAAGGCTTTGCCGGTCGCTTCCACGGTGTACGGCGCAACGCGCGAGTTGAAGATGCGATAGGCGTTCACCTGCCCGTTCGGATTGCCGGCCGTGCTGGCGAACTTGTAGGCCCGGATCTCGGGGTCGGTGACGACGCCGTCGTGGTTCGTGTCGAGCAGGCCCAGGAAGTAGGTCTTGTTCGGGCTGGCGTTGATCGCATCGATGATACGCGGGATATCGCCGGCGGCCAGGCTCTTCGAACCCGTCCAGCCGGAACCGACGTGCTGGGCAAAGGTGACGCCGGTGTTGGCTGCCGCGATGGAGGTGTAGTTCGCGTTCTCCGGGCCGGTCCGGTAGGCATCCGAGGTGTAGGAGTCGGTGGAATTCACGAAGCCGGACTTGAAGGTGTGGGTACCCGCGGTGGCGGTTTCGAGGAAGTACTCGGCATTGAGGCCCCACTCCTTGCGGTTGCGCCACGAGACCGAGTTCGAACCGGCACCACCCAGGCTACGCTCGGCGATGGTCGGCGTCGTGGTCGGCCTGAAGAAGGCAACGTTGTTGAGGGTCGACTGGTCGGCCGCGAAAGTCGACAGCTGGCCCTTGTGCTTGAAGGCATAGGCGTTCACCCGCAGGTTGTCCATGTCGCGCGAGTATTCGACCTTGTTGTTGGTGCCGCCCTGCTCCTGACGCGTGTCGCGGTTGTTCAGCGTGGTCGCCGTGGTCGAACCGCTGATCCTGGTCGGGTCGTTGAAGAAGCTGTACGACAGGCGGTCGTTATCGGTCGGTTGCCAGGTCAGCTTGGCGAAGCCCAGCTTGTCGTCGCGCTTCACCTTGCGCATGAAGTCGCCGGTCGACGCGTTGGTCACGTCGGTGTCGCGGCCCTTCTTCTGGTACGAGGTGAAGAACCACAGCTTGTCCTTGATGATCGGACCGCCGAGCGTGAAGGCCGTATCGTAGGTCGAGAAGCCGGAGTTGGTGTTGTGCTGGTTCTTCGACACCAGCCTGTCGTTCTGGAAGTAGTAGTTGACCGAGCCGTGGAACTCGTTACCACCCGACTTGGTGATCACCTTCGAGACCAGGCCCGAACCGCCTGCGTACTCGGCCGGGATGCCGCCGGTGAGGATCTGCTGTTCCTGGATGATCTCGGAGTTGATGTTCGAACCGAAGGTGCCGGTCAACGGGTCGGTGACGTCGACGCCGTCGAGGATGTAGACGTTGTCCGAGGAGGTGCCGGTGGCGCCGCCGATGTCCGCGTAGTTGACGCCGGATTTCGAGGACGGGTTGCCGCCGGCGGAAGGTTTCACGCCCGGCACCAGCTGCAGATAGCCCTGGTAGCTACGGGTGGTCGGGAGCGCTTCGACGACGGCGAGGTTCAGGATGGTGCCGACGGTGGCGGAGGTGGTGTCCACCTGGGCCAGGCGCGAACCGGTGACGACCACCTGTTGCGCACCGCCTGCGCCGCCGGCGTCGGCCAGGTTATAGCTCACGCTGGGGTTGGAGCCGCTGACCACCGCGACGCCGGTGGCATTGAAGGCCGAATAGCCGGGCGCTACCACTTCGATCTTGTAGTCGCTTGCCGGGTCCAGGCCCGCAACGCGGACCGAACCATCCGCCTCGGTCACGACAGTCTTGGTCACCAGGCTGCTTGGCGAGCTGATCTTCACCGTCGCGCCAGCGACAGGCTTGCCACCCGCTCCGGTAATCGAAATGCGCAGGCCGCCGGTTTCAGCAGCCCATGCGGCGCCGATGAAGCACATACCGACTGCCAGTGAAACTGCGGACCGGCGCAGCACGGACACTCTCGACACTTGTTTTTCTTTATGCAACATATCTCTCCCTATTATTAAGACAACTGGACAACAGATACATCAGCAAACGACAAGTCTTCCCGGCAGGTCTTCTTTACATAACTTTACACACGAAAGAACTTGTATCAGCTCTTGCAAAATATTTTCGTTACGAAAACTTCACGAGTATTAACATTTGGTAATGTTGTGTCAATGCAAATGTCTAGACAAGGTGGCGTATGCACAACATACGCATGGGATATGCACGGCGAATTGACATTTCCGATGGGCGAAAAAAAACGGCACCCGAAGGTGCCGTTCCTGGCTAGCCGTTGAACCGGCTAGAAGCTGAAGCGCAGTGGATTACTCGCCGTCGCCATGATGCTGCTCGATCGAAGCCGCAGCATTCTGCTGGTCTTCCATCGCCTGCAGCTCGGCAGCCATATTGGCCTTCTCCTGCTGCAGCAGCTGCTGGCGCTCTTCCGCTTCCCACGCCTCTTTTTCCTTGCGGGCGCGGTGGAAGGCCAGACCGGTACCGCCAGGAATCAGGCGGCCGACGATGACGTTTTCCTTCAGGCCGCGCAGACCGTCGCGCTTGCCCATGATCGCCGCTTCGGTCAGCACGCGGGTGGTTTCCTGGAACGATGCGGCCGAGATGAAGGAGTCGGTCGACAGCGATGCCTTGGTAATACCGAGCAGCACGTTTTCGTAAGTCGCCGGCAGCTTGCCCGCGGCTTCGATGCGGTCGTTCGCTTCCAGCAGTTCCGAACGCTCCACCTGCTCGCCGACGATGTAGTCGGTGTCGCCGGCTTCGACGATCTGGACACGGCGCAGCATCTGGCGAACGATCACCTCGATGTGCTTGTCGTTGATCTTCACGCCCTGCAGACGGTACACGTCCTGCACTTCGTCGACGATGTAGCGGGCCAGCGCTTCGATACCCAGCAGGCGCAGGATGTCCTGAGGATCGGCCGGGCCGTCCACGATCATCTCGCCCTTGTTCACCACCTGGCCGTCGTGCACCAGCACTTGCTTGTCCTTGGTGATCAGGAACTCGTGCTTGTTGCCGTCCATGTCGGTGATTTCCAGGCGCTGCTTGCCCTTGGTTTCCTTACCGAAGGCGACCGTACCGGTGACTTCCGCCAGCATGCCGGCGTCTTTCGGCGAACGGGCTTCGAACAGCTCGGCAACGCGCGGCAGACCACCGGTAATGTCACGGGTCTTCTGCGACTCGGTCGGGATACGTGCCAGCACTTCACCCACCGATGCCTGCTGGCCGTCCTTCACCATGATCAGCGCGCCGACCTGGAAGCCGATCGTCACGGCGTGCTCGGTGCCGGCGATCTTGACTTCCTGGCCTTCTTCGTTCAGCAGCTTGACCTGCGGACGCAGGGTCTTGCCCGAACCGCGGCGCTTCGGATCGATCGCGACCAGGGTCGACAGGCCAGTGACCTCATCGACCTGGCGCGCGACGGTGACGCCCTCTTCCACGTTTTCGAACTTGATCGTGCCGCCGTATTCCGTGATGATCGGACGGGTCAGCGGATCCCAGGTTGCCAGCGCCACGCCGGCCTTCACCACCATGCCGTCATGGACGGTCAGGGTCGCGCCGTACGGCACCTTGTGACGCTCGCGCTCACGGCCGTGGTCGTCGGTGATCAGCACTTCGCCCGAACGCGAGATGACGATCTGCGCGCCCTTGCCGTTGGTGACGTAACGCATGGTCGCGGTGAAGCGGACCGTGCCGTTCGACTTGGCTTCGACCGACGATGCCACCGCCGCACGCGATGCCGCACCACCGATGTGGAAGGTACGCATGGTCAGCTGGGTACCCGGCTCACCGATCGACTGCGCGGCAACCACACCGACCGCTTCGCCGCTGTTCACCAGCATGCCGCGGCCCAGGTCACGGCCGTAGCACTTCGCGCACAGGCCATAACGGGTGTCGCAGTTCAGCGGGGTGCGGACCTTGACTTCGTCGATACCGACGCGCTCGATCTCTTCGACCATGTCTTCGTCCAGCAGGGTGCCGGCTTCGAACAGGGTCTCTTGCGTTTCCGGATTGACGATGTCGGTGCCTGCGACGCGGCCGAGGATACGGTCGCGCAGCGGCTCGATGACTTCACCGCCTTCGACCATCGCCTTCATGTGCGTGCCGTTGGTGGTGCCGCAATCGTCCTCGATCACCACCAGGTCCTGGGTCACGTCGACCAGGCGGCGGGTCAGGTAACCCGAGTTCGCGGTCTTCAGCGCGGTGTCGGCCAGACCCTTACGGGCGCCGTGGGTCGAGATGAAGTACTGCAGAACGTTCAGGCCTTCGCGGAAGTTCGCGGTAATCGGCGTCTCGATAATCGAGCCGTCCGGCTTGGCCATCAGGCCTCGCATACCGGCCAGCTGGCGAATCTGGGCTGCCGAACCACGGGCGCCCGAGTCGGCCATCATGTAAATCGCGTTGAACGATTCCTGGGTGCCGTGGCTGCCGTCGCGCTTGACGACCGGTTCCACTTTCAGCTGGTCCATCATCGCCTTGCCGACTTCGTCCGAGGTCTTGCCCCAGATGTCGACGACCTTGTTGTAACGCTCGCCGGCGGTGACCAGACCCGAAGCGTACTGCTGCTCGATCTGCTTCACTTCCGCTTCGGCGGTCGCGATCATGGTCTTCTTGACGTCCGGGATCAGCATGTCGTCCACGGCGATCGAGATACCGGCGCGGGTCGCCAGGCGGAAGCCCGACTGCATCAGTTTGTCGGCAAACACGACGGTGGCACGCAGGCCGCACTTGCGGAACGAAGTGTTGATCAGCTTCGAGATTTCCTTCTTCTTCAGCGCGCGGTTCAGCACCGAGAACGGCAGGCCTTTCGGCAGGATCTCGGACAGGATCGCACGGCCGACCGTGGTCTCGTAGCGGGTCAGGGTCTGGTCGAAACCGCCCTGCTCGTTCTTCGGGAACTCGACGATACGCACGGTGATGCGGGTCGCCAGCTCGACTTCCTTGTTGTCGTACGCGCGGATGACTTCCGACACGTCCGGGAACATCATGCCTTCGCCCTTGGCGTTGATCGCCTCGCGGGTCGCGTAGTACAGACCCAGCACGATATCCTGGGACGGCACGATCGACGGTTCGCCGTTCGACGGGAACAGGATGTTGTTCGAGGCCAGCATCAGGGTGCGGGCTTCCATCTGCGCTTCGATCGACAGCGGGACGTGGACTGCCATCTGGTCACCGTCGAAGTCGGCGTTGAACGCCGCGCAGACCAGCGGGTGCAGCTGGATTGCCTTGCCTTCGATCAGCACCGGCTCGAACGCCTGGATACCCAGACGGTGCAGGGTCGGCGCACGGTTCAGCATGACCGGGTGCTCTTTGATGACTTCTTCCAGGATGTCCCAGACCACCGGTTCCTGCTGCTCGACCAGCTTCTTCGCAGCCTTGATGGTGGTCGCGAGACCCATCAGTTCCAGCTTGTTGAAGATGAAGGGCTTGAACAGTTCCAGGGCCATCAGCTTCGGCAGGCCGCACTGGTGCAGTTTCAGCTGCGGACCCACCACGATGACCGAACGGCCCGAGTAGTCGACGCGCTTGCCCAGCAGGTTCTGACGGAAGCGGCCGCCCTTACCCTTGATCATTTCGGCCAGCGACTTCAGCGGACGCTTGTTGGCGCCGGTCATCGCCTTGCCGCGACGGCCGTTGTCCAGCAGCGAGTCCACTGCTTCCTGCAGCATGCGCTTCTCGTTACGCGTAATGATTTCCGGCGCGCGCAGTTCCATCAGGCGCTTCAGACGGTTGTTACGGTTGATGACGCGGCGGTACAGGTCGTTCAGGTCGGAGGTCGCGAAACGGCCGCCATCCAGCGGGACGAGCGGACGCAGCTCCGGCGGCAGAACCGGGAGCACTTCCATGATCATCCACTCGGGCTTGATGCCCGAGCGCTGGAATGCCTCGAGCACTTTCAGGCGCTTGGCGTATTTCTTGATCTTCGCTTCCGACTTCGACTCTTTCAGTTCGACGCGCAGCGCTTCGGCTTCGCGGTCGATGTCGATCGAGCGCAGCAGTTCACGGATGCCTTCGGCGCCCATGAATGCGGTGAAATCGTCGCCGTACTCTTCGTACTTGGCGGCGTAGTCGTCTTCCGACATGATCTGGCACTTCTTCAGCGGGGTCATGCCCGGATCGGTCACGACGTATGCTTCGAAGTACAGAACGCGTTCGATATCGCGCAGGGTCATGTCCAGGACCATGCCCAGACGCGACGGCAGCGATTTCAGGAACCAGATGTGGGCGACCGGCGAGGCCAGCTCGATGTGGCCCATGCGCTCACGGCGCACCTTGGCCAGCGTGACTTCGACGCCGCACTTCTCGCAGATCACGCCGCGGTGCTTCAGGCGCTTGTATTTGCCGCACAGGCACTCGTAGTCCTTGATCGGACCAAAGATCTTGGCGCAGAACAGACCGTCACGCTCCGGCTTGAAGGTACGGTAGTTGATGGTTTCCGGCTTCTTGACTTCGCCGTACGACCACGAACGGATTTTCTCGGGCGACGCCAGGCCAATCTTGATGGCGTCGAAGCTCTCGTTTTGCTGAACTTGCTTGAATAGATCGAGCAGTGCTTTCATTTATCACTCCGGGTGATTGAATTCTTTACTTCCTACCACGCTACGCTTACTTCGTCGTCCCCGCGAAGGCGGGAACCCAAGTTCGTGGCATACCGCCAAACTTGGATCCCCGCCTTCGCGGGGACGACGGTACCGGCATAGCCGCGGTACCGTACTGCTGTCTTAGTTGCGTTCCAGATCGATATCGATACCCAGCGAACGAATCTCTTTCACCAGCACGTTGAACGATTCCGGCATACCTGCATCGATCACGTGGTCGCCCTTGACCAGGTTCTCGTACACCTTGGTACGGCCATTCACGTCGTCCGACTTCACGGTCAGCATTTCCTGCAGCACGTACGAGGCGCCGTACGCTTCCAGTGCCCACACCTCCATCTCACCGAAGCGCTGGCCACCGAACTGGGCTTTACCGCCCAGCGGCTGCTGGGTCACCAGCGAGTACGGGCCGGTCGAACGGGCGTGCATCTTGTCGTCGACCAGGTGGTGCAGCTTCAGCATGTGCATGAAGCCGACGGTGACCTTGCGCTCGAATGCTTCGCCGGTGCGGCCGTCGTACATCGTGACCTGGTTCTTCGACGGGGTCATGCCCAGGTGGGCCGCGATCTCGTCCGGGAAGGCCAGATCCAGCATGCGGCGGATTTCATCTTCGTGCGCACCGTCGAACACCGGGGTCGCGAACGGCACGCCGTTCTTGAGGTTGTTCGCCAGTTCGACGATTTCCTCGTCGCTGAAGCTGTCCAGGTCTTCCGACTTGCCGGTCTCGTTGTAGATCTTGCCCAGGAAAGCGCGCAGCTGCTCGGTCTGTGCCTTGGCCTTGATCATTTCGCCCAGACGCAGGCCCAGACCCTTCGCTGCCCAACCGAGGTGGGTTTCCAGGATCTGACCGACGTTCATACGCGATGGCACGCCCAGCGGGTTCAGCACGACGTCGGCCGGGGTACCGTCAGCCATGAACGGCATGTCTTCCACCGGAACGATACGCGAGACCACACCCTTGTTACCGTGACGGCCTGCCATCTTGTCGCCCGACTGCAGGCGACGCTTGACGGCCAGGTAGACCTTGACCATCTTCTGCACGCCCGGCTGCAGCTCGTCGCCCTGGGTCAGCTTCTTGCGCTTCTCTTCGAAGGCCAGGTCGAACTGGTGACGCTTCTCGTTGATCGACTCCTTCATCGCCTCCAGTGCGTTGGCGGTTTCGTCGTCGCTCGGCCTGATGTCGAACCAGTGGAACTTGTCCAGATCGGCCAGGTATTCCTTGCTGATCACGGCGCCCTTGGCCAGCTTCTTCGGACCGCCGTTGACGGTCTTGCCGACCAGCAGACGTTCCAGACGCTGGAAGGCGTCGCCTTCGACAATACGCAGCTGGTCGTTCAGGTCCAGGCGGAAGCGCTTCAGCTCGTCGTCGATGATCTGCTGGGCGCGCTTGTCGCGGACGATGCCTTCACGGGTGAAGACTTGCACGTCGATCACGGTACCGACCATGCCCGACGGCACGCGCAGCGAGGTGTCCTTCACGTCGGACGCTTTTTCGCCGAAGATCGCGCGCAGCAGCTTCTCTTCCGGGGTCAGCTGGGTTTCGCCTTTCGGGGTCACCTTACCGACCAGCACGTCGCCGGCCTGCACTTCGGCGCCGATGTAGACGATGCCGGATTCATCCAGACGCGCCAGCTGGTTCTCAGCCAGGTTCGAGATGTCGCGGGTGATTTCTTCAGGACCCAGCTTGGTGTCGCGGGCAACCACCGACAGTTCCTCGATGTGGATCGAGGTGTAGCGGTCGTCCTTGACGACATTCTCCGAGATGAGGATCGAGTCCTCGAAGTTCAGGCCGTTCCACGGCATGAAGGCCACCAGCATGTTCTGGCCCAGTGCCAGTTCGCCCAGGTCGGTCGAGGCGCCGTCGGCGATGACGTCGCCGCGTGCCACGCGATCGCCCACTTTCACGATCGGACGCTGGTTGATGTTGGTGTTCTGGTTCGAACGGGTGTACTTGATCAGGTTGTAGATGTCCACACCGACTTCGCCGGCTTGCGCCTCGTCGTCGTTCACGCGGATCACCACACGGCCGGCGTCGACGTAGTCGACCAGGCCGCCACGGGTGGCCTGCACGGTGGTGCCCGAGTCGACCGCCACGGTGCGCTCGATGCCGGTACCGACGAAGGCTTTTTCCGGACGCAGGCAAGGCACGGCCTGGCGCTGCATGTTGGCGCCCATCAGTGCACGGTTCGCGTCATCGTGCTCGAGGAACGGAATCAGCGAAGCTGCCACCGACACGACCTGGCCCGGGGCCACGTCCATGTACTGGATGCGTTCCGGCGAGACCAGGATGGTTTCGCCTGCTTCACGTGCCGACACCAGTTCGTCGACCAGCTGGCCTTCCGCGTTGATCGCGGCGTTCGCCTGGGCGATGATGTAGCGGCCTTCTTCGATCGCCGACAGGTATTCGATCTTGTCGGTGACTTTCGAACCTTCGACCTTGCGGTACGGGGTTTCCAGGAAGCCGTATTCGTTCAGGCGGGCATACAGTGCCAGCGAGTTGATCAGGCCGATGTTCGGGCCTTCAGGCGTTTCGATCGGGCACACGCGGCCGTAGTGGGTCGGGTGCACGTCGCGCACTTCGAAGCCGGCGCGTTCGCGGGTCAGGCCGCCCGGGCCCAGTGCGGAAACGCGGCGCTTGTGCGTGATTTCCGACAGCGGGTTGGTCTGGTCCATGAACTGCGACAGCTGCGACGAACCGAAGAATTCGCGGATCGCGGCCGAGATCGGCTTGCTGTTGATCAGGTCGTGCGGCATCAGGTTGTCGGCTTCGGCCTGGCCCAGACGCTCCTTGACGGCGCGCTCGACGCGCACGAGACCGGCGCGGAACTGGTTCTCGGCCAGTTCGCCCACGCAACGCACGCGGCGGTTACCCAGGTGGTCGATGTCGTCGACTTCGCCGCGGCCATTGCGCAGCTCGACCAGGATCTTGATCACGGCCAGGATGTCTTCGTTCGACAGGGTCATGTCGCCGACCAGTTCGTCACGGCCGATACGGCGGTTGAACTTCATGCGGCCGACGGCCGACAGGTCGTAACGTTCCGGGCTGTAGAACAGGCCGTTGAACAGGGCTTCCACCGACTCTTCGGTCGGCGGTTCGCCAGGACGCATCATGCGGTAGATCGCCACGCGTGCGGCGGTCTGGTCGGCGGTGTCGTCGGTGCGCAGGGTCTGCGAGATGTAGGCGCCCTGGTCCAGGTCGTTGGTGTACAGGGTCTGGATGGACGCGATGTTGGCGTCGCGCAGCTTGCCCAGCAGCTCGTCGGTCAGCTCGTCGTTGGCGTTGGCGATGATCTCGCCGGTTTCGCCGTCGACCACGTTATTGGCCAGCACGCGGCCGACCAGGTAGTCTTCGGGCACCGAGATATAGGTGATGCCGGCGGCTTCGATGTCGCGCACGTGCTTGGCGTTGATGCGCTTGTCTTTTTGCACCAGGGTCTTGCCGGTCTTCGGATCGACGATGTCGAAGCGCGCGACTTCGCCGCGCAGGCGCTCGGCCACGAATTCCAGTTCCGCGCCTTCCGAGCGCAGATTGAAGTTGTCGAACACGAAGAAGTTGGCGAGGATCTGCTCCGGCGTCATGCCGATGGCTTTCAGCAGGATCGTCACCGGCATCTTGCGGCGGCGGTCGACGCGGAAGAACAGGATGTCCTTCGGGTCGAATTCGAAGTCCAGCCAGGAGCCGCGGTAGGGAATGATACGTGCCGAGAACAGCAGCTTGCCCGACGAGTGGGTCTTGCCGCGGTCGTGCTCGAAGAACACGCCCGGCGAGCGGTGCAGCTGCGAGACGATCACGCGTTCGGTGCCGTTGATGACGAACGAGCCGTTGGCGGTCATGAGCGGCAGTTCGCCCATGTACACTTCCTGTTCCTTCATCTCTTTCACGACCGGCTTGGTCGGCGATTCCTTGTCCAGGATCACCAGACGCACCTTGGCGCGCAGCGGCGACGCGAAGGTCAGACCGCGTTGTTGGCATTCCTTGACATCGAAAGCGGGGTCACCCAGCACGTATGAGAGGAACTCGAGGCGCGCAAAACCGTTGTGCGACACGATCGGGAAAATGGAGCTGAAAGCCGACTGCAGGCCTTCGTTCTTGCGTGCGGAGGGACCTGCGTCCGCCTGCAGGAAATTCTCGTAAGACTCCAGCTGCGTAGCCAGGAGATAGGGAACGTTGTGAACGTTGGCGCGCTTCGCGAACGACTTGCGAATGCGTTTCTTCTCAGTAAATGAGTAGTGCATGGACACTCCGTGAGTGACAGAAAGGGATGAGACTTCAGGAATTGCCAGTGGTCGACGCACCACATGCAAGGCCTCAAAACTCGTCGCGTTCCGCCAGGTATTAAGGGACAGCCGGTACTGCTGTGATACGATTACTGCTGATTACTGCTGTGCTGCCGGGGTAGTACAAGTGCTGCAGGGACGACAAAAGAGCCAAAGCCGCATACCCCACCTTCCGGCGGGGGTCTGCAAGCTTTGACTCCGGCTCGGGGCGCCGTTGCCAGCGCCCTTTGCATATGTATTACTTGAGCTCGGCCTTGGCGCCAGCTTCTTCCAGCTTCTTCTTGGCGGCTTCAGCGTCAGCTTTCGGCAGGGCTTCCTTGACGGTCTTCGGTGCGCCGTCGACCAGGTCCTTGGCTTCTTTCAGGCCCAGACCGGTGATTTCGCGGACGGCCTTGATGACGCCGACCTTGTTCGCGCCGACTTCAGCCAGCACGACGTTGAATTCGGTCTGCTCTTCAGCAGCGGCTGCGCCGGCGCCAGCGGCACCGCCAGCTGCCGGGGCTGCCATTGCAGCTGCCGACACGCCGAACTTCTCTTCGAAAGCCTTGACCAGGTCGTTCAGTTCCATGACCGACATTGCGCCAACTGCGTCCAGGAACTCTTCTTTGCTAATTGCCATTTGAAACTCCAAATATTTAGTGTGTGATTAGTACTTGAGCAAAAAAGCCAGGGCTTATTCAGCCGCTGCCGGTTCCGCTTCGGCTTCTGCCGGAGCTGCGGAACCTTCGCCTTTTTGTGCTGCCACGGCAGCCAGAACTCGTGCAAAGCCGGAAACCGGAGCCTGCATGACGCCCAGCAGCTGGGCGATGAGGACTTCACGGCTCGGGATGCTTGCCAGCGCGGTGACGCCAGCGACATCCAGGTTCTTACCAGCGTAGTTACCGCCCTTCACCACCAGCTTGTCGTTGGTTTTGGAGAAGTCAGCGATCACTTTAGCTGCGGCAACGGCGTCATCCGAGATCGAGTAGATCAGCGGACCAACCATGGTCTCAGCCAGCGGTGCGAACTGGGTGCCTTCCACAGCGCGACGTGCCAGCGTGTTCTTCAGAACACGCAGGTACACACCCTGCGAACGAGCATTTGCACGGAGTTTCGTCAGAGCACTAACCTGGATGCCACGGTACTCGGCGACGACGATGGTTTGCGCGGTTGCTACTTTTGCGCTAACTTCTTCGACGACGACCTTTTTGTCATTCAGATTAAGACCCACGGTCAATCTCCTTAAATGATGTGAGGGACATCCCCCGCATCGGTTCGAACACGGCGTCCGAAGTTAAGAAGTACGACAAAAGCATCGACTACAAAACTTGTTCGGGTTCGCCATCTGCGTTGGGTTTGTCTATTAACCTCCGGCCAGTGCTAAAACTCGCTCTGCTTTCGGCCCAACGGTCTTTGATTGCCTGGCGGGTTGCCCCACCAGCCCAAAGATCTGCCCCGCGTAACAACTACAGGGTCTAAAACTTGGATCCCCGCCTTCGCGGGGACGACGAAGCCAGTTAACCTGGCTTCGTCGAAGAAGCCAGTCAACCCGGCTTCGTCGAAGAGCGCTAACGCTCCGTTATTTCTTAGGCAGCCAGGGTGCCCTGGTCGACGCGGACGCCAGCGCCCATGGTCGACGACAGAGCGACCTTGCGCAGGTACACGCCTTTCGACGATGCCGGCTTGGCCTTGTTCAGGGCGTCGATCAGTGCGACCAGGTTGGTCTTCAGCTGTTCGTCCGAGAACGACTTGCGGCCGATGGTGGCGTGAACGATACCAGCCTTGTCGGTACGGTACTGAACCTGACCGGCCTTGGCGTTCTTGACGGCGGTAGCGACGTCCGGGGTCACGGTGCCGACCTTCGGGTTCGGCATCAGGCCGCGCGGGCCCAGGATCTGACCCAGGGTACCGACGATACGCATGGTGTCCGGCGAAGCGATCACGATGTCGAACGGCATGTCGCCGGCCTTCACGCGCTCTGCCAGGTCTTCCATACCGACGATGTCGGCGCCGGCGGCTTTAGCCTGCTCGGCCTTGTCGCCCTGTGCGAACACAGCGACGCGGACGGTCTTGCCGGTACCTGCCGGCAGAACGACGGAACCGCGAACGACCTGGTCCGACTTCTTCGGGTCCACGCCCAGCTGGACGGCGACGTCGATCGACTCGTTGAACTTGGCGGTAGCGAATTCTTTGACGATTGCGACTGCGTTGTCGAAAGCGTAGACCTTGTTACGATCCACTTTGGCTTTCATTTCTTTGACGCGCTTGGACAGCTTAGCCATTTAGATACCCTCCACCGTGATGCCCATCGAACGTGCCGAGCCGGCGATGACGCGCACAGCGGCGTCCAGGTCGGCAGCGGTCAGGTCCGGCTGTTTGGTTTTTGCGATTTCTTCAGCCTGGGCACGGGTCAGGGTGCCGACCTTGTCGGTGTGCGGCTTGGCCGAACCCTTGGTGACGCCCGACAGCTTCTTGATCAGGTAGGTCGCCGGCGGGGTCTTCATCTCGAAGGTGAAGGACTTGTCCGCGAAGGCGGTGATCACCACCGGAATCGGCATGCCCGGTTCCATGCCTTGGGTCTTGGCATTGAAGGCCTTGCAGAATTCCATGATGTTCAGACCGCGCTGGCCCAGGGCCGGACCGATCGGGGGGGAGGGGTTTGCTTTACCAGCCGGCACTTGCAGCTTGATAAAACCGATGATTTTCTTTGCCATGATGGCTCCTAATCTCTCGATTGAGTGGTAGCGCTCCACCTGTACCACTTATCAGGCGGAGCTCCTCTTACCGGATTCCGCCTTGCTGCTGCGACGCTCCGATTCAGCGCTTTTAGACTTTCTCTACCTGCCCGAACTCCAGTTCCACCGGAGTTGCGCGGCCGAAGATGGTGACAGTGACACGCACCTTCGATTTTTCGTAGTTGACTTCCTCGACGTTGCCGTTGAAGTCGGTGAACGGGCCTTCCTTGATACGCACCTGTTCGCCCACTTCGTACAGCACTTTGGGCCTCGGCTTTTCGACGCCTTCCTGGACCTGCTGCATGATCTTGTCGATTTCGCGGGCCGGGATCGGGGTCGGCTTGTTGCTCTTGCCGCCGATGAAGCCGGTGACTTTCGGCGTGTTCTTCACGAGGTGCCAGGACTCATCGGTCATTTCCATCTCGACCAGCACATAACCCGGGAAGAAGCGGCGCTCGGACACCGATTTGCTGCCATTCTTGACCTCGACCACTTCTTCGGTCGGGACCAGGATGCGGCCGAATTGTTCTTGCATGCCGCCGCGCTCGATGCGTTCGGTCAGGCCGCGCATCACGCTCTTTTCCATGCCGGAATAGACATGCACGACGTACCAGCGCTTGTTGCTGACCGGAGTACTCAGCGGCGCACCAGCGTCTTGTGCCGGGGCGTCGCCCGGCACGTTATCTTGCACGTTTTCGCTCATTATTGTTTCCACCCCAGGATCACGTCGTACATCAGGAATTCGAGAATCTTATCCGTGCCCCACAGGAAAATCGCCATCACGAGGACGAAACCGAAAACCACCATGGTGATCTGGGTCGCTTCCTTGCGAGTGGGCCAAACAACCTTCTTCGTCTCGCGCACGGCCTCTTTGGCGAAGCCCAGGAAGTCGCGCCCGGTAGCGGAAGTCCACAACAGCAGGACGGCAACGACCAAACCAGCCACGAGTGCGCCTGCGCACACCAGAGCTGGTTTGTTCTGGCCTTTCAGAATGAAAAAGCCAACCACGCCTGCAATCGTAGCAATCGCTGCCAGCGCAACCTTGAACTTGTCGTTCGAGGTGCTGACGGTTTGCACGGATTGATTAGA
The DNA here is from genome assembly GCF_056399665.1 of Massilia sp. 01N410. Lineage (NCBI taxonomy): Bacteria > Pseudomonadati > Pseudomonadota > Betaproteobacteria > Burkholderiales > Oxalobacteraceae > Massilia > Massilia sp. 01N410. Next base: position 375 of record NZ_JBFTRV010000023.1, on the reverse strand, counting down.
CATACTTAATTTACTTTCGGGTGCTGAGCACCGAATTCGGTGGCAGGGGAGGAGGGAATCGAACCCGCGACCTTCGGTTTTGGAGACCGACGCTCTGCCAATTGAGCTACTCCCCTACATAAACTTCTAGCTGAATCGAGCATTATACGCGGTGCGGACGCACCGCGCAACACTCTGTTGTTGGGAGGAACAGGAACGTCCCTCCCGGTGTGAAGCTATTTACTACTTAGGCGATGATCTTGGCAACCACGCCGGCGCCGACGGTACGGCCGCCTTCGCGGATTGCGAAGCGCAGACCTTCTTCCATCGCGATCGGGGCGATCAGCTTGACGGTGATCGACACGTTATCGCCCGGCATCACCATTTCTTTGTCGG
>NZ_JBFTRV010000022.1:0-88803 GCF_056399665.1 Massilia sp. 01N410 | reverse complement strand
CGGTCGCGCTGGCGCCGCGTTAGAGAGGACAGGCGTTGCAGGAACTGTTCGAACTGCCGTGCTTGCATGCTGCCTCCGTCAACGGTTCAGGTCGACATTGGACCGCAGGCTTGCAGAAAAGATTCCACACTTGGCGCGAACAGCGCCAAGAAAAAACCCACGGGGCCGTGTGGCGCCGTGGGTGAACCCAATTAGATGGGAGGGGAGACTTGAATCCAACGATTTCAATATACGCCCCGGACAGCCCGGGCGGAATGGTCGCTTACAAATGCTTACGTCGGTAACGCGCGGTTAAGATGGCTTAACTGAGGCTTAAAAGCGCCCTGCGCCGGTTGACAGGACACTGCCGCGCCCGATTGAGTGATCACAAATGCAATAAGCCGCGCTGCATGACAATGTGCCCTCCAGACGAGGACACGGACATGAAACTGAGCGTCAAACCGATCACGCGGATCATCTACCGGGCCTGGCTGCGGTCTCGGCTCGACAATTACACGCGCAGCCTGCACATCATCGCGGCGCAGCGCGAGAACGACTTCCACGCAGAGCGCATCCTGCACCGCGCGATTTCCGCTACACGCTCCAAACTACAATCCTTATAGACGCCGGCGCGCCAGCAGGCGCTCGGCCAGCTCGAACCCGGCCTGCGTCAGCAAGGCCAGCAGCGCGGCGGGGATCGCGCCCGCCAGCAGCATGTCGTTGTCGTTCAGTGCCAGCCCGGTGGTGATGCGTTCGCCGAAGCCGCCGGCGCCGATGAAGGCGGCGATGGTCGCCGTCCCCACGCTCATCACGGCGGCGGTCTTCACGCCGGCCAGGATCACCGGCGCCGCCAGCGGCAGCTCGACCTTCAGCAGCGCCTGGCGGCGCGTCAGGCCCAGCGCCAGCGCGGCGTTGCGCAGGCCACTGGGCACTTGCAGCAGGCCGGTACAGGTATTGCGCACGATGGGCAGCAGGGCGTAGGCACACAGGGCCACCAGCGCCGGCACGGTGCCGATCCGCCCCAGCAGCGGGATCAGGATGGCCAGCAGGGCCAGCGAAGGCACGGTCTGCAAGGTCCCCGCCACCGCCAGCACCGGTTGGCGCAGGCGCGGCGCCAGCGCCGCCAGCACGCCCAGCGGTATCCCGGCCGCACAGCCCAGCAGCACCGCGGCCAGCACCAGTATCAGGTGCTGGCGCGCCAGTTGCGCAAAGCCGTTGCCGAAGGTCTTGGCCAGCAGGCCGTCGCGCGGGGCCGGCGCCCCGGCGGGTGCCGCCGGCTGGCCGCCCTCCCGGGCCAGCCAGCCGCGCGCGATCGCCGCGAACGGCTTGCCCTCCAATTCGGCCTCGGCATTCATCGCGATCATCGCATCGCTGGCGATTCTCCCTTCCAGGCCCTGCAAGGCGCGCCAGGCCTGGGGAAAGCGCTGCGGCAGGTCGAGCCGGTACAGCAGCACCGCGTCGTAGCGCGGAAAGTAGTGCTTGTCGTCGTCCAGCACGCGCAGGCCGTACTGGCGGATCTTGGCGTCCGTCGAATAGATGTCGATGACGTCGACCTGGTGCTGCTTCAGGGCTTCGTAGGCGATGCCGTGGTCGATCCCGCGCGGCTGCTGCGGCAGGCCGTAGTAACTGGCCAGCCCCGGCCAGCCGTCGGCCCGGCCCAGGAATTCATGCGACAGCCCCAGCCTGAAGGCCGGCTTCGATGCCAGTTCGGACAAGGTCGTGATGCCGGCGTCGCCGCGCGTGGCCAGCGCATAGCCGTTCGAGAAGCCCAGCGGCACGCCCACGCCCAGGCCGAGCGGACGCAGGGCTTGCCGCATGGCTTCCAGCGAAGTCGGTTTGGGATTCTTGAGGATTTCGAGGTCGATCGTGCCGAGGTATTCCGGATACACGTCGATGGCGCCGGTACGCAGCGCATTCAGGACGATGGCGGTATTGCCGAGGCCTTGGCGATGCTCGACGCGCGTCACCGGCGCGGCCGTCTGCGCCAGGATCTCGCCCAGGATATAGGACTCGGTGAAGCGCTTGGAACCGACCTTCAATACCCGGTCGGCCGGCGGCGCCGCCGACGCCGCACAGCAGACCAAGCACACCAGCACCAGCAAGGCAAACCTGCGCATACGCCTCCATGTCGTGAAGCCGGCGGATGAGCCGCCGGGCTACGCCATGATAGCCGTGATTAAAAAGACAGGCTTACCCGCGGCTCGCGCGGCACACCGGCATTCACCACGCCCCGGCAGGGATTCGCACCGATCGCATAGGCCAGGTCGGCCGGACGGGCCATGTCCCACAGCGCGAAGTCGGCGCGCTTGCCCGGCTCGAGGGTGCCGATGTCGCCGCGGCCCAGCGCGCGCGCCGCGTTCGCGGTCACGCCCAGCAGGGCTTCCAGCGGCGTCATGCGCCACAGGGTGCAGGCCATGTTCATCGCCAGCAGCAGCGAGGTCATGGGCGAGGTGCCCGGATTGCAGTCGGTCGCCACCGCCAGCGGCACGCCCGCTTCGCGCAGCAGGGCCAGCGGCGGCATCACGGTCTCGCGCAGGAAGTAGTAGGCGCCAGGCAGCAGCACCGCCACCGTACCGGCGCGCGCCATCGCCGCCGCGCCTTGCGCCGACAGGTGTTCCAGGTGGTCGGCCGAGAGGCCGCCGTATTCCGCCACCAGCGCCGCGCCACCCTGGTCGGACAGCTGTTCGGCGTGCAGCTTGACCGGCAGCTTGAGTCGCCGCGCAGCCTCGAACACGCGCGCCGTCTGCGCATGCGAAAAGCCGATCCGTTCGCAGAAGGCGTCGACGGCGTCGACCAGGCCCTCGTCCGCCAGCGCCGGCAGCATGCGCTCGCAGATCTCATCGATGTAGTCGTCGGCGCGGCCGGCGAATTCCGGCGGCAGCGCATGCGCGCCGAGGAAGGTGGTGGCCACCTCCACCGGCAGCAGCTCGCCGACCCGGCGCGCCGCGCGCAGCATCTTCGCTTCGGATGCCAGGTCGAGCCCATAACCGGACTTGATCTCGAGCGTGGTCACGCCCTCGGCCAGCAGGGCCTCGATGCGCGGTGCGCTCTGGCGAAGCAGCTCGTCGTCACTGGCCGCGCGGGTTGCGCGCACGGTCGACATGATGCCGCCGCCCTGGCGGGCGATGTCTTCGTAGCTGGCACCGTTCAGGCGCGCCTCCCACTCGTCGCTGCGGTTGCCGGCGTGGATGATGTGGGTGTGGCAGTCGACCAGGCCGGGCGTGAGCCAGAGGCCGCCGCAATCGTGCTCGCGGTCTGCGGCCGGGGCTTCGCTGCGCGGTCCCACCCAGGCGATGCGGCCATCGCGCACCGCCACCGCGCCGTCCTCGACGATGCCGTAGCCGCCGGCCATGGTAGCCAGGCGCGCGTGGACGAACAGAAGATCGACATGCGCAGCGCGCTCACTCATAGTGGCCATCGCCTTCCTCGAGGTCTTCCTCGCTGTCGTAGTAATGGATGTCGGCGATGAAGATCACGCCCTGCCCCGCCTGCAGGGTCCAGGTCGTGCCCTGGTCGAGCAGCACGGCGTCGTAGCGCACCATATTGATGCGCTGGTGGTCGCTGCACAGTTCCAGGCTGTCGCCCTCGGCCAGGAACAGCACGGTGACGGGGGCGCGCGCGATGAAGCGCGATTCGCCGCTCAGCACGCGCCGGCCGAACCGGTGGTAGCAGCGCTCGATCCGGGTCATCACATTGAAATCCGTGCTCGGTCCGCGATTCAGCTTGGCGACCACGCGCGATTCGCCGTCGAAGGCGGCCACCGGGTCGGCCCTGGTCAGCAGCACCGACCGCTCGTCGATCTCGAGCGTCATGCCGTGGCCGTCGACCAGGGCCAGGGTCCGCTCGATGCCGGGAAACTCGGAGAAGGCGCCATCCTCGGCGATCGTCGCCAGGCTGACGCGCCAGTCGAAGTCCTCGAAGCCGGCGTCCGGCGGGAAGACCGCGATCTGCGTCGTGCTGCCGCCGCCGTTCTTCCAGGACACCGGGCTCAGGCCGGCATAGGGAATGAGCATCGTCATGGCTGACTCCTTTCGCGCAGTGCGCGCACGGCCTGCGTGTAATTCCGGGCGATCGCATCCTGGTCGACGTGGCGGCCGTCGCGCACCACCCATTGGCCGCCGGCCAGCACGTCGCGCACCAGGTTGTCGTTACCGCAGAACAGGAAGCGGCCCAGCACCTCGCCGGCATCCACGCCGTCGAGGTTCGGATGGGCGCTGTCCAGCACCAGCAGGTCGGCGCGCCGTCCCGCCTCCAGGCTGCCCACGGCGCGCCCGGAGGCCCGGGCGCCGCCGCGCAGGGCCTGCTGCCACAGATAGGTGCCGACGTCGCGGCAGGCGCCGTCGACGGCCACGTTGCGCTGCTGGCGCACCAGGCGCTGGCCGTATTCGAGCCAGCGCAGTTCTTCGACCGGACTCTGGGACACATGGCTGTCGCTGCCGATGCCGAACACGCCGCCGGCGGAGAGATAGGGCGTCAGCGGGAACAGGCCGTCGCCGAGATTGCCCTCGGTGGTCGGGCACAGGCCGGCCACGGCGCCGCTGGCGGCCAGCGCGGCCGTCTCGCGGTCCGACAAATGGGTCGCGTGCACCAGGCACCAGCGCTGGTCGACCTCGACCTGGTTCATCAGGTAGTCGACCGGACGCGCACCCAGCGCCTCCATGCACTGCTCGACCTCGAGCTGCTGCTCGGCGATGTGGATGTGCAGCGGCCGGCCGGCAGGCAGGCCCGCGACCAGCTCGCGCAGCTGGCCGGCCGAGGCGGCGCGCAGCGAATGCGGGGCCGCGCCCACTTCGATCTGCGGGCCGCGCTGCTTTTCGAGGGCCTCGACGATGCGCAGCACCAGTTCCGGATCGGTGCGGAAGCGCCGCTGTCCGGGTGTCAAGGGCTGCTCGCCGAAGCCGGCGTAGCTGTACATCACGGGCAGCATGGTGAGCCCGATGCCGGTGCGGCGCGCGGCCTGGGCGATGCGCAGCGCGGTCTCGGCCGGATTCGCATACAGCTCGCCGTCCGGGTCGCGCTGCACGTAGTGGAATTCGCAGATCGAGGTGTAGCCATGGCGCAGGCACTCGGCGTGCAGCTGGGCGGCCACCGCCTCCATCTGTTCCGGCGTGATGCGGCCGGCGAAGCGGTACATCAGTTCGCGCCAGGTCCAGAAGCTGTCCTGGGTATCGCCCGCCTTTTCGGCCAGGCCCGCCATGGCGCGCTGGAAGGCGTGGGAGTGCAGGTTGACCATCCCCGGCAGGACGTAATCGACCACCCGCGCGCCGGGCTCGGCCCCCGGCCGCACCGACGTCAGATTGCCGGCATCGTCCCATTCCAGCAGGACGTCGTCCTGCCAGCCGCCGGGCAGCAGCGCGTGGCGCGCAAACAGCTGGTTCGCGCTCACGTTCGCACCCACTCCACGGCCGCGCCGAGCAGCTCGCGCAGCAGCGGCTGGATCCGGCCGGCCAGGTCCGGACGGTAGTCGAAGGGCGCGCTCTCGTTCATGTACAGGCACTGCGCCATCTCGAGCTGGATCGCGTGCACGCCGGCGGCCGGGTTGCCGTAGAAGCGCGTGATGTGGCCGCCCTTGAAGCGGCCGTTGAAGACGAAGGAAAAGCGGTCCTGGCTGTCCACCAGCTTGATCATCGCGCCTTCCAGCTGCCGCGAGCAGGACTTGCCGTCGGCGGTGCCGAAGTTCAGGTCCGGCAGGCGGCCCTCGAAGAAGCGCGGCACCTCGGATGCGATCGAGTGCGCGTCCCACAGCACCACCCTGCCATGCTCGGCCAGCAGGCGGTCGAGTTCCGCGCGCAGCTGGTCGTGGTAGGGCCGCCAGTACTGCTCCAGGCGGCGCCGGACCTCCGCCTCATCGGGCTCCATGCCTTCGCGGTACAGGCGCTCGCGCCCGAAGGTGTCGACCGGGCACAGGCCGGTGGTGTCCTGGCCCGGGTAGAGGTTGGTGTTTTCCGGCGGACGGTTCAGGTCGATCAGGTAGCGCGACCAGCGCGCCGACAGCACCGAGGCGCCCATCTCCTGGGCGAAGCCGTAGAGCTCCGTCAGGTGCCAGTCGGTGTCGGCGCGCGCCGCCGCGCAAGGCGTCAGGCTTGCTGCCAGCTCGTCGGGAATGTCGGTGCCCACGTGGGGCATCGATACCAGCAGCGGCAGGGTGCCCGCCTTGAACCTGAAATCCATTACCCCTCCTTGTCGCTTAAGGATGCAGCGCGGTGAACAATTCGCGGCACTGCGAGGACAGCTCGCCCGCCATCACCATCCGCTTCGCCGCCTCGATGTCAGGCGCGAAGAAGCGGTCTTCGTCGAAGGCCGCCACCCGCGTGCGCAGCTGGGCGTGCACGTGCTCCAGGTGGCTTGAACTGGTCAGCGGACGGTGGAATTCGATGCCCTGCGCCGCGGCCAGCAGTTCGATCCCGACGATGACACCCGTATTGTGCGCCATCTGGTCGAGACGGCGCGCCGCGAAGGTGGCCATGCTGACGTGGTCTTCCTGGTTGGCCGAGGTCGGCAGGCTGTCGACGCTGGCCGGATGCGCCAGCGACTTGTTCTCCGAAGCCAGGGCCGCGGCGGTCACGTGGGCGATCATGAAACCGGAATTCACGCCCGGTTCCTTGACCAGGAAAGGCGGCAGGCCGGACAGCGTGGAATCGATCAGCAGCGCGATGCGGCGCTCGGCCAGGGCGCCGATCTCGGCAATGGCCAGCGCCAGGGTGTCGGCCGCGAAGGCGACAGGTTCCGCGTGGAAATTGCCGCCGGAAACGATCATGCCCGCGCCGGTGTCGCCGGCGTCCGGGAAGATCAACGGGTTATCGGTGACGGCATTCGCTTCGATCAGCAGCGTGCGGCCGGCCTGGGCGATCAGGTCCATCACGGCGCCCATCACCTGCGGCTGGCAGCGCAGGCTGTAGGGATCCTGCACGCGTTCGTCGCCGACCAGGTGGGAGGCGCGAATCGCGCTGCCCGCCACCAGTTCCCGATAAATCTTCGCCGCCGCGATCTGGCCCGGCTGGCCGCGCACCGCATGCACGCGCGGGTCGAAGGGCGCGTCGCTGCCGCGGGCGGCATCCAGCGACAGCGCGCCGCTCACCATCGCCGCTTCCAGCAGGCGCTCGGACATGAACAGGCCGTGCAGGGCCAGCGCGGTCGAGACCTGGGTGCCGTTGATCAAGGCCAGGCCCTCCTTCGCCGCCAGCGTCACCGGCGCGATGCCGGCCGCTTGCAGGGCCGCGCTTGCATCCATGATCTCGCCCTTCATGCGCACCTGGCCGACGCCCAGCATCGCCAGGGTCATGTGGGCCAGCGGCGCCAGGTCGCCGGACGCGCCGACCGAACCCTGGCACGGGATGGCGGGCATGATGCCGGCGTTGTACAGGGCGATCAGGGTATCGACGATCAGCGGACGCACGCCCGAGAAGCCGCGCGCCAGGCTGCCAATCTTGGTCAGCATGATGAGGCGCACGATGTGGTCCGCCAGCAGTTCGCCGGTGCCGACCGCGTGCGAGAGGATCAGGTTCTGCTGCAGCTGCTCGAGCTGGGCTTGCGGGATGTGGCGCTTGGCCAGGATGCCGAAGCCGGTGTTGATGCCATAGGCCGGATCGCCCTTGGCGACGATGGCCTGGACGGTGGCGGCCGAGGCTTCGATGGCGGCATAGGCTTCCGAAGCGAGCGACAGGCTGCCGGCGGATTGCCAGACGGCGCGCAGCTCGCCAAGGGTGAGGGAGCCGGGCTGCAGGGTCAGGTGGTTCGATGCTGGTTTCATGGTGCTCATGTGCTGCTTATTTGATCATTGGGAGTTTCAGGCCGAAGCGCTTGGCGGCTTCGATCGCGAGCTCATAGCCGGCGTCGGCATGGCGCATCACGCCGGAGGCGCAATCGTTCACCAGCACGCGCGCCAGGCGCTTGTCGGCGGCTTCGGTGCCGTCGGCCACGATGACCACGCCGGAATGCTGCGAGTATCCCATGCCGACCCCGCCGCCGTGGTGCAGCGAGACCCAGGTCGCGCCGCCGGCCGTGTTCAGCATGGCGTTCAGCAGCGGCCAGTCGGAGACGGCGTCGGTGCCGTCGCGCATGGCTTCCGTTTCGCGGTTCGGGCTGGCGACGGAACCGGTGTCGAGGTGGTCGCGGCCGATCACGATCGGCGCCTTCAGCTCGCCCTTGCGCACCATCTCGTTGAAGGCCAGGCCGGCGATGTGGCGTTCGCCGAGGCCCAGCCAGCAGATGCGCGCCGGCAGGCCCTGGAAGGCGATGCGTTCGCGCGCCATGTCGAGCCAGCGGTGCACGCGCGCATGCTGCGGGAACAGCTCCTTGATCTTGGCGTCGGTCTTGTAGATGTCTTCCGGGTCGCCCGACAGGGCCACCCAGCGGAAGGGGCCGCGGCCTTCGCAGAACTGCGGGCGGATATAGGCCGGCACGAAGCCGGGGAAGTCGAAGGCATTCTTGACGCCTTCGTCGAAGGCGACCTGGCGGATGTTGTTGCCGTAGTCGACGGCCTTGGCGCCCATCGCCTGGAAGTCGAGGATGGCCTGCACGTGGGCGGCTGCGGATTCCGCTGCGGCCTTCTTCAGTTGGGCGTGCTGGCCCGGGTCCTGCTGGGCCGCTTTCCACTGCTCGACGGTCCAGCCGCGCGGCAGGTAGCCATTGATCAGGTCGTGGGCCGAGGTCTGGTCGGTGACCAGGTCGGGCACCATGCCTGTTTCCTTTGCACGGCGCACCAGCTCCGGCAGCACGTCGGCGGCGTTGCCGAGCAGGCCGATGGAGATCGCGTCCTTGTTTTGCTTGTGCTCGCGGATCATCTGCAGGGCTTCGTCGATGCTGAACGCCTGCTTGTCCAGGTAGCGGGTGCGCAGGCGGAAGTCGATGCTGCTCTGCTGGCACTCCACCGTCAGCGAGACCGCGCCGGCGAAGGTGGCGGCCAATGGCTGGGCGCCGCCCATGCCGCCCAGGCCGGCGGTGAGGACCCAGCGGCCGCTCATGTCGCCGCCGAAGTGCTGGCGGCCGGCTTCGGCAAAGGTTTCGTAGGTCCCCTGCACGATGCCCTGGGTGCCGATGTAGATCCAGCTGCCGGCCGTCATCTGTCCGTACATGAACAGGCCCTTGCGATCGAGCTCGTTGAAGTGCTCCCAGTTGGCCCATTTCGGCACCAGGTTGGAGTTCGCGAGCAGGACGCGCGGCGCGTCGGGATGGGTCTGGAACACGCCGACCGGTTTGCCGGACTGGATGAGCAGGGTCTGGTCGTCCTCGAGTTCGCGCAGCGAGGCGAGGATCTGGTCGTAGCAGGCCCAGTCGCGCGCGGCGCGGCCGATGCCGCCGTAGACGACGAGGTGCTGCGGGTTCTCCGCCACCTCGGCATCCAGGTTGTTCTGCAACATACGGTAGGCCGCTTCGGTCAGCCAGCTCTTGCACGAGAGCTGGCTGCCGCGCGGGGCGCGGATGTCGCGGGTGGGATCGAACCGGGGGTCTTGCATCGGCGAAGCGTTGGTCATGGCAGGCTCCTTTGAATGTCAAGAAAGTCTAGGTTGTCTATACAACCTAGTCAAGCCCCTCTTTTCACTTCTTTTGATAGACCTGGCGTCCCGCCACCCAGGTTTCCAGCACGCCGATCTTGTAGATGTCGTAAGGCGAAATCTTGAACAGATCGCGGTCGATCACGATGAAGTCGGCGTATTTACCGGCTTCGAGCGAGCCCAGGGTCTTTTCCTGGTGGCCGGCGTAGGCCGCGTCCAGCGTGAAGCAGCGGAAGGCTTCCTTCAGCGACATCTCCTGCTCCGGATACCAGCCGGCGATCGGCTGGCCGTGCTTGTCCTGGCGGGTGACGGCGGCGTGGATGCCGAAGAAGGGGTTCGGCGCCTCGACCGGGAAGTCGGAACCGCAGGCGATGCGCGAGCCCTGCTGCAGGAAGCTGCGCCAGGCGTAGGCGCCCTTCATGCGCTCGGCACCGATGCGGGTCTCGGCCATGTTCTTGTCCGAGGTCGCGTGGGTCGGCTGCATCGACGGGATGATGCCGATGCTCTTGAAACGCGGAATGTCGCTCAGGGTCACGACCTGGGCATGCTCGATGCGGTGGCGCTTGTCCAGCGCTTTATTCGCCGGAATCTCCTTCGCGAAGGTGTCGAGGATCTGCTTGTTGCCGGCGTCGCCGATCGCGTGCACGTTCACCTGGTAGCCCTTCTTGATGGCCTTGGTGATCATCGCGTCGATTTCCTTATTCGTGTGGAACAGCAGGCCGTGCGAATGCGGATCGTCGCTGTAGGGCGCCAGCAGGGCCGCGCCGCGGCTGCCCAGGGCGCCGTCCGCATACAGCTTGACCGCGGCCAGCGCGTACATGTCCTTGCCATAGCTGGGGAGCGGGCCATTTTTTGCCAACTGGTCAAAATCCGGACCGGTGCCGCCGATCATGGCGTAGATGCGGGCGGTCAGCTTGCCGTGGTCCGCGTAGTCGCGGTACAGCCTGTCTTCGCCGGCCGTGATGCCGGCGTCGTGCACGCTGGTCAGGCCGACGCTGGCCATGTTCTCGAGGGCGCGGTCGAGCATGATGCGGCCTTCCTGCTCGGTCTCCTGCGGCAGGACTTTCGTCACCAGGGCCTGGGCGGCATCGATCAGCACGCCGGTGGCGACACCCTTCTCGTCGCGCACGATCTTGCCGCCGACCGGATCCGGCGTGGCATTCGTGATGCCGGCCAGCGCCAGCACGCGGCTGTTGGCCCAGCCCGCGTGGCCGTCGACGCGCTCCAGCCACACCGGACGGTCCGCTACGGCGCCGTCGAGTTCCTTCGCGGTCGGGAAGCGGCCCAGCTTCCAGATCTCCTGGTTCCAGCCGCGCCCGCGCACCCAGGCCTGCTGCGGATTGGCGCGCGCATAGTCGGCGATGGATTTCAGGGCGCCGTCCAGCGAGGTGGAAGTCGACAGGTCGAGCTGGGTCAGCATCGCGCCCAGGCCGAACACGTGGCCGTGCGCATCGATCAGGCCGGGCAGCACGGTGCGGCCCTGCAGGTCGACGTGCTTCGCATTCGGCGCCCTGGCCGCCACCTCGCCCGCGCTGCCGACCGCGATGATCCTGCCGTTGTCGTCGAAGGCCATCGATGCGAACTGGATGACATCCCCCTTGGCGTTGAGCGTATAGCCGTTGGCATTGTCGATCACGGTATCGGCATGGGCCGCGGCCATGGCACCGCCGGCCATCAGGACGAACAGGGCGGACTGCAGAGGTTTCAGGCGCATCGTCGGGCTCTCCATTCTTATAAAGAAACAGAGTGTATAGAAAAACACGCAAGGGTCAAATTCGGGGTCAGAGCACTTTTTTCTCTAAATTCGGGGTCAGAGCACTTTTTGCGGCAAGGACCCGCGCGCAATTGAGATTCATCATTCCCCATCCGCCCTGCTTCGATATGGTCATGCCTTCTCATGCACCCACGATCCCATGGCACGACGACCACGCCTGGTACTGCCCGCGGTACCGCTCCACATCATCCAGCGCGGGAACAATCGCACTTCCTGCTTCAGCTGCGAGGCCGATTACCTCGTCTATCTCACCCTTGCCCGGCAATACGCCGCCGAGTCCGCATGCCAGGTGCATGCCTATGTCCTGATGACCAATCACGTGCACCTGTTGCTGTCATCGGGAAGCAAGACCGGGCCAAGCGTGCTCATGCGGCGCCTCGGCCAGCACTATGTCCAGTATTTCAACCGGCGGCATGCGCGTACCGGTACCTTGTGGGAAGGCAGGTTCCGCTCGTGCCTGGTCGAGGATGAACGCTACCTGCTGGTCTGCCAGCGCTATATCGAGCTGAATCCGGTGCGGGCGGGCATGGCCGGCGATCCGGCGCACTACCGGTGGTCGAGCTATCGGGCCAATGCGCTCGGCGCGGAAGACAATCTGGTCACGCCGCACCTGATCTACACGGGCCTCGGCATGCATGAAGGAGAACGGCGCGCCGCCTACCGCGACCTGTTCAGGGAAGCGATGCCTGAACATCTGCTGGCCCAGATCCGGCAGGCCGGCAAGGCCAATGCGGTGCTCGGGGCGCAGGATTTTGTCGATGACATCGCCCGGAAAATCGGCCGTCCCGGCGGCATCGGCGTGCGCGGGCGGCCGAAAGTGAGGTCAGGCACTTGATCGAAAAAGTGCTCTGACCCCGAATTTGTGCCGAAAAGTGCTCTGACCCCGAATTTCTGACCCCGAAGGTCAGGCGGCGTCGTGGAAGATGATGCCGAGGGTGTGGCGGTGGCCGCTGCGGATGCGGCTGATGCCGTGGCGCATGTTGACGCGGTAGAGGCCGCGGGTGCCGCTGACTGGGCGGGTGTGGACCGGGAACACGACGGCATCGCCATGGGCCAGCGGTACGACCTCGGCGCGCGACTGCATGCGCGGGCGATGTTCGGTGAGGACGAATTCGCCGCCGCTGAAATCCTCGCCCGGACGCGAGAGCAGCACCGCCACCTGCAGCGGGAACACGTGCTCGCCGTACAGGTCCTGGTGCAGGCAGTTGTAGTCGCCGGGGCCGTACTGCAGCAGCAATGGGGTCGGCCTGGCCTGACCGGCGGCGCGGCAGCGCTCCAGATAGCGTACGTGCTCCAGCGGATAGCGCCCGTCCAGCCCGAGCGCCGCCTGCCAGCGGTTGGCGATGCGCGCCAGCGGCGGATACAGCGCGCCGCGCAGCGCCGCCAGGTCGGGCGGCAACGGGTACGAGAAATACTGGTACTCGCCGCGTCCGAAGCCGTGGCGCTCCATCACGACCCGGCTGCGGAACATGTCCGGCTGCGCGTAAGCCGCCGCGTAGGCGGCGCACTGGCCGGCATCCAGCAGCGCCGGCAGTACCGCGCAGCCATAGGCGTCCAGCTCGGCGCCGGCACGGTCCCAATCGATATCCTTCATTCACTGCTCTCCCGTTCGAGCAGCGCACGCTTGCGCTCCACACCCCAGCGATAGCCGGAAATCGATCCGTCGTTGCGCACCACGCGATGGCAGGGAACGGCGATCGCCACCGGATTCGCGGCGCAGGCCCCGGCCACGGCGCGCGCTCCCTGCGGCATGCCGAGTTGCGCGGCCAGTTCGGCATAGCCCACCGTGCGGCCGGCCGGGATCGCGCGCAGTGCCTGCCAGACGCGCTGCTGGAAGGCGGTGCCGCGCAGGTCCAGCGGCAGGTCGAGGCCGATGCGCGGCGCTTCGACGAACGCCACCACCTGCGCCACCGTCGCTTCGAATGCCGCTTCGGCGCCGATCAGTTCGGCCTTCGGGAAACGGTCCTGCAGGTCGCGCACCAGCGCATCCGGATCGTCGCCCAGCAGGATCGAGCAGATGCCCTTGCCGGTGGCGGCAACCAGCAGCGCTCCCAGCGAGCACTGCGCCACGGCGAAGCGGATCCGCTCCCCGCCGCCGCCCGCACGCCAGCGGCCCGGGGTCATGCCCAGCACGCCGGGCGTGGCCGCGTAGAAGCGGCCGCTCGAATTGAAGCCTGCGTCATACGCCGCCTCGGTCGCGGTGGCGGCCTGCGCCAGTCCGCGTTTGAGTCGTTCGGCGCGGCGCGCCGCCGCATAGGCCTTCGGCGTGATCCCGGTATGCGCCTTGAACACGCGGTGAAAGTGAAAGCGGCTCATGCCGCTGGCCTCGGCCAGGCTGGCCAGGTCAGGTTCGTCTTCCGCGGCGTCGATCAGGCGGCAGGCCCGCGCCACCGCCTGCGCCTGGCGCTCGGCCAGCGGCGGCTGGTCCGGCTTGCAGCGCAGGCAGGGCCGGAAGCCGGCCGCTTCGGCGGCTTCACGGGTGGCGTGAAAGGCGACGTTGGCTCGCTTGGCGGGGCGCGACGGGCAGGACGGCAGGCAGTACACGCCGGTGCTGCGCACCGAGTAATAGAAGATGCCGTCGGCTTCGCGCGCGCGCTGCTGCACCGCGGCCCAGCGCTCCGCGTCGGTGTCGAAAGCCAGTTTGTCCATGATAATCTCCATGCTCCACGAGTCGAATGCCATCATCGTATCGGCATGGCCAAGGCGGCGTCATCCCGGGTCTTGCTTTCAAATCGCAGTGCTAGAATGTGGCGTCACTCGGCAAGCGGCACAAGACACACCTGAATCCCGGAGAGTAGTTTGGACGAACAGTTCGCGCAAGACGCCACCCCCATTTTTCAGCGCATCAAGGATTACCTGATGGGCGAGATCGCCTCCGGCCGCTGGAAGGAAGGCGACCTGGTGCCGTCCGAGCAGGCGCTGGTGCGCCAGTTCGGCGTCTCGCGCATGACCGTCAACCGCGCGGTGCGCGAGCTGACCGCCGAACAGGTGCTGACCCGGCGCCAGGGCGCGGGCACCTTCGTCGCGCCGCAAAAATACCAGGCCACGCTGGTCGAGATCCGCAACATCGCCGACGAGGTGCGCGCCCGCGGACACGCCCACACCAGCCGCCCGCTGCTGCTGGAGCAGGCGCCCGCCGGCGAGGCGCTGGCCCTGCAGTTCGAACTGGAACCTGGCACGCCGCTGTTCCACTCCGTGATCGTGCACCACGAGAACGGCCAGCCGATCCAGATCGAGGACCGCTGGGTCAACCCGGCCTGCGCCCCCGCCTACCTCGACCAGGACTATACCCGCGTCACCCCGAACGAACACCTGATGGTGGCCGCGCCCCTGCAGGATGCGACCTACAGCATCGAAGCGCTGCCGGCGCCGCGCGAGGTGGCCGAGATGCTGGACGTCGACGCCGGCAGCGCCTGCCTGGTGCTGCGGCGCCGCACCACCTCGCAGGGCCGGGTGGCGACGGTGGCGACCATGTGGCATCCGGGCCAGCTGTACAAGTTTACCGGCAGCGTCACCTGAAGCTTGCCGCTTGCACCACGCCGCAAAATAATTCCGCCGGCCCCATGTACAGACGGCGACATCGTCGGCAATAATAGGTTCAGGTCGATCCGCCGTCCGCCAGCCTGGCAAGGGCTAAAACTGTGGCGCGCTTGCAGTGCGCCACAACGTGTTAAGATTTTGTACAAAGCTTGCGAACACGTTTCAGGAAAATCGGTTATTATTTCAGCTAACCCCCGCCTGACACCTCCTTGCAGCACTTCCACTATTGAATATTGCACACAGTGTCTCCACCATTGTGCGTTCAGGCGTTAATTGACCTACCTCTCACTGAGGAAAACATGAGCGAAAACATCAAACACATTAGCGATGCATCTTTCGAAACCGACGTGCTGAAGTCCGAGCGCCCGGTCCTGGTCGACTTCTGGGCCGAGTGGTGCGGCCCCTGCAAGATGATCGCCCCGATCCTCGAAGAAGTCGCTAAGGAATATGACGGCAAGCTCCTGATCGCGAAGATGGACGTCGATGCGAACCAGGCCGTGCCGGCCAAGTTCGGCATCCGTGGCATTCCGACCCTGATCCTGTTCAAGAATGGCGTGGCGGCGGCCCAGAAGGTCGGCGCAATGGCAAAAGGCCAACTGACTGCTTTCATCGATAGCAACATCTGATACCATAGCCGGCGGCAGCGCGCCCGCACTGCCGCCATTCCGGTCCGGGAAGGCCATCGACTCCGATGCTTCTCTTTTAATCAACCCACGTAGTTCCCTCCCCTACCTTTACTTTCCCGTCACGGGACACCCGACACATGCACTTATCTGAACTGAAGGCAATGCACGTCTCCGCCCTTCTGGAGATGGCGATCAGCCTGGATATCGACAACGCAGCCCGCCTGCGCAAACAAGAACTGATGTTCGCGATCCTCAAGAAGCGCGCGAAACAAGGCGAACAGATTTTCGGCGACGGCGCGCTCGAGGTGCTGCCGGACGGTTTCGGTTTCCTGCGTTCGCCCGATGCGAGCTACATGGCGTCGACCGACGACATCTACATCTCGCCGTCGCAGATCCGCCGCTTCAACCTGCATACGGGTGACTCGATCGAAGGGGAAGTGCGTACGCCGAAGGATGGCGAGCGCTATTTTGCGCTGGTGAAGGTGGACAAGGTCAACGGCGAATCGCCGGAAGCCTCCAAGCACCGCATCCTGTTCGAGAACCTGACGCCGCTGCACCCGAACGAGCCGCTGCGCCTGGAGCGCGACATGAACGGCCAGGAAAACATCACCGGCCGCATCATCGACCTGATCGCCCCGATCGGCAAGGGCCAGCGTGGCCTGCTGGTGGCATCGCCGAAATCCGGCAAGTCGGTCATCCTGCAACACATCGCCCACGCGATCACCGCGAATCACCCGGACGTCACCCTGATCGTCCTGCTGATCGACGAACGTCCCGAGGAAGTGACCGAGATGCAGCGTTCGGTGCGCGGCGAAGTGGTTGCCTCGACCTTCGACGAACCGGCCACCCGCCACGTGCAGGTCGCCGAGATGGTGCTGGAAAAGGCCAAGCGCCTGGTCGAAATGAAGAAGGACGTCGTGATCCTGCTGGACTCGATCACCCGCCTGGCACGCGCCTACAACACCGTGATCCCGGCCTCGGGCAAGGTGCTGACCGGTGGTGTCGACGCCAACGCCCTGCAGCGTCCGAAGCGTTTCTTCGGCGCCGCCCGTAACGTCGAGGAAGGCGGTTCGCTGACCATCGTCGCCACCGCGCTGATCGAAACCGGTTCGCGCATGGACGACGTGATCTACGAAGAATTCAAGGGTACCGGCAACATGGAAGTGCACCTCGAGCGCCGCCTGGCCGAGAAGCGCGTCTACCCGGCGATCAACCTGAACAAATCGGGCACCCGCCGCGAAGAACTGCTGATCAAGCCGGACCAGCTGCAGAAGATCTGGATCCTGCGCAAGCTGCTGTACTCGATGGACGAGATCGAGGCGATGGAGTTCATCCTCGACAAGATGCGCGCGACCAAGAACAATGTCGAGTTCTTCGACATGATGCGTCGCGGCGGCTGATCCCTGCCGTTTGAGATAACGGGATCCACGGAAAAGGCGAGTCGAACTCGCCTTTTCTGCTTTATGCGCCACGATTCGTTCAGATCCTCAAAACGGACATCCATGGCGAATCCTCACGCCTGAGCAAGTGGATGGCGGCAGCCACCATCACCATGGTCATCGGTTTCGGCGGCATGATCCTGACCATGATGTCGCGCCTGCCCCATGCCTGAACCCTGGAAGGTTGCCTCGTGGCTCCGGCTGACATATAATCTCCGGTTCATTACCACCCATGGCAAGTGATCGGCAATCGGGTCAAGAAGCAGCGCGACCGACGAAGTGCCTTTTGGCTACCAACTTAACCGAGGCAAAACATGAAAACCGATATCCATCCGGATTACCGCGAAGTCGTCTTCCACGACCTGTCCTGCGATTTCAAATTCATCACCCGTTCGACCATCAACACCCGCGAAACCATCGATTTCGAAGGTAAGCAATACCCGCTGGTCAAGATCGAGGTGTCGGCTGAATCGCACCCGTTCTTCACCGGTAAGCACAAGATCGTCGACACCGCTGGCCGCGTCGAGAAATTCCGCCAGAAGTTCGGTTCGGTCGGCTCGAAGACCAGCGTCGCCAACGGCTAATTCCCCGGCGAGCGCACTGTCAGGAGGCCTTCGGGTCTCCGAGAAGGAAGCCCTGGGGCTTCCTTTTTTTTTGCCGCTATACTAGCGCGACATTATTCCAGCACATCACGCAACACTATCGATGAAACCAGTCCGCCTCCCAGCCGCCGCCACCCTCGCGCTGCCACGATGGGCCCTGTATGCACTTGGGCTGTTATACATCCTGCCGGGCCTGATCGGGCGCGATCCCTGGAAGGACGACGCCGCCAGCTTCGGCATCATGTGGACCATGGCGCACGGCGGTTTCAAGGACTGGTTGCTGCCGAATATCGCCGGCCTGCCCTCGCCCGAGGAAGGTCCGCTGGCCTTCTGGCTGGGCGCGCTGTGCATCAAGCTGTTCGGCTGGCTGGTGGGCGACGTGCTGGCGGCGCGCCTGTCGACCATCGGCATCTTCGTGCTCGGCACCGTCTCGCTGTGGCAGACCGCGTTCCGCCTGGGCCGGCGCGCGGAAGCCCAGCCCCTGCGCCTGGCCTTCGGCGGCCAGCCCGAACCCGACGACTATGGCCGCACCCTGGCCGACACCGCCGTCCTGATCTACCTGGGCTGCCTGGGCCTGCTGCTGCAAAGCCATGAAACCCTGGCCGTGACCCTGCAGGGCTCGCTGCTGGCCTGGTTCCTCTACCGTTCGGTGCGCTATATCGAGGATCCGTCCCGCCGCAACGCGGCCCTGACCGGCCTGGTGCTGGGCGCGCTGGCACTGACCCGCGGCGTCGCCTCCCCCATCGTGCTGCTGGGCGCGCTGCTCCTGTGCACCCGCCTGTTGAAACTGCCCGCCCGTCCCGTGCTGCGCAACCTGGGCCTGGCCGCTGGCTCGGCCGTGCTGGTGATGCTGGTCTGGATCCTGCCCGCGATGCTGGTGCAACCCTATGGCCTGTCGCCGGTGAGCGAATGGCTGGTCTGGAACGCTGGCCAGCTGAGCGTGCCGAGCTGGCATTCGATCGGCGCCTTCTTCCGCGTCGGCATCTGGTTCTGCTGGCCGGCCTGGCCCTTCGCCGCCTGGGCCGCCTGGGCCTGGCGCCGCCAGCACGGCATGCTGCACATCATCCTGCCGACCTGCTTCGTCGGCCTGCTGGCGCTGTTGGTGCTGTGCGATCCGGTGCCGGAAAACGGCGACCTGCTCAAGCTGCTGCCGCCGATGGCCCTGATGGCCGCCTTCGGCCTGCCGACCATGAAACGCGGCACCATCAATGCGATCGACTGGTTCTCGGTGATGGTCCTGAGCCTGCTGGGCGGCTTCGTCTGGCTGTTCTGGGTCGCCAAGCTGACCGGCTGGCCGGCCCAGCTCGCAAAGAACGCGCTGAAACTGGTGCCCGGCTTCAAGCCGGAATTCGGCATCGTCGCCTTCATCGTCGCCGCCGCCACCACGGTCGGCTGGTTCCTGCTGGTGCACTGGCGCCTGTCGCGCCAGCCTTCGGTGCTGTGGCGCGCCGTGGTGCTGTCGTCCGGCGGCCTGATCCTGCTGTGGGTGCTGCTGATGACCCTGTTCATGCCGGACCTGAACTACGCCAGGAGCTACGCCAGCGTCGGCCAGCAGATCGCGGCACGCCTGCCGGCGAATGCCGACTGCATCGACACCAACGTCGGCCCGGCCCAGCGCGCCTCCTTCGCCTACTTCGGCCACCTGCCCTTCGCCGGCGTCGAGGGCGGCAAGTGCAGCTACCTGCTGCTGCAGGAAAGCCTCAGGAAGCTCGCCGACGGCGCGCATGCGGATGCGAACCGCCAGAGCGTGCTCCAGACCGGCGACGGTCCGCGCGGCGGCCAGATCGTGCTGGACGACTTCCACCCGCGCGACTGGACCCTGCTGTGGGAAGGCCGCCGGCCCTCCGACCGCACCGAGCGCTTCCGCCTGTACCAGCGGCGTTGAAACGAGAAAGCCACCTGAGCAGGTGGCTTTTTCGTATCCGCGATCCCTTCGCGTCATTCAGATCCTGACCGGCACCAGCTTGCGCCGCGCCGCCACGCCGAGCAGGCCCAGGCCGGCCAGCAGCATGCCCCAGGTCTGCGGTTCCGGCACCGGCGACACCGTCAAATCGCCGCCGAAGGCGCCGCCGCCCGCTCCCAGCACCTTCCCGTCGACCTTCAGCGCGTAGTAGCCGCTATTCAGGCCATACGCCGTCAGCGACCAGGAATCGGTTGGATGCGAGCCGAAGCCGGTGTCGTTGATGCCGGCGATTGCCGTGCCGAGGATCGCCATGGTCGCCGGATCGTAGCGGTACAGGCTGAAGCCGGTGATCAAGAGGTCCTTGGTCTGCGGGGTGTTCAGGTAGGACGAGGTCAGGGAAGAAGCGGCATCGAAAGGCGTGCCGATGTTGAAGGTGAAGATATCGGTGAAGGTATTGCCGACGGTCGAGGCCGCGAAGGTATCGCCGAAATGCGCGTTGAAGCCGCCCACGCCGTCGCCCGCTGTCACTAGCGGAGCGGTCCGGTCGATCGCCTGGGCGGCGGCGCCCTGGGAGGCACACGCCGCGCCCGCGATGAGGGCGCTCAGAACGAGAGATTTCAGTTTCATGATAGTTCCTGAGATAAGTTGTCGGGACATACTATCCGGGGTACGGCGTACTGACACCGATCCTTGATAGCAGCTTAAGTTCGGTCCAACCTGTCAACTGTTAGATTGCGCACAAATCTCAGCCGTTTTCTGCCGGAAATTAGCATTGTTTGACTACGAATTTCCGTAACGAAAACACTTCATTTCCTGCAAGAGCCCACTTGAGAAAAATCAATTCCTCCTTGGCTTACATTATCAGAATGGTGGATGTGCCCGCTATCCGGCGGCATCGCCAGCCAAGGAGCCATCATGAAAAGCGTGACGTTTTCCGATATCGTGCGCGTCCCGGAACAGGCGCGCCGCACCTCCTCCCTGGGTTCTCCGCAACGCCTGGCGTGGCTGGCGCTGACGCTGGCGCTGGGCCTGCCGGCGCTGATGTATGCGTTCTGGCAACTGGATCCGGGCGCGCCGCTGGCCTATATCGTGCTGCCGATCCTCGCCGGCGGCCTGCTGCCGACGCTGACCATGATGCCGGGCCGTTTCGAGGTCACGACCCGTTTCGAAGCCTGCCACCTGGTCTGCACGCTGGACAATGCCCTGGGCCGGCTCGGCTATGCGCCGGCCGAACGCATCCCCGGCGCCGTGCGTTACTGCACGCGTGGCGGCAAGGAAATCGCCGTGACCGTGCGCGCGCATGCGCTCGAGGTCACGGGGCCGGTGCCGGCGCTGCGTGCGCTGCGCCGGCAGATGGCGCGTTGACGGTCCGCGCCCGCTCAGACTTTCATCGGCAGGATCACCATCTGTAATCCCTCGAGGTGCAGGCGGCGCTGGACGGCGAGCGCCGCCTGGTTGTGCAGCAGCCGGGTGAACCAGTTGTCCCGTGCGAAGATCAGCTTGCTGGTGAAAAAGATCGTATTCGGGTACTCGCGATTGATCTGCTCGCACATGCGCGTGATCTCATCCACCGCGTCGGTGCCGAAGCCGATATAGGACGCCGACGCCATCCCGTGGCTCTGGCAGAAATCGACGAAGTATTCCAGCGTCTCCGCCGCATCCTCCCGCATCTTTTCGAGCGCGCCCTCGCCGCCGTAGGCATGCGCATCGACCGTGCGCGCGTTCACGAACAGGAAGTTCTTGAAGTGGCCCGGGAACATGCGCAACACCCACAGCAGCGCATGCAGGCCGCCGCCGCGCGAGTTACCGACGATGAAGACCGCGGTCTGCGCTTCCGGATCCGGCTCGACCGACTCCTTCTCGGGCCCAAAGGGCTGGTCCGCGAACACCTGGTCGACCGAGCTGATCGCGCGCTTGGTCTCGCGGTAGTGGTTGCGGATGACGACGCACAGGCCGGCGATCGCGGCGATGATCAGCACCGTGGCCCAGCCCCCCTGCGTAAAGCGCTCGACCAGCAGGATCGCCAGGATGCCGGCGCAGATCACGAATCCGCCAAGGGACAACAGGAAGCGCCGCACCCAGCGCACGTTGTCCGTGTCCTTGCGGTGGCGCCACCAGTACAGGCACAGGCCGAACAGCGAAATCGCGAAGGTCAGGAACACCGACAGCGAATACAGCACCACCAGCAAGGCGACCTGGCCGCCGGTCCAGAACAGGATCGCCAGCGCGGCGATGCCCATCACCAGGATCCCGTTCTCCTTCACCAGGCGGGTCGACAGATAGCGGAACTGGTGCGGCACCCAGGAGTCCGACGCCATGTTCGACAGCACCGAGGGACCGCCCAGGAAGCCGGTATTCGCGGCGACGAACAGCAGCCCGGCCTCGAAGGCCAGCGCCACGGCCAGCAGCACGTGATTCAGCATCTCGCTGTGCATGCCCATGTTGCCGATGATGTGGCGGAAGGTGGTGGCGTTCAGGGTTTCGCCGGCCACCGGCCGCACCTCCCACAGCAGGTAGAGCAGGATGATGCCGCCGGCGGTCACGGCCAGCGACACCGCCATGTAGAACATCGTGATCTTCCCGGTGCGCACGCGCGGCTCGGCCAGCAGGTTGACGTTGTTCGATACCGCCTCCAGGCCCGTATAGGTACCGCCGCCCTGCGAATACGCCAGCAGCAGCATCCCGGCCACGCCGGCCCAGCCGATGCTGCCCGCCAGTTCGCGCGTCTCGCCCAGGGTATTCGGCACCAGCGCCGGCAGGTGCGACGCATGCGCGACGATGCCGTACACGATCAGCACCAGGTGGGTGGCGACGAAGCCGAGGAAGATCGGCAGCAGGATCTGGATCGCCTCCCTCAGGCCGCGCAGGTTCATCACGATCAGCAGGCCGATGAAGAAGGCCTCGGCCCACAATTTATAGTCCTGGAAGCCGAGCGGCAAAAAGGACGCAAGCGCATCGACCCCGGAGGCGATCGAGATCGCGATGGTCAGCACGTAGTCGAGGACCAGCGCGCAGCCCGAGACCAGGCCAAGATAAGGCCCGACCAGCTTGGTGGCGACGCGGTAGCCCCCGCCCCCGGTCGGGAACAGCTCGATCACCTGGTTGTAGGCGAGTGCGATGACGAAGACGGTGACCGCGGTGGCCACCGCCAGGTAGAGGCCGAGGTGGGTATGAGCGCCCAGCGCACGGAAGGTCTCTTCGGGACCGTAGGCGGACGAGGACAGGCCGTCCGCACCCAATCCGACCCAGGCCAGGAAGGCGACCAGCGCCATCGAATGGCGGGTCTCGCTCTGCATCGGATCGAGCGCCTTGCCGAGGATAATCTCGCGTATCTTCTTATTCTTCATTATGCGCACCGCACTGCCGGCGGTCGTTTCTCAAGGTAGGCGAGATCATACGCCTGAACCGTGCGCACGGGCACTGGTCTTTTTGGCATCGCATGTGCTAAGATGCGCGCCTGCGCTTGCAGCCTCTGTGGCGGAATTGGTAGACGCACTTGACTCAAAATCAAGCGCCGAAAGGCGTGCCGGTTCGATTCCGGCCGGAGGCACCACTTACTCATCCGTAGTAATCCAGCGAAGTCCATGAAACCGCGTTTCTCCCTATGGGGGCGCGGTTTTTTTGTGCGCCGACGTTTGAGCTCGTCCATCACCAGCCATCGTTTTTGTATCCATACTTTGTTCAGGGATACCGAACGCCAAACGTCATGGATCTAAAATGCCCAAGCTCTGCACACCACTGACGGACACCGCCATTCGCAATGCCAAGCCCCGAGACAAGACCTACACCCTGGGCGACGGGGAAGGCATGTACCTCGAGGTCATGCCAAATGGGACACGATTCTGGCGCATGGCCTACCGGCAGCCGAACGGCAAGAAAAACCGGCTAACGTTCGGGAAGTATCCGGAGGTGTCACTCGCGGAAGCGCGCGACAAGCGGCTGGCAGCCCGAAAACAGCTGGCGCAAGGGATCGATCCTGGGAGGACCAAGCGCGAAGAAAAACAGACCAGGGAAAAGGCAGCACTGAATACCTTCGAGGCGGTCGCCCGTGCATGGCTGGCCAGGACCGCAGCCGAGCGGGCTGTTAGCACGCAAGAGAAGAACACCGCATGGCTCGAACGGAACATTTTCCCTGCGATCGGCGCCCTACCCATCTCCACTATCAAGCCATGGGACGTGCTAAGCGCACTTCGCGTCATCGAGAAGCGAGGCGCGATCGAGTCCGCGCACAAGATCAAGCAGCTATGTGGCCAGGTATTTCGGTTCGCGGTAGCGAGTGGTCTCGCGGATCGCGATATGACGGTAGATCTGCGTGGCGCATTGTCAGCGGTCCCGGAAGCTCACTACGCCGCAATCACCGACCCTAAAGAAGCTGCAGAACTGCTGCGTGCTATCGACGCTTACAATGGCCATGCCTACGCCGTTGCCGCGCTCAAGCTGGCGCCGCTGGTATTCGTTCGTCCTGGGGAGCTACGCTCCGCCGAGTGGTCCGAGATGGATCTCAACGCGGCCGAATGGCGCATCCCCGGCTCCAAGATGAAGATGGGGCAGGATCACATCGTACCGCTGGCGACGCAAGCTGTCGCACTTCTACGCGATCTCTACGCGATGACAGGACACGGCAAGTTCGTGTTCCCGAGTGTCCGCACCAGCACACGCTGTATGAGCGAGAACACCGTCAACGCGGCCTTGCGCGGCATGGGCTACGGCAAGGACGTGATGACTGGCCACGGCTTTCGTGCGATGGCGCGCACGATCATGGATGAAGTGCTGGGCGAGCGGGTTGACTTGATTGAGCACCAGCTTGCGCATGCCGTTAAGGACCCAAATGGGCGCGCGTACAACCGGACGGCGCATCTGCCTGCCCGGCGATTGATGATGCAGCGCTGGGCAGACTACCTTGATTCAATAAAACAAAGCGACGCGAGGATTCTCGGCGACTAACAAAGGCCAGATGTGGTCATTACGGTGCGCCGCGCAAGGCAGGACACCTATTGGCCTTGGAAACGCCGCCGAGTCATGTGGAAGCGGTGTCAGCAGTACTTCCCTATGAAGGGATAACATATTTATAGTGTTGCCCACCGTTTTACCCATAGCACTTCAAATTTAGAATGGAAGCTTCTTTAGATTTCTTTTTAAAAGTGCAAGGGTCCTCGGTCGTCCAAATGCAGAAGTTTCAAATTTCAAACCGTGACGATATATTTCGGGTAAATAAAAGCGCTCAGCGGTGTCTTTCTGGTCAACGTCATCGTATATTATACCTAAATCCTTTAATGCCTCTAACTCTTTGGGATCGAGCTCAAGTTTCGTAGGGTCAAAAGGAACGCGACGGTCGTTCTGTGACAATGTGTTAAGTTTGAGTACCCATGCGCCAAGCACACTGATTTCTTTGATAGCTTCTTGCACTTTCTCCTCACTGCACTTCAAGATGGCTTGCCTCATTGCTTCAGGAGACAGCACTCGATCTTTCCAGACTTTTGGTCTTATTCGTTGATTGTCAGCCGCTACTCGTAAGAATCGAACTAGATCTCGCGCCTGAAATCGCCCTTTCAAATCCGAAAGCGCGCCAAACACCCAGATCGCAGAACGAGCCTCTTTAGAATCAGATTTTCCAAGTTTCTTACCCCAAAGGCTTTCGAGCGAGCTCTGAATTTCAGTAATGGTAAGCTGCTCTGCCTTTGCAGGGTTAGCCTGAACGATATTCGCTTGTCCACAAAGCCAATAGGTAAGCCTTAAGAAACTTTCTGGAGTCCACTCCAGATTAAACGGGGTAAACCGCGCGAGATATTGTGCGACATTCTGCTGTATCGAAGCTTGCACGTAATCGGCACGAACAAAAACAACCGCGCCGATACGCCGATTCCTAAGCTCGGATAACCGGTTTGGCAACTGAAGCAAGCCCTTTACCGCTTCTTTTGCCCTTGGCTTTTCCAGATCATCAAATACGTCTTCAATGCCGTCAAAAACCAGAACAACTTCTTGGTTATTCGAAATTAAAAAATCGTTGAGTTCGTGAAGCGAACTGCATGGCAGCCCGACTTGCTCGCATATTAACTTATCCCAAAATTGCGCCCAATTTTGATCTATTTTTATAGCATCATTTATTTTTGCCACTGTCGAAGACAAGCCTAGGGCAGGAGCATTAAAACTTGAACTGATAAAGAACTGATCGCGGGCACCATTTACAGCCTTAATTGCTTCTTTCCCTAAGTTTTCGGACCAAATAACAGGAAAGATTGGAGAGGCTCCGGGTAAAGTATGATCAACTTCAAGCTTATTCAAAAACGAAGGCCAAGTTTTTGACCTACAAACCTGAAGGAAAGTAAATGTTTTTCCTGCACCCTTTGCGCCGACGGAAACTGCATTTGGCAGTTCTGTTGAAAAGTGCTTACCGAGATTTCGCAATGGCTCTGTCGCAAGCATCTCATCAGAACTTGTTTGTTCCGCAAACTGAACTTTTTCACACAATTTGAACAAAGCTTCTGCTTCCGCTTGAGGTAGCGTAGAAGTACCGATTGCGGCCTCGTTCTCTAAGCTCACTTCACTCAACGAAGAATTTTCAGCCCAACTCAACGCA
This sequence comes from Massilia sp. 01N410, assembly GCF_056399665.1. NCBI lineage: Bacteria > Pseudomonadati > Pseudomonadota > Betaproteobacteria > Burkholderiales > Oxalobacteraceae > Massilia > Massilia sp. 01N410. The sequence goes on along the minus strand of NZ_JBFTRV010000022.1, from coordinate 62,869 downwards.
TCAGAGTATAACGACGACAGTTTTCTCGACTTATCAATAGCTTCTCTTACCGTGCCAACGCTCATCAAAGACTCAGAAAAGTCAAACTCTAGAAATTCTACTCCAGAAGACAATATGTCCTGATTTGGGCTTGGATAAGCGGCACCAAGTTTTTCTTGGGCCTCTCCATATTGAGGCAAGTCCCGCAATACAGTTGTTAGCATGCTAAGTATTACCGTTGGCTTGGCCAATGTTGAGTTCGACATTTTTGATTGAAATACGCTCAACCGTTCTAATACCGTGGCCATTCCATTGACGGATTGCGGAGCAACAGTGGTAACAAAGAAGTGTTCTATTCGTGGATCAAATAATAGCGGACTCGACAGCTCGCTCAATCCAGCTCGCAGATCGACAAAAACACAATCCACGCCAAGCTTGGTACCAAGAGATTTAAGGTGATCAGATATTTGCCAAGGCGACGAAGGATTTCGAGCCAAGTGTTCTGGCTTCACCGGCATGTCCATCATATTAGATAGGTCAAGCGCCGACGGCAGCACAAATAGTTCCCTAGAAGCACTTCCAGCATCTAATGAAGTTTTCTTAAGTTCAGCAGCGAAAAAATCAAGCGTATCTTCAACATTAGAAGGCGGATAATGTAGTGCCTCAAGTAATTGAGCAAACGAGACCTTTGGGCGATTCGTCGAATCTAACCAGAAACTAATACCTGGCGCCTCGAAATCTGCGTCAATCAGCAATAATTTTACTGATCGGTCTTTTGCCGCGTCCAGGCATGCAGCAACGTAACTCATCATTGACGTCGTACGGCCTACACCGCCTTTAAAGGAGTGAAACGCTACCACCTTGGGTCCACCGTCCCACATTTCAGGAAGTACAAAGTTGTTTTGAGGCTTTAAATAGGCTATATCAGACCAAAGCGGGTAGCTTGCAACCTGTACTGGCTTGGCATTAGCCACCTGGAATAGCTCAACGGGATAGCTTTGATTTCCAATTAATAAACTTATGTTTCTCGTGTCTTTATCGTAAGCAATTCCAAATAAATTCTCCAACCATTGATCAACCTGCTGCTCCGTTTCGGAATAGCCGACCTCAAGAACATTCGAGTAGCAATCAGCAGATAAAATAAAACTAGGATAGGATGTTCCATTTAATGTATCTTCCTTTATGATACGCTGGACATCTAACCAAGTTAAAATACGATTGTTTGCCGAAGAATAAATCATCACAGTTCTTTCTCAATCCAGCTATTCAGGTTTTCCAGTGCCGCTTCCAGAGTGTTATCACAGTTTGGCTGATTCAAACTTCCTCCATAACGCCATGCCTGATTCAGTTCGCCCTGAGTATGCTTCCTTTTGAGAGTACCGCCCGTGGTTTTGAGGTCGGGCAAATTCAGGTCATTAGGCAACATGCGTTCTTTACCCGCTCGTAAAAGATCCAGCATCTTGTTCAGGTCATGCAAGACTGGCTTCTTATCGATACGAGTTAAAATCGGCTCGTCCAAAATATTTTTGTTCTGTTGACGGAGCCATACAGCTTTTAGACCACACTCAGCGGCGTAAAATAAGAGCAACCTATGTGCATTGGTCCGTGGAATAACTTTAGAGGCACTATAGGCGCCCCTATAGGCACGAACTAGTTCTTGTCGACTAAATGGAATCATTTTCTAAAGAAATAACTAGATTGAAGCTTTCACTTCATGAAAGTGCGCGCACAAAACCGTCCTCGACAGCAAGAAAATTTCATTGTGGCAATGTAACATAGAGCGAGATCGTAGTCGCTACTCTTGTCGCCCGACAACCGAATATTTTCATCTCGCTGACCACCGTACAGATGCGTTGTCTAACTAAGAACAGCAGGTACGACGTGAGATGAACGGAGTCTTCCTTTTATGGCATAAGGCCGGACCAGGACTCTGGAAGCTTAATGTTTCAAGACGCCAGTCTATCCTGCCCTCCAAAACCAAACCCAAAAACCCTGCTTTCAACACGTAGAACCGATCCTAATGACGCTTGCATAAGTGGCAGCGCAATGTTGGGCTCGCTACCGACGGCACACTGCTATCTGCATCGCAGCCGCGCTAACTGAGCCGTGAAGCCACCGCCCCGACAACGCGGCACCCTATGCGCGATCAGGCCGCAAAGCTTCGATGCTTCTTTCCACGCTTACTTTGGAGGCGTACATGGATCAGCAAACGGTCAATGTTGCGGTTGAACGCCGTGCTTCGAGCAATCGTGCCGACGTTCGGTTCCTCAGACTGAAGGAGGTGCTCGCCATCTGCGGCAAGTCGCGGAGCAGCGTCTACGACGCAATAAAGAAAGGGGACTTCCCGAAACCGGTGAAACTCAGCGGTAGGTCGTCCGCCTGGATCAAAAGCGAAGTGGAACAGTGGGCAGTCGATTGCATTCGCGCCAGCCGGCAGGACTCAAGGTCCTGAGACGCGGTGCGCGACGGTCAAGGCGAGCGCTATCGTACTTCCCAACATCGGCTTAGCGGCTGCAGGCTAGGCCGATCTCACTCATCAAGTGCAAGCAAACGTCGCAGCTTCACTAACACTTCATCCAGGCCCGGCGCCTCAAGCTTGCTTTTGTAGAGAAACGTGCCACTACTGCTGCTTGATCGGACTCGCCAAAAAAGTGCCACTCAGCCCCATCTGGACGCTCGTAAGCAGTTTGATGCGTCGGTGCGCGAACGTCGCCTGGACAGCTTGCTGCAGAACGGCGGCATCGATCTCGGCATAGGTCGCAAGAAACCACAGATCAAAGTAGTCTTTCATGCGCGTATTTGCCATGCCGAGGCTGACGATCGCTTCGTACTTCTCGACGATCACGGTGTAAACAGGATAGGCACGCAAGGATGGTGCCGCCACATCGTCCAGAAGAGCCGGGAACTGCACGAGTTCCGGCCCCGGTGTGACGGCAACGCCTTAGCCCACATCAATCTGCACAGAGCAGCGTGCGTTATCTAGAGTGCCGATCAGAGTAACGCGCACGCCCTCGTAATTCGCCTCTTTCCGAATCGGTGCCGCCCGCACGCTTGCATGGTCGAATTGGATGCCATCATCGGACGGCATCGTGCAGACTTGCTGGAAAACCTCGATCAAGTGCTCGATATCCGAAGGACCAAACCCGAGGAGGTCAATGTCCCTAGTTGCCCGGTGCGGTTGGTCGACCCAAAGTTCGAAGAGCAGTGCGCCTTCAACAGGAACTGGTTGGCCCACGGCGATACGCTCAATCGGTATAGCAGGCGCTCAAGCGAATACCGCGTCAGCATCAGGTTGAAGTCCGCCTTTTCTGTGCGTGCTCGGTTCAGCAGGCGTGCGCGGATGGATGCGGCGCGATTCGTCGCCTTCATGTGGCCCCTACCGCTTCCAAGTACGGACGCATGACATTCGCCACCCTGCAGATCTCGGCATAGCGCCACAGTTCATCCATCGTCACCCGCTTGTCGTTCCAGGCTTCGCGCAACGCTTCGAGAGCGACATCGAGACCGATCTTGTTGCGGTACTTGAAGCAGTCGGCAACCGTCTTCGCTACACCAAACACGCGTACCTGCGTGCCCGCGACATCGACCGCCTCGACGCCTTCGGTCATCGACATCCCGGACATGCGGACGATACACAGCGGCGGGTAGTCGAAGCGCGGCGCGTGGGCCTTGTGCGGGATGGCGAGCCACACGTTGTATGACTGCTGCGTAGTGAGGTCGTGAAAGCGCAGCGCGGACAGCAGGCATAGCACCCCATTTTCACTGCGCGCGGCCACTTCAGCGAAGCTGTCGTAGGCGGATGCTGCGCGATCGGGCAAAGCATACAAACCGCGGCCAAGCTTGAGCAGCTTGCCTTCGTCGGTCAGGGATGCGAGCAGCGCCCGCGATGCGCCAGCGCTGTCCACGTCCCAGGTACGCAGCACGCCCTTGGATCGCGCCAGCTCAAGAATGAGTTCGGCCTGGTGGTTCATGTCGGCAGTCCATACAAAATCTAGGCAATTATCCATAAATGCCTAGATTTTGTTCCGAATCTGGACCGACTTCATGCAAACAGGGTAAAAATTCGTCATGACGAACTCCTGGATTTCGTCATGACGAAATTTTCGGTCCGATCAGCCGCGATGCCAGCCATCCCGTCATGTCGAACAAAGCGAACCCGAACCGGCAACGCGGGTCCAACCTGCGCCACGAGCTTCCGCAAACGAAAACCGCACCCATACCCTGAACGGCTGTGTATCCATGAGTGTATCCACGTCACAGATGAGCTTGCCAAGAAAACCCAGCAGCCACGCGGCCGCCGGCGAGCTCATCGATTCCGGCCGGAGGCACCAAAAGCAAGTATTAAGCAGTCCAGGAAAGCCCACTGAACCCGCGACTCTCATAGTGAGAACGCGGGTTTTTTGTTCGTCAATCGCTTGTAAAGTCCGTTGCGCTTACGTTTCCTGGCCGAGCCTGACCTCATTTCGCGCGGATATGACTTTTTCCGGTTCCAGACAGTTTCGTGATGCGCGCGCCTACATGCCTTGTCCTGGATCGGCACTGACCTAGACTGAAATACCGCAAGGGCAATACCGGCTTTGCGGCATCCGACGCCCGCCACGAGGCTGATTCGGCGTGACGCCTGTCCAAAGGCTTCTGCTTTGTGAAGGAACGATCATGCGCCCCCTATCTCTCCTGATTCCCGCATTCCTGCTGGCGCTTGCCACTGGCGCCAGTGCGCAGACCCAACCCTACCCACGGCCCGATACTGCGCCGATCTCGACCGTGACGGTGACGGCCCCGGCCAGGACGGTCCGGCTCATGCCTGACGAAGTCAGGCAGATCGCCGGAACCTATGACATGGCGAATGGCTGGCGGCTGGAAGTGCGCGGCAAGCCAGAATACATCGACGCGACCATCGATATGGAAAAACCGATGCGGCTCAAAGCAGTGTCGAAGAACAAGTTCGTCTCCGGCGACGGCAACGTGACCATGGAATTCAACCAAGGTACGGGCGACGACATGAAGATGAGCTATGTACCCGACCCCAGCAAACCATCGATGGTGTCGATACCCGCGCAGAAGGCCAAGCGCTGAGCGCCGCATCGGGCACGGAAGCTGCTATCCCTTATGCCACCGACGCCAGTTCGATGTCTGCCGGATCGATACCGTCGACCGGCGCAAGCTCGTCGATGCCGATACGAAGGGCTTGCTGTTCGATTGTCGCTTCGAACAGGCTGCGCATGACCCTGGCATTGCCAAAATTCGGATCGCCGGCGGCGAGCAGGCGTTCCGTGATCTGGAGGAGCAAGCCCTCGCCTTCGCTGCTGAGCCGGTAGCCATGCGTATTGGCCAGGCACTGGAAGATATGCGAGAGTTCGAAAGCCGAGTAGTCGTCGAATTCGATATAGCGGGTGAAACGGGATGCGAGGCCCGGGTTCGATTCGACAAATTGCGTCATCCTGTCCGTGTAGCCCGCGACGATGACTGCCAGCCGGTTCCGGTTGTCCTCCATTTCCTTCAGCAAGGTATCGATCGCTTCCGGGCCGAAATCGTTGGTGTTCGCTCCCACGAGCGTGTACGCCTCGTCGATGAACAGCACGCCGCCATACGCTTCTTCGATTTTCGCCTTGGTTCGCTGCGCGGTCTGGCCGATATAACCGGCCACCAGATCGGAACGCTGCACCTCGACCACATGCCCTTTTTCGAGTAGACCGAGTGCGGCATACAGTTCACCGACCAGCCGCGCGACTGTCGTCTTCCCAGTCCCCGGGCTGCCGGTGAAGACCAGGTGCAGCGACACCGGTGTCCAACCCATTCCCGCTTCGCGCCGGCGCTCCTGCGCCCGCACCAGGCTGGCAAGCTTGCGGATCTCGGCCTTCACCGATTTGAGACCGGTAAGGGCATCGAGTTTCGCGAGCAGGCCTTCGAAATTCAGCTCGCCCTGGCGGCCGATGACCGGCAAGTCCTGGTCCCCGAGAATCAGGGGGTCTGCCTGCGGCTGGGTGCGCAGGCGCCCCGCCTGGCGTTCGATCGTGGCGTCGAGATAGCTCCGCACGTCGCGCGCATTGCCAAAGTGCTTGCCCTTTGTACGCACCATCTGTTCGAAGGTATGGTTGGCGCGCATCGTGGCCTCTGCGGTCAGGCGGAACTGGCGCGAAGTGACCATGGAGGCGAATATTTGACAGAGCTCCGCCGCGGCATAGTCGGGAAAATCGATGTAGCGATTGAATCGCGATTTCATCCCCGGATTGGCGTCGAAAAAGGACCGCATTTCCCTTTCGTAGCCCGCGACGATCACCGCCATCGTACCGCGCCGGTCCTCGATTTCCTTCATCAGGGTCGTAATGGCCTCGGACCGAAATCTCGCGGCGAGTCCGGCACATAAAGCGTATATGCCTCATCGATGAAGAGAACGCCATCTTTGGCCGCGTCGACGATCTTGCGGGTCTTTGGCGCGGTCTCGCCGATGTGCTGGCCAACGAGCCCGCTGCGTTCGGTCTCCACGAGCTGTCCCTGCTTGAGGAGGCCCAGGGCCGCAAATATCTTGCCGATGATGCGCGCCACGGTGGTTTTGCCTGTGCCCGGGTTTCCCGTGAAGACCAGGTTCAAGGCGATGACGTTTGCGGCGACGCCCGCCTCTGCGCGACGGCGCTCGGCCTCGACCAGGTCGATCAGCTTCGACACTTCACTCTTCACCGACTCAAGCCCCTGGAGCGCATTGAGTTCGGTCATTGCGACAGCCAGGGCCATATTGTCACGCAAGTCGCAGTGCTGCAGGTCGATGCCGGCTTCGGGATCGCGGCTCAACCTGCCGGCGGCATGGCCGCTGATACGGCAGTTGATGGCTTTGATCTGGGACTTTCCTTCGGCCAGCAGCCCATATCCCTTACCGCCGTTGAGTACGCAATCGAGCAGCTTGAGCTGGGCGGAATCCTCGGTTTCCACGTTCGCGCCGGCAGTGAATTCGATCGACGTTCCGTTGACCGATGCAACGCTCTCGTTCCTCAGCCACAATCCGTTCGAATTGGTGTCGGCGATACGTCCACCCGACATGGTGAGCTTCGCTTTCTCGGTCGCGACCACGGCCGGATATTTGGGCCCGCCACCCAGCAATTCGCAATCCGTGAGCGTGGCCTGGGCGGTTTCACGCACCCAGACCGCGCCCTTGGCGCCGCCGCTTATCCGGCATTTGGACGCCTTGAGGCTCGCTTGCTGCTGAAGCACGAATCCCGTTTCGCGACCGTCGCTGAGGTCGGCGTCCGTGACCTCGACCTGCGCATTGCCTCGCAGGCTCAACGCCACCTGCACCGCTCTTTCGATGTGGAGCGTGTTGATCGACGCGGTCGCATTCCCCTCGACGACGATTCCGCCGCCGGTGGACTTCAGGGCGCGCACGTTGGCCATGACATTCCCGCGCAGGCTCAAGGCAGGTTTTGCCGTGTTGTCGATCGTGACCTGCTCGATCGACAAACCGCCAGTCCCGTCCGCAACGATGGCGCCGCCAGCCAGGATCACGCCTTTCATCTCCGCGTTCGCATGCTGTAGCGACAGGGTGTCGCCGTTCGCACCATCCCAGCGTACGTTGTGCATGTGCAGGCTTGCAGGCTTGCCTGCTGCGCCGACGGCCCGGATCTCGCCTTTGCCGTGGCCCTGCCGGATCGAGATCCGGCCATTGGACCTTACTGTCAGCACGACGTCGGGGGTGAAGATGCAATGCTCGAAGTTCGCCTCGCACCCTTCCAGTACGAGGACTGTCGACGCGATCGTTACCTCGCGGAAGGCTACCTGTGCAGCGCCGCCGATCTTGATCGGATCTCGCAGGACCACGGATTCGCCGGGTGCGCGGGGCGCAAGTGTGATGGATTTGTCGAGGTTCAGTTCCGTGCCGGACTGCCGATGTTCGGATGCGATGCTCAGCGTCTCTCCAGACTCGACCTTGAGCAGCGCTTCGCTCAAGGTCTTGGGGGAGAACAGGCCATAGCCGACTTTTCGAATGCGCATGGGTTGGTAAGCGAGAGCGTATTTCAAGGACGAAGAAATCAGTCTTTCTGGGGGAAGAATTCCCTCTGAGCCGCCAGCAAGGAGGTATGTGCCATCGGCTCTTCCTTCATCCGGTCGACAGTGAAGAGGATGCGCCTGGACTTGGGATCCTCTACCGCGAGCCCATCGACGACGAAAAATGTCACGTAATCGGAATTACCCATCCCGGCATTCGATCCAACGACATGTCCAAGATAATAAGTCGGCAATTGGACCATGTTCCCATTGCCATACTTCGACTGTTCCCTCAACGGTGCCAATGCCGCCTCGATTGCGCGAGCTTCGGCTTCGCTTTTCGGCGTATAGAAATGCGAACCGGTATTGCTGTATTCGCCGCCAATAAACGTTGCGCCCCAGGTCTGGCGGGGATGGTTTTTCCCGTGCGGCTTCTCCCATGCGAACGACGATGTATCGGGTATGCCGAAGTTGATTTCGAAACGGTTTTTTTCCGCGTCATACCGGCCCAGACTGACCATTTGCTGGTTTTCGTTCTCTTTCGAGAAATAGAATGCATGGAGTTTTTTCTCCTGCGCCTCGCGGTAAGCTTTTTCCAAAGCCGGCTTTTGCTGCTTCACGATATCCGCACGCTTGAAGCTGTCCTGCTCTGCACGGTACTCTTCAAGGTAGTCATAGGCGAGCAGGGCGTCATCCCGTTTCGCGCCGGACCAGAACAGCTGGCGATACTTGTAGGCTTCGGCGGCGATGGCTTCGTCACCCGAGACCCTGAAACCACTCGAGACATTCTTGACCTGATACTGATCGAACGGACGCAGGGGTTCACGTGCCAGCAGGACATTTCCGTAATCGTCACGCCGGATTTTTTCGCTCGAAACCACGGCCGAGCTTTCGGGCTTTGCTTGATTGTTTTCTTTTTTGGCGCATCCCGACGCCAGGGCAAGGGTCAGGCCGATGCCGACGAAGAGATAGCCGGTACGAATTCGAATAGCGGATTGTGCAGATTCAGGAAACATGTCATTGATTGCATGGTTATCGATATGCAATCATATGAAGCGAACAATCCCGCTACAATAGAACACATGTCCCATGCCATCGTGGAACATGCGGCAGCGGCAGCTTGTCTCAGGCTGGAGCAGCCATTGCCGCGGCCAGGGCTGTCTTGTTCGACACGCCGAGCTTGCGATAGACCGAATGAAGCTGGTTCCTCACGGTGGCCGGCGCCACGTCGATCAGTTTTGCAATTTCCTTGTATTGCATTCCGCGCACAGCGAGCATGGCAACGCGCGATTCGGCGGCGGTAAGACCAGCGCTCCTGTTTTCGATCTTATTTATTTTCAGGCAAAGCATCCCATTCAATATTTCGGCACGAATTGCAATTTTCTTTCCGACGAATACTTTTGCACTGGCCGACTCAAGCGCGTCCATCAGGGGGCGCGGCAGGAAAGGTGGACTCCATTCCCGCCATTCGGTCTGCAGCAATTGACTCGTCTCGTCGTCGACGAAATACACCTGTCCCATCAACGAGCTGAGAACCATCGCGCTGGATGCCGGCACACTTGCCGCAGCCGATTTGAAACGCCGGTTGATCTCCCTGGCCTGTATGAAATGGGGAATAAAAACATTGGCATCTTCTTCCTGCTGGGCCGTATAGCCGTTCCGGCTGTTGGACCGCCACAAGCCCAGTGTCGGCACGGCGCAACCGAATGTTTTTTCAGACACAAAAGCAAGGGAATGGGCGGTTTCGTATTTGCGGCAATACGAGAGCACATGCGGGTCGCGTGCGGTTGCTGCGATGTCGGCGACGACGCTCCGGCCACGCTGCCGAAATGCACTGACCAGCGTATCGTCCTGACTGGTCAGGGCGCCATTTTGCGCCAGGGCCTCCTGCCCCACTGCCGCGCTACGGTCTTGAAACCGTTCGATCGGCGTCGACTCGAGATACAGGGTCTGGACGACAATCTTGCCGGTTGCCGCGACCTGCAGGTCGGCCAGGGCGCAGGCATCGAAGGCGACCACTTGTTTCATTTCCTGCAGCGCAGATTTGTTGAATTCCGCCAGACTGCAGTCCTGTGCGCGCTCATAGATGCCAATCAGTGATTTATTAAGCGCATGCATTTCGGCTCATTGACCCGGACAGTGTTTGTTACTGATCCCGAACGACTACGACGTCGTATCTTGGCAGTCCTGAAAAACTATTTCACTAAAAACAAGTGAAGATAATAATTCAATAATATCATTCTTGCTAGTAGATCATGCTCATTGCCTGCAAGTAGATATCACGGAGCCGCCCACCCGTAAATGGCAGCCATTGGAAGAGCATCGGTTTGCTCGGCCGGCGGGATCTACAGGCGCCCGCGCAACTCGAGCGCGATCGTGCGCGGCCTGGTGGCGTAGGCATAGGGTGAGCCGACCACCGCGCCCAGCGTGCTGACCGTCAGATACTGCTTGTTGGTCAGATTGTTCACGACCAGGCCCACGCCCCAGTTGCCGGATGCTGCCGACCAGCCAAGGCGTGCATTGACCTTCTCGCGCGCCACGCCGGCACTGCCGCCAATCGTGCAGGTGCCTTGGGCTGTGGTGTCGGCATTGCAGCGCTGTTTGCCGATGTAGCCGAGCATCGTGTTGAAATCCGCCGTCCCTCCCCACAGCGGCCAGCGCGCGCCGGTGCCGACACTGGCGCTCAGGCGCGGTGCGCCGGCTGGCTGGCCGTCCAGCCTGACGCCGGTCGGTGACACGTAATGCGCATACGTCTGGTCGAGGTAGGCCAGCGTGCCGGTCAGGCGCCAGATGTGGCTGAGCCGCCACTGCGCCCCCAGTTCGGCACCGGTGGCGCGCTGATCGCTGTTGACGACCTGGTAGCTGGGCACGCCGGCCGAGGCATTGGAGGGCACCAGGGTCAGGCTTTGCAGCTTGGTGAAATCGTAATGGAAGACCGAGGCGTCGTAGGACAGGCCCAGCGATCGCACCTGGCCTTTGATGCCGATTTCGGAATTCGTCACCAGCTCCTCGTCATAATGCCCATTCACGCCCACGGCGTCGAAGCCGCCCGCCAGATAGCCCTTGCTCCATGACGCATACGCCATGTGGTCTGGCGCCAACCGGCGGTCCAGCACGAGGCGCGGGCTGAAATTCCGCCAGCTTTTCGATGACGCGAACGGCATCGTGCTCGAGACCGCGTTGTTGAACTCGACATTGCGTGCGACGACTGCCTGCAACGATGACGCCTGTTGCGGCGTCAGCAGCCGCGTCGCGACCGCGGTCGAAAATAGCTTCGCCTGTTGCAAAACGGCGAGGCGGGCATCGAGTTCGGGAGCAGTACGCGGCGGGTTGTACCAGCTGAACCGTTTATCGTCGCGCGTGAAGCGGCCGCCGAAGCTTAGCCTGGTGGTCGGACCGATGCGCCAGATCGCATCGCCGTACACCGCCCAGGCACGATATGCGCCTTTGTCGTGGATGCTCTCGCGCCATGGCAGCCCGGCCAGGCTCAGCCCCTTCAGCGCCGTGTTGCCGGTAGCGGCGCCAAGGCCTTGGGACAAGCTGGTCAAGGTGGCATACGGCGCGATGCCGGCGGCGTGGCTGATCAGTGTATCCAGTGAACTGGTGGTCACATCGACGTTTTCCATCTCGGTGACGCGCTCGCGGTAGGCGCTGACGCCAGCCACCCAATCGAGCACGCTCGTCTGGCCATTGAGCTTCAACTCCTGTTGCCAGGTCGAGTTCGACTCGATATTTCCGGTGCCGAGATAAGCGGCCGGATTCGCCGAAGCGTCGTTATCCATCCAGTTCTGGGTGTTGAAATGGCGGTAGGCGCTCATGCTGCTTAGCGTCGCGAAGCGTAATGGCACCGTGACGCGCAAGGTGACGCCATCGAAGGTGCGCGACTGCAGGCTTGGCGAAGCGTCGTTGAACAACGGCTGCTTGAACAGGTCGGCCGGGGCTGCCGGTCGTCCGAAGTCGATCTTCCCGGCGTTCAGGGAAAACACTGGCGGCCCGGATTCGCGCATCACTTCGTGTTCCCAACCGAGGATGGCGTCGACGTCGTCGCCCTTCCAGCGCAGTGCGACGCGCAGGCCCCGGTCGCCGTCGTCGCCCATGCGCCTGCCGTCGTAGTTGTTACGGACCCAGCCGTCGTCCTGCTGGCCGATCGCCGAGATGCGCAGCGCCAGTCCTTTGGCCAAAGGCGTGTTGTAGACCGCTTCCGCAAAGATGGCACCGCGCGGGCCGCCCCGTACCAGGCCGGTGGCTTCGCGCCGGTCGACCGGATCGTTGCTGACGATGAGAATCGCACCGGCCGCCGCATTGCGCCCGAACAGCGTGCCCTGCGGTCCTTTCAGAACTTCCACCCGCTTGATGTCGTTGAAGTTCAGGACCGAGCCGCCGGTCTTGCCGGTGTAGACGCCATCGATGTAGATACCCACCGGCGAATCCGTACCGATACCGAAGTCCTGCGTACCGATACCGCGCAGGTAGATCATCGGGCGGGTCGATTGCGCCATGTCGACCGACAGTCCGGGCACGAAGGCGTCCATATCCGCCAGGTTGCTCACGCCGACGTCCCTGAGCGTATCGCCCGCCAGCGTCTGCATGGCAATCGGCACATCCTGGATCTGCTGGCTGCGGCTCTGGGCGGTCACGGTCACCACAGGCGTGCCGTCCTGGGCGTGAACGATGTTCGGCGCGGCCGTGGTCATGCCGAGGGCGGCGAGCGCGCGGCCGACTACAAGGACGACCCTGCGTAAGGGCACGCGCCGTTGACTCGACTTCACTGGATTCCTACGTTTGGTTTAATAATGAAAACTTAATATTTCAAGTTTCATATCATACCATCGGAAAGACAGCAAAATCTATTGCATTGCCTAGGCCTTGACGAAGCGAATGGTCAAGGGATAACGGTAATCGACGCCATTGCTTGCCTTCACCGCCGCCATGATCGACAGGATCAGATTGGCCAGCATGACAAACCAGATGAGGAAGAGACCAATCAATATGAACGACAGCACGAAACACATGAAATAAGCGATCATCAGAGTCAACTGAAAATTCAGGGCTTCGCGTGCATGATGAACGGTGAATTCATCATCCGACCCTTTCTTGATCAGGTAAACGACGAGCGGGGCAAGCCAGCTGAAAAAAAGGCCGCCGATATGGACCAGGATCGCAACCGTTTTATCCTGGCGAACGACACTGGAAGCTGCTGTATTTTGCATACGAATCCTCGTTATAGTCTTCTGTTATTGTTCGAATCTTTCGGGCGTGACACGCGTCGGATACCGCCCGATTCCCGCGACCCGGTCAGTTCGTAATCACCCATCCGTCGCTGGCCTTCACGAATCGCGCGGGCACGATCTTTTTTCCGCCCTTGCCGCTGAGTTCGATATCGCAACGATAGGCATTGTCACCGTCGTCCTTGCAGCCGATTTTTTTCACCTCGGGCACCTCCGATTGGAAAGAGCCACCAAAACCGATATTCGCCATCTGGCGATTGCTGTCTTCGACGGATTTCTTGACCGCCTTGTTCATGTCGCTTTCGGATGGCCCCTTCCCGCATCCAGCCAGGGAAATTGCCGCCACAAGTACAAGCATTTTCTTCATCGAGTTCTCCTACCAGGATTGGCCGAGTCATTGATCGGCGGCTTCCGAAACCATCAGTACATTGACCGCTTTGATATCAGGCTTTCGGCGTGCAGGTCGGCGGATTGACGATCCCGGCGCTCAACAGATTCCCGCCGTTGAGCGTGCAGGAATACTCCTTCTTGCCGCCCACCCTCACCACGACAAAGGTATTGGTGCCTTCGGTGCGGCGATTGATCAGGGTGACCGCGTCGGGGCTGTAGCCGAGCGTTCCCGCCACTTTCGACTGGATCTCGCTGTCGGAGATGAAATTCGTCTTTTCAGCGATGGTCGAGCATGCCGAAAGCATTGCGAGCATCGCGAGGATGCCTGCCGATCGACGGATGGTCGGAGACTGGTGCATTCGAATATCCTTAAAATTGAATGGTGACGATTCAGCGCGTGCGCGACCTGCGGTTCTTTATCAGAAAAATCATGGCGCAAAGCGCTGGCTGCTTGTCGGATTATAAATTTCCGATCTCGGCGAGCATATAGAACACATGTCCTAAATGGTCGTGATCTTGCGCCGCTATTCCCGGACACAGCCTGATGCTTAGTTAGCTGTCGAGTCCCGTTTGATCATAGACGCATTTGACGAATAACTCGGGCCGCTTTTGTTGCCATTCCTTGAGAGCGAGGATAGGCGTTTCGCTGCCGATGGCGCGTTGTGGAATATGGTGGTTGTACAGCTTCAGACAGTTCAGCAAAGTGGCCTGCAGGTCGGCCCGGCTATCGAAACGGGTCTGCTGCAGCAATTCATTGATGCGCCCGTTGAAGCGCTCAACCATGCCATTGGTTTGCGGGTGGCGCGGCGGCGCCAGGCGATGTTCGGCGGGCAGAGCTGCGTAGGCGACGTCGAAAGCATGCTTGCCGCTGGGTTTCTTGTCTTTGGTGGCGAAACGGTCAGTAAATTGCGAGCCGTTGTCGGTGAGGATCTTGCGGATCTTGATGGGCGAAGCCAACTTGAGCCGACGCAGGAAATCGACGCTGCTCGCCTCGGTCATGTCGCCGTAGATGTGCATGAAAACTCAGCGCGTCGCACGGTCGATGGCGGCGAACAGGTAACGTCGCGAGGTCTCGTCCGGCATCTGCGGTAGGTACTTGATGTCGATGTGGATGAAACCGGGTTCGTAGTCCTTAAAGGTCTTCTTCGGCGTGATCTTCTCTCCCTCGGCCGTCGCAATCAAGTCCGTCAGGCGACATGCCTTCACGCTTTAGCAGGCGCGCAATGCCCGCGCGTGAGACGGACGGATTGATGTACTGCTTGGTAATGAACAGCAGGTCGTCGAGCGGCAGGAAGAGCGACTCGCGCAGTGCCAGGACAATGGATTCCTGGGCTTGGCTCAAGGTCGTATGCAGCGTGTGAGCGCGGTGCGAGCGATCCTGTACGTCATCGCGTCCCAACCACTTCTGTGCAATGGCTCGCGTGATGTTGAAAACCCTGGCGGCTTCTCTGGAAGACAGGCCCGAATCCTTGATCTCCTGGCAGATCTTCGGTGTGGTGCGGGCCTGCGGATGAATGCGTGAACTCATGCTGCCAACTGCTCCTGTGAATCGCCACCACTACGCTAGATACTCCTGAGTCATAATTCTAGCCAAAAGGAGTCAACATGAGTGGAAAGCGGTACACGGAAGAATTCAAGATCGCGGCGGTCAAGCAAGTGACTGATCGTGGACACCCAGCGGCCGAGGTGGCCGAGCGTCTTGGGTGAGCATTCATAGCATTTATGCCTGGACGAAGCTTTACAGCGTCCCCGAGGATGAGCGCAAGGCGCAGGACGCACAGGCCGACGAGGTAAAACGCCTGAAGGCCGAACTCAAGCGCATTACCGAGGAGCGCGACATCTTGCGAAAGGCCGCGGCGTACTTTGCCAAGGCGTCAGGGTAAGGTACGCCTTCATTCATCAGCATCAAGCGATGTTTTCGGTTCAGTGCATGTGCAAGGTGCTGAAACTTCATCCCAGCGGTTACTACGCCTGGCGCGCTAACCCCGAAAGCCTGCGTGCAAAGGAAGATCGGCGACTGCTCGGACACATCAAGCAGTCGTGGCTGGAAAGTGGCGCGGTGTACGGGTATCGCAAGATCTTCGACGATTTGCAAGAACTCGGCGAACGGTGCGGCATCAATCGGGTTCATCGCCTGATGCGCCGCGAAGGGATTCGATCTCAAACTGGTTACGCCAAGCGCAAGTACAAGAACGGCGGCGCGCCGTGCGTCGTGGCGCAGAATCATTTGCAGCGCCAATTCGATGTGATCGAGCCAAACAAAGTCTGGGTAACGGACATCACGTACCTGCGCACTTACGAAGGCTGGCTTTATCTGGCCGTGGTGATCGATTTGTTTTCACGCCAGGTCATCGGTTGGTCAATGAGTTCGCGTAGCGACAAAGAGCTGGCAATGAGTGCTTTATTGATGGCGGTATGGCGTCGAAAGCCGACAGCCGCAGTGCTGGTACATTCCGATCAAGGAAGTCAATTCAGCAGTTACGACTGGCGCGACTTCCTCGAATCACACAACCTGGTGCAGAGCATGAGCAGGCGCGGTAACTGTCACGGCAATGCAGTCGCCGAGAGCTTTTTCCAACTGCTGAAGCGAGAGCGGGTTCGCCGCAAGGTCTATGCTACGCGCGATGAAGCCAGGCAGGACGTCTTTGACTACATCGAGATGTTCTACAATCCGAAGCGGCGCCACAGCTTCAATGAACGGCTGTCGTCAGTCGAGTTTGAAAAGCGGCATTTTTTTCGGCTGCAGAGTATCTAGGAAAATGGTGGCGATTCAGTGCCCATCCGCACTGTGCGCCACAACGGCGCCTCCAACCAGCTGAAAATCAAGGCAACCGCATATCAATTCCGTTGGGCCAAGGCTCCTGGTGGAACGGATTACGAGGTTTGCAGGTCGCACGGATCGCAAGCCTTTGAGGTAGGGGTCGATCAGAATCTCTCCATGCCTTAGCAAGTCGAAGGATGCGCGGTTAAAAATCCACATTCTTATCATCCCGTCGATCATCAGCCAGACCGCAATCGATATCGCATCGGGATTTACCCTTTCGCTCAGAAATCCCTTTTCTCTAGCCTGGATGATGCGCCGCTTAACCTGCCGGGTCCAACTGTCAACATGCATCGCGTAGCGATCAAATTTGCGCTTGGTGCCCGAAGCGAAGATATCGCTGACATATCCAACCTCTAAAATCTCCGATGCTCTTGGGTCGCTTGCAATTCTTCTGAGAATCCCAAAGATATAAGCACGTAGGTCTGCAAGCGGATCGCCAGAGTCAAGCTCGGCCAATATCTGTAGCGCTTTTTCAGATGGTGTCGTTAATCGCTCTACTACCGCGTCATAAACTCCTAGCTTGTTCGAAAAATGCCAGCAAACGGTACTACGTGTTACGTTCGCAGCGTTGGCAACGTCTTGCAAGGAGATTCTATCCACTCCGTTTTGAACAAATAGCTTTTCTGCGACATCAAGAATATGCTCGCTAGTTGCAGCCGATTCCGCTCTGGTTTTACGAGGCATTGTGTTCACCGCTAACAGCAACCTGACCAACCAGCTCGAGATAGACTGCCCAAGAACCGTCATCGCCGCGATGAGGACACGAGGGCAATAAATTCAGTGCGTACGTGATAACCATTCGATGAACTCCGGTATGTTGATCGAGAAATCGTTATAGATACCATGGGAGGGTCGGCAGCGATAAGCTGATGCTGCAGGAGTATGCAGCCATGCACGGGTGACATAGCCTGTCATACTCGGAGTTTGAAAACCCGAATAAACATCAAGCGCATGCGAGCGGGCTACGTGGCTGATCAGGCCTGAAGCCGCGCAACGTCGATAGTTGCTCCAGTGAGAGGCCGAAACGTAGGGGCTGTGCCAGTCGTCCTCGTTAAGGTAACGAGTTCTGCTCGTTCGCGAAATGCGCCTTCGTTATTTCCAGGAACGCTCGTGTCAACCGGCTGGGTTGCGCATAGGCTGAGGTGACGAACGAGTAGTCGTTGCTGAGCTGCGGCTCGAAAGGCAACACGAGGCCTCCGTTCCGCAAGTAGGGCTTCGCCAGCATCTCGTTAACCAGCGCGACACCAAGGCCGCGTTCAGCCAATGCACAGGCTGAGCCCACAGTATGCGTTTCCAGCCGTACCTCTGGTCGAACACCGGAGCGCGTAAACTCAGCCTCGATCTGCGCGCGCGAAGTTCGCCCCAGTCCGAGAAGGATCAAGGGGTGGCCACGCAAGAGTTGCGGTGTCAGCACGCGCCGGTCACTAAGAGGATGACCCGAGGAGAGAACGCAGACGGTTGCGCTCGTGACAATGTGCTCGAAATGCAGATCTGAACGCCCAAGAGGTAGTTTAACGAAGCCGCAATCGGCTGCGCGCGTGGCGATCATTGCTTTGGACGTCTCGATGCTGCGCGAATCGATCGACAAGCGTACCCTGGGAAAGCGGTCGAGGAAAGCGCTGACGATATCTGGAAGCACGCCTTCCGAGAAGCTGGGTGGCGCTACCACTTTGAGCTGCCCTACCCGATAGTCGGCGATATCACGTATCAGTGTATAAACGCGCTCGACGCTGCCCACCGACTGGTCGACCTCGTCAAACAGAAGTGTGCCGTCCTGGGTTGGCACTAACTTTCCATGGTCACGATAGAACAGCTCGAAACCGATCTGTTGCTCCAGTTGGGCCAGCATCCGGCTGACTGCCGGCTGACTCATCCCCATGCGCCGCGCGGCTTCCGTCACCGAACCGCACGACACGATCTCGTGGAAAGCCCGCAGGGACCTGAAGCTGATATCGTCCCTCAGGTTGCCCACATCCGCTCCTCAAATCGTGGGATCGCGGACCACCCTTTCGGAAGGAATGACAGGAAGGATAACGGACGATGGCCGGCCGTGCCCAACGAACACGCAATTACGCGCCACCACGGGAGTCGACACGATGCCGGCCGGCGCACCGGTGTTAGGATTGACGTCGAAGTGCGGGAAATTACTGCTTGAGATATCGACTCGGATACGATGTCCCGCAGCGAACAGGTTGCTCGTAGGATAAGACGGGATCTCAATTTGGTAGACGGCATCAGGTTCCAGCAAGGTCGGATGTTCGAACGAGTCACGAAAGCGCATCCGCAGTATGCCATGCGTCAAATTTATGGCGCAACCTTCCGGGAAGTCCTCATTGGGCGGATAGACGTCTAGCACCTTGATCGTGAAGTCGGTATCGAAAGCCGACGACGACACCCACAATTTGACGACAATCTGACCAGTGACTTCCAGCGCCGACTCCAAAGGGGCAGTCTGGAATACCAAGACGTCCTGACGATCCGCCAAGGGGCCGAAGGGAGATGTGGCACCGAATATTCCAGGATCTGTTCGCTGATCGAACGCGCCAGCGAACATCACGGGTGCACCGGAAGCAATCGCCCCTCCAATTGTCGGGACCGGATTGCACGGGTCGAAATCATATTCCAGAGCATCGCATTCGTTTCTCGGCAACTCCTCAGCCAGGACCCCATTGCCATGCAAGTATACCTCCGTATGCGTAGTTCCCGGCAGTGGCCAATCTGCTTCGTCGCGCCAGCGACCGCCGTGTTGCAGGCGGCCGGCGTTATCCTTGCGCCCGCTGCCTCCGCCCATGACGAAGATCTTGACGGCTTGCGGCAGGTACTCTGCCGTTTCTGCCTCGCCGCGCAGATGACGGTCGAACCAGGCAAGACGCAACGCAACGTAATCCGGTGCGATGTTATCGTCGAGCGTTGCGGCCGGCCCGAAATCCACACCGCCAGCAAACGTCACGGAACGCTGACCGTGGGTCCAGGGCCCGAGTACCAGCTTTACCGGCGACTTCTTCAGGCGAGACAATCCAATGTAGTTTTCAGTGGCCGTCAGCGCGTATGGGTCGAACCAGCTGCACATGTGGACCATTGGAACATCGGCCCACTCCGCATAGTGCGCCTGCGCGCACAGAGCTGGACTACGCCAGGATTCGTCGAACACTTCACTGCGCCATTGCTGTAGTACATATTCTTCGTATTCGGGAGCGGCTGCGACCGGCGAGCGGCCCTCGGACCATGGAGTTACACCAATCCAATCGCGGATATCTTGGGCTTCCAGCGCCGCCTTGCGTGCAGGATCGCTGGCAGTGTCAGGCGCGAGCTTGGCATGCTTGAATGCCCAGGTAAGTTGCTTGAGCTCGAATGCGCCCCCTTGGCGGATCCCACTGTGGAATGCGCTAGAAAATCCGCCAGAGTCGAGAAACATCGCAGCCAGGCCCGGCGGCGCCAACGCGGCCATGGCGCTTTGCGCGTGCGCGCCGTAGGACAAGCCAAGGGTACCGATCCTGCCATTGCACCACGGTTGCTGCATTAGCCACTCGATGGTGTCGAAGCCATCCTCGCTTTCATTGGCGTACTTGGTAAAGTCGCCTTCCGATGCGTAGCGTCCACGGCAATCCTGGATCACATAAACGTAGCCGGCGCGCGCGAATTTCTCTGCAATCTCTGGCTTCGAGCGCGCGACCGGGTCTGCCTTGCTGCGGTCGGCATGGTTGGTACCCAGTTTGTTATACGGCGTGCGTTCAAGAAGTACCGGATGGCATCCGCTACCGTCATCCGGGAAATAAATGTCGGCTGCAAGGCGGCAGCCATCGCGCATCACAACAGGTAGGTTGTGCAAAATCTTTCCGTTCACAGCTTCTTCCTGCTAACTCAGTAGTCGATGAGCACGGCGATCATGACCGCCGCGGTTGAAAGTGCAGTGAACACGCAGAACACCGGGAGCACGAAGCGGAACCAGGTGCTGTAAGGGATATTCGCTGTTGCCAGGTAAGCCAGCAACATGCCCGAAGTGGGCGCAAACATATTCACCAGGCCGTTACCCAACAAGAAGGCGAGAACGGTAGTCTGACCGCTGACGCCGACGCTGTGCGCGATCGGCGCCAGGATCGGAATGCTCAAAGCTGCCTTGGCCGAGGTCGAAGGAATCAGCAGGGTCAGGAACATTTCGAACAACATTACCAACGGTGCCACGATCACCGGCGGCAACATGGCTACATGGTGCGAGGCGAAAGCAATGATGGTGTCGAGGATCATCCCGTCACGTAGAACCAGCTCGACACCGCGGGCCATGCTAACCAGCAGCGCCGCCAGCATCATCGACTTCATGCCGTCCACGAAAGCGTGCGCGCCTTCTCGCGGCGACATCCCGGCAGTAGCGCCTATCAGCAGTGCGCTGACAACGAACAGCGATGCGAATTGTGCATCGCGCCATCCGAAGTTGGCCGATCCGACTACCAGCAACAGAATAGTGGCGGCCACGACCAGCAGTACAGCGAGATGGCGAAGCGATAGTGCGCGGTGATCGCAGTGCACTTGCACCTTGCCCACCTGTCTCCCCATTCGCAGCACTACCGCGATCGCAATGGCGAGAAACACAGCCCAGATCGCAAAACGGAGGCCGGCGCCGCTGAATGCCGGCGCGCCGACGATCGGCTGAGCGATCAGCAAGGCCACCGGATTCGTAACCGATGCAAGATAGCCGACCTTTGCGGCGAGCGTCAGCATCGCAAAACCGAACAGCTTGCTGCGCCCCATGCGTTCGGCAAGCGCAATGACGATCGGGATGATCAGGAGGTATTCCGAGATCAAGCCGAGGAAGGTGCTGCCCGCAGATATTGCAATCATGACGACCGGGGTAACGATACCGACCCGGCCCCCTGTTAAGGAAAGCAGCCGTTCGATGCCGGCGTCAAGCGCGCCGGACGTACGCAGGACGCCGAACATGCCCCCCAACAGCAGGATCATGAAAATCAGGTTGGACGATTTGACCAGGCCCTCTGGTATCGCAGTCACGAGTGCGACCGGAGAAACCGGCCGGGCGGCAGTCGGTGCCACGGCTTTCGGCTCCTTGCCGCCATCCTCGGCCTTTTTCGATGCCGGGGGTGGCAGCAAAGCGTTACCATTCAGCGCTTTCGGCAACTCCCGGTAAGTTCCGGGAAGGACGAGCCCGTTTGGCGCGCCGCCTTTGCGCTCGAATTGGCCAGATGGGATCATCCATGTCAGAGCGATTGCCACGGCGAGCGCCGCGAACATCATCATGACCGGATCGAGCGCCCAACGTCGCGTTGCTTTGTATTGTGTACCGTGGTTCATGGACGTCCAGTCTGTTTCTTAGAACTTGCTCGATATCTTCGCGTACATGTACCGGCCGCGTACATCGTAGGTATACATATCGAAGTTAATCGGATTGTTGGCGGCCGATGCAGGCGGCTGTTTATCGAAGACGTTGTCGATACCGAGCGCGAAGGTCACATTCTGGCCGGGCAGGGTGTAGCCCAGCTGAAGGTCGTTATACGTGACAGCGCCGACCGTCCCGCCATTGATGGCATTGCCCGGCAAGTCGGCAGTGTGGCCGATGTAACGCGCTTTCCAGCTTGCCGTCCAGTTCGCTGCGATATAGCGGATCGATGCCTGACCTTTCAAGCGCGGGAAGGTCGAGCGCGGCAGGTCCGATTTACCGGCCCGGTCGTCGATGACCACGGATCCGTCCGGTTGCGGAACGTACGAACGGTAGCGCTCAAGATAGGACAGGTCGAGCGCGGAGTCGATCTTGCCGCCAGCCACCGGGACTACATAGCGAGCAGTCGCGTCAATGCCCGACACTTCGATGCGCGACAGATTGACCACTGCCTGGGTCAGCTGCTGCACTTCGCCAGTAGGGGCACGAACGACCAGATTACAGAAATTGCCCGTCTGTGCGCACGATTGCAGGATCTGGGTCGCGGTTTGCGAAGCAATGGCGTCCTTCACCTTGATCAGGAATTTGTCCGCGGTCAGGCTAAATCCGTTCAACACGCCCGGCGTCCAGGACAGCCCAAGGCTGTAGGTGTCAGCAGTTTCTGGCTTCAGGAAGCGGTTGCCCGCAGTGATGCCGCGGGTGAGACCGCCGTTGTATTGGCTCTGGTTGTAGCTGGAAGGAACGCCCGCACAGCCAGGCAGACCTGCGCCGCCACCGTTGCAAGGATCGACGGTCGGGAAGTTTGTCTGGCGCTGCCCCTGGTACAGCTCGAGGATCGAGGGAGCACGGAAACCTTGCGAATAAGTGCCACGCACCAGCAGCGATTTCACCGGACGGTACAGGATGCCGAGCTTGCTGGTCGCCTTGCCGCCCACGGTAGAGTAACGTGAATAACGCACTGCCCCGTCCAGCTCCAATTTTTCGATACCCGGCAGATCCGACAGGATCGGTGCGCTCAGCTCGGCATAAGCTTCGTGCAGGTCGTAGCTGCCGCGCGTCAGGTCGCGGGCGGAGGCGGTGGTCGGTGCCTGTGCTACGCCGTTGACTAGTGGAAGAACGCTCGACAATTGGTTGGCGAAAGCATCAGGCAGATCTTCTGCGCCTTCCCGGCGATACTCATAGCCAGTTGCCAGGCCCAGCGAGCCACCGGGCAGTTCCATCAGGGTGCGGGTCGCGTTGAAAGCCAGGTCGGTTTGCTTCGTGCTGTTTTCATCATGGCCGTTGAAGCGGATGTAGTCGGCCATGGCAGGCGTGATAGCGCCGAAGATATTCAGGGGCACGCATCCCGACGCGCTCGCACAAGCTGCGGCCGGGCCGAGCGCGCGGTAGACGTTCTCCATATTGATCTGGTTATAGGCATCGAACGTAGCCCGTACCTTCGAATGGGACAACGTGGCATCCCAATCCCACCGACCGAAGAGGTCCACACTACCGTCCAGGCCAACCAGCAAACGCGACGTGTCTACATGCTGGACGTTGTCGCGGTTGCCCACCTCCACCGGAACACGCTGGATGCGGAAGGTCGAACCGGAAAAGCCGAGCGCATTCGCCGCCGGCACCCCATTGGCGATACCGAATGCGTTATAGGCCTGGTCGCTGGGAATACTAAAGCCATTGCTGCCACGGATATCCAGCGGATAGGGTGCGAACAGCTGGCTCGACCTGCGCGTCGAATACATGGCCTCGACGTGGGCACTGACGTTTTCGTTGATACGGTAGGTCAGGCGGCCAAACAAGCCACTGGTCCTGCTCGGGCCGGTAGCATAAATGCCTTGGGTTTGCGTATTGTAATAATCGTCCGGCAGTGCGGCCCGGTGAAAGCTGTCGTCCGCATTTGCAGCGTTTCCGATCGACGTGACGCCAGAGTTCCGGGTAATAGCGTTAGCAGCGTTGGACGCAAAGCCAGCCGGCGTGCCGAAGTACTTGTTGTTCGAAAGGCCAGGCAGAACGTACAGGCCTTGCGGGCTGGTTGGCGGCGCAGTCAAGGGGGCCAGTGCCGTACGGCTGATGTCGCGGTCCGCGGTCAGGATCGGTTTCGAATCGTTGAAGCTGGCCGACAGGAAGACAGAGGCATCGTCGAATTTCTTTCCCCAATTGATGAAGCCATTGTAGTTGCGGTTGTCGCCGCGCGAGGTTTCGCCGACGCGAAAATCGGTCTGAAAGCCATTGAGACGGCGCTTGGTGTGAATGTTCACCACGCCCGCGATCGCATCGGCGCCGTAGATCGCTGAGGCGCCATCCTTCAGCACTTCGATGTTGTCGATGATGCCGAGCGGGATCGAGTTGAGATCGACGAAGTCGCGGAAGCCCCGGCCTCCTGCCGCACTGGGCCAGCGATGACCGTCTACCAGTACCAGTGTCCGGTTGCCGCTGCCTTCGGCACTGCCAAGATAGCGCAGGTTGATGGAGCTGACGCCGAACGACGTGCCCTGGGTGCCGTTGGAATTCAAACTCACGCCAGTGTTCGGCAGGCTCTGCAGCATGTCGCCAACAGAGGTCGGAGCGGCAAACTTGATGTCGTCGCCTGTCATCGTCACCATTGGCCCGACCGTGTCTGCGTCACGTCGTGCGATACGACTGCCTGTAACCTTCACGACTTCAATTTTTCCAACCGGTTGCGCCGGCTGGACATTTTCCTGCACGGGTACGGTCCCTGCCACCTGCGCTGAGGTAGTCCCTACAACCGTTACCCCAAGGATGGTTGCCGCACAAACTGACCAGTGACTTCTTGGCTTCATTACGATGTCTCCACTGTTGTCTTTTCCCGCCAAACTATTGTTCAGCACCAAGTATTGAAGAGTATGGACAACCAATAACAACATCAACCTTATGGCAAGATTTCATAAGGCCATGCAAGTTTGGTATGAAGATCAAAAGATCGCAAAGGGAGCCCTCAGCAGACGAGCAAGGGCTTTAGAGGTGAATGGCCACGGCTTTTCCAGGAACTCGAGAGCCGTTGAAAATACTGCTTTTCGTACTCTACCGGCGGCAGATCGTTGCTGAAACCATGTCGGCGCTTCGGATTGTCGAATATCTCGATATAGTCAAAGACATCCTGCCTTGCATCCGGATCCGGTTCTGTTGGCCAAAATTCACATTTATTCTGGCCAGGTACTTAACCCGCCTGCTCCACCAACGCAATACACACCCCGCTCGGATCGATGATCGAGAACTCTCGCGTGCCCCACGGCCGTGTGCCGAGCGCGCCGTTCGGATGCACGCAGCCGGCCGCCTGGCAGCGCTCATACAACGCATCGACGCCGTCGACGACGATCCGCAGGCTGGTCTGGTCGGCCAGGTACTTGTCTTCATTGAAAAACAGGTTCAGCCAGGCCGAATCGCGTCCGACGATCGCGAATCGGGCCGGTTCGGCGTCGCGGTAATCGAGTTCGAAGCCGAATGCGTCGCGATAGAAGCGAATGGCTTCTTCGACGTCGCGGGCAGGAATCAGGGGTGACACACGCAGGAAACGGGTGG
The DNA here is from genome assembly GCF_056399665.1 of Massilia sp. 01N410. NCBI lineage: Bacteria > Pseudomonadati > Pseudomonadota > Betaproteobacteria > Burkholderiales > Oxalobacteraceae > Massilia > Massilia sp. 01N410. Next base: position 37,545 of record NZ_JBFTRV010000022.1, on the reverse strand, counting down.
CCATCGGAGCCTCATGTCAGGAGCCGGCCGGGATGCCGGCTGATCGTCCACGATACCCCTGGGTTATCGGATGGTCAACAAAGCTAAACGACCTGCTCCTGAAAAGGCCGCGCTGCCGCCGTGGCTCAGCGCTCCCGTACGCGGCAGGGCGTCGCGCAGGGACAGCATGCGAAGGGAGCCAAGCGAGAAACGGTCGGTCGGAATGAGGGATGCCGTCACAACTTCCTCTGCGGTTCAGTTGCAGGTTTTCCATCATACATAAACGACTCGTGTCGGGTCGCACGCGGAAACTCAGCGTTGCGCCGGCATGCCGATCGCGTCGTAGCGGTGCGGGATCTGCTGCAGGGTGCCGTCGCGCTCCATCGATTCGAAGGCCGCGTTCATGCGCGCCGTCAGGGCGTCGGGCACGCCGCGGTTGCAGGCCAGGTAGACGCGGATGCGGTTGAAGACCAGCACCGGCACGATCTTGTCGCCATAGCCCAGGCGCGACAGGGTGGCGCTGCCGCGCCGGAAGCTGGCGGCCCAGAGGTCGATGCGGTCCGCCATCAGCTTGCGTGGATTGAGCAGGTCGTTCGGCGCCGGGTCGACGTCGAAGCCGCGCGTGCGCAGGTATTGGTCACGGGCGTCGCCGTTATACGTGCCGATGCGGTATTTGCGCGCCTCCTCCAGGCTGTCCAGATGCAGCTTGCGGTCGGCGCGCGCCATCAGGACCCATTCGGCCTCGCCGATCGGTCCGATCCACTTGAACAGGGCTTCGCGCTCGGGCGTGCGGGTGGTGGAGAACACGCAGGTGTCGTCGTGCTCGAGTGCCGCGGTGTAGGCGCGCTTCCATGGCAGCAGCTCGATCGTGTGATCGATGCGGGCGCGCGTCATGATCTCGCGCACGGTGTCGGCGCCGATGCCGATCACGCGCGGCCCGTCCTGCATGCTGTGCGGCGCCGCGGCCTCGGTGGTGAGATGCAGACGCGGTACCGGCTGTGCCTGCGATGCGGCATAGCCAAGGGCAAGCATTGCGGAAACAATGATTGTGTCGATTCGCATAGCGCACCCGATGCCAACGCTGCCGTCTGGCAGCGACCTGTGCAACTAGCATACCAGCAACATCCGGCCTGCGGCAATTCATAACAACTCGACAATTTTCGTCAAATTGGTGGTGCCAACGCGACAGGATTTGCTACTGATCCTTCACTATCTACTTGTACCATAACATTTTCCTGTGAGAAAGTGACATACTTGCGTGCCCATTGACAACAATCGCCGTCATTTTCATCAAATTTATGCTGTTTTCATTGTTTAACGTGCCCGACGATCCGTCCCTGCTGAGTTACGGGATGTATACGCCTGGCCTGGTGATCCTGTCGGTGCTGGTGGCCATCTTCGCTTCCTGGATGGCGCTGCTGATCGCCGGCCAGGCGGCCGCCAACCGCAGCCAGCGCTGGATCGTGCTCGGCACCGGCAGCATGGCGCTGGGTACCGGCGTGTGGGCGATGCACTTCATCGGCATGCTGGCCTTCGACCTGTGCACCGACGTCGACTACGATCCGGTCGCCACCATCATCTCGGGCGTGCCGAGCATCTTCGCGTCGCTTGCCGCGCTGTGGCTGATCGCGCGCGAGCGCCTGGGCGGCTGGGGCCTGCTGGCGGGCGGCGTAGTGGTCGGCGCCGGCATCGGCACCATGCACTACGCCGGCATGGCGGGCATGCGGATGGGCCTCGAACTGCATTACAACCTGCCGATGTTCCTGCTGTCGATCGTGGTCGCGGTGGTGCTGGCGACGCTGGCGTTGTGGGTGCGTTTCGGCCTGTCCAGCCTGTCGCACCGCCTCAGCGAGAGCCGCCGCATCTTCCTGGCCGCCGTCGTGATGGGCTGCGCCATCGCCGGCATGCACTATACCGGCATGGAAGCCGCGCGCTTCGTCGGCCGCGCCGCCCAGACCACCCACAAGGCGCAATCCGATACCTTCCTGGCGCTGGCGATCAGCCTGATCACGGTCGCCTTCACCATCTTCGTGCTGGGCGGGAACGGCCTGCTGCGCTACCGCCAGTTGTTCCGCGAACTGTCGCGCAGCGAAGCCTGGATGCGCGCCCTCCTGACCACCACGGTGGACGGCGTGGTCACCGTCGACCGTTCCGGCACCATCCTCGAATTCAATGCCTCGGCCGAGCGCATCTACGGCTGGACGCGCGAGGAAATCCTCGGCCAGCACATCCGCGTCCTGATCGGCGACGAGGAAGCCTCGGCCCAGGTCGGCCTGCTGCGCACGCTGCAGACCGGCGAAATCTCGGCTGGCGCCCAGAGCGCCGACGTCACCGGCCGCCGCAAGGACGGCAGCATCGTGCCGATCCGGCGCGCGGTCGGCCATGCGCGCCTGGACGACAAGGAGCTGTTCGTCTGCTTCATCACCGACATCAGCGAGCGCCGCGCGATGGAACAGGCGCTGCGCGCCAGCGAGCAGCAGTTCCGTTCCCTGATCGGCAATATTCCCGGCATTTCCTACCGCAGCCTGCTGGAAGGCGACCGCCCACTGGTCTTCATCAGCGACGCCGTCGAGCGCATCACCGGCTACCGCGGCAGTGACTTCGTGCCGACGCAGCCCGGCAAGCCGGCGCGCCGCAGCTTCGACGCCCTGATTCATGCCGCCGACCGCGTGCGCGTGCTGGAGGCGATCGAGACGGCGCTGCGCGACGACCATCCCTACCTGGTCGAGTACCGCCTGCTGCACGCCGACGGCAGCGTCCACTGGCTGTGGGAAAACGGCACCGGCGTACGCAACGACGCCGGCGATCTGCACTGGCTGGACGGCGTGATCCTCGACATCACCGAGCGCCGCCAGATGGAAGACGCGCTGCGCGAGGCGAAGGAGAACGCCGAGCAGGCCGCCGCGGCGCGCGCCAGCTTCGTGGCCAATATGAGCCACGAGATCCGCACGCCGATGAACTCGATCCTCGGCTTCACCGATGTGCTGCTCGACGGCGAGCTGGCGCCCGAGCAGCGGCGTCACCTCGATACGATCCGCAGCGCCGGCCGTGCGCTGCTGCGCCTGCTGAACGAGATCCTCGACACCGCCAAGCTGGAGAAAGGCGCGGTCGAGCTCGAGCAGAACGACTACAACCTGCTGTCGCTGATCGACGAACTGTCGTCGACCCTGGCGGCGAATGCGCGCGCCAAGGGCCTGCACGTCGACATCCACTACGACCCTGCCCTGCCGACCTGCCTGCGCGGCGACGAGCTGCGCGTGCGCCAGGTGCTGACCAACCTGCTCGACAACGCGATCAAGTTCACAGAAAAGGGCAGCGTCACCCTGCGCGCCTCGCTGCTGGACGAACAGCTGCACTTCGAGATCAGGGACACCGGCATCGGCATCGCGCCGGAGCGCCTGCAGGCGATCTTCGATCCCTTCACCCAGGCCGACGCCTCGATGACGCGCCGCTTCGGCGGCACCGGCCTGGGCACCACGATCAGCAAGCAGCTGGTCGAGCTCATGGGCGGCAGGATCTGGGCCGAGAGCGAACAGGCCAAGGGCACGACCTTCCACGTGGTGCTGCCGCTGCTGCTGGCGCGCTTCGCGCCGCAGCAGCCGCGCGTGCGCACCCCGGCCGCCCTGCCGCCGCTGCGTGTGCTGGTAGCCGACGACGTGCCGCAGAACCAGGAACTGCTGCAGCTGCTGCTGGCGCGCCGCGGCCACACCATGACCGCCGCCGGCGACGGCGTCCAGGTGGTCGAGCTGGCCGCGCGCGAAGCCTTCGACGTGATCCTGATGGACTTCCAGATGCCGACCATCGACGGCCTCGCGGCGACGCGCCTGATCCGCCAGCAGGCCGAAGCCGCCGGCCGCCCGCGCGTGCCGGTGATCGCGATGACCGCCAGCGTGCTGCCCGAACATCGCCGCGCCAGCGTCGACGCCGGCATGGACGGCTTCGCCAGCAAGCCGGTCGACTGGTTCGCGCTGTCGCACGAGATCGCACGCGTGCTGGGCCTGGGCAACTTTCATCCGGACCCGGACCTGCCGGTCCAGGAACGCATGATTCTGAACCGCCAGGCCGGCCTGCGCCGCTGGAGCCACAAGGAAGACGCCTATCTGGAGGCGCTGGCGCATTTCGAAAGCCAGCACGCCGGGCTGGTCCAGGCACTGGCGGCTCAGGCTTCCAGCGCCGACTACCGCGCCTTACGCATGCTGGCGCACCGGGTGCGCGGCGTCGCCGCCAACCTCGGCCTGGAGCTGCTGGCCGATGCCCTCGGCAAGCTGGAAGGCCTGGTCGACGGCGACAGCGGCAAGCTCTATCCGGGCGCCGAGGATACCCTGCGCGATTCCCTGACCCGGCTTGAAGCGTTGCTCGACGGCGGCCTGGCGGAGATCCGCGCCGCGCAGCCGGCCCCGTCGGCCGCCAAGGCGAAGGCCGTCCATCCGGGCTTCGACCTGGAACGCGCCAAGCGCGCCGGCAATGTCCTGCGCGAAGCCCTGCGCCGCGGCGGACTGGACGACGCCGCCTCGGCCGGCCTGGCGGCAGCGCTGAGCGGCCATCCGCTCGCCGCACGCGCGGCCCAGGTCCACGCGGCGATCGCCGATTTTGATTTTGATTTGGCCCTGCAGCAGCTCGACGCTGTGCTGGGCGCCATCGACGACATGGCACAGGAGATGTCCGAATGAGTACCGTCACCCTTCCGCTGATCCTTGCGGTCGACGACGAAGCAAGCAACCTGCAACTGCTGCGCCAGATTTTGCAGGACCATTACCGCCTGCGCTTCGCCAAGGACGGCCCGCGCGCACTCGAACTGGTGCGCGAGGAATGTCCCGACCTGATCCTGCTGGACGTCATGATGCCGGGCATGAGCGGCTACGAAGTCTGCGCCGCCCTGAAGGCCGATCCGCGCACGGCCAGTGTCCCGGTGATCTTCGTGACCGCGCTGACCGACACCGACGACGAGCTGGAAGGCTTCGAAGCCGGCGCGGTCGACTACATCACCAAGCCGGTCAGCCCGCCGATCGTGCGTGCGCGCGTGCGCACCCACCTGTCGCTGGTGCGCATGGAAGAGCTGCGCGCGACGCGCCTGGAAATCGTCCAGCGCCTCGGCCTGGCCGCCGAGTACAAGGACAACGAGACCGGCCTGCACGTGATCCGCATGAGCCACTTCTCGCGCATCCTCGGCCTGGCGGCCGGCATGGGCGAGAACGAAGCCGACGACCTGCTGCACGCGGCGCCGATGCACGACGTCGGCAAGATCGGCATCCCCGACCGCATCCTGCAGAAACCCGGGCCGCTCGACCCCGACGAATGGAAGATCATGCAAAGCCACGCCGCCATCGGCGCCGAGATCATCGGCGAGCACCCGAGCGGCATGCTGGCGCTGGCGCGCAACATCGCCCTCACCCACCACGAGAAATGGGACGGCAGCGGCTATCCGAAGGGGCTGGCGGGCGAAGCGATTCCGCTGGAAGGAAGGATTACGGCGATCGCCGACGTGTTCGACGCCCTGACCTCGGTGCGTCCGTACAAGAAAGCCTGGAGCGAAGAGGAAGCGCTGGCCTTCCTGGTCGAGCAGAAGGGCAAGCACTTCGATCCGGCCCTGGTGGACCTGTTCATCGGCCAGATACCGGCGATCCGGGCGATCCGGCAGCGCTGGGCGGAAGATACGCAGGATCTGAAAGCGGCCTGATTGACCACCCGCGAACGTCACCCCAGCCGCGTCGCCGGCCTCAACCCCACCTGCTCCCGCCGCGCCACCAGTTCCTGGTACAGGCTCACATACCCGTCCGCCATCTGCTCGGCGGTGAACAGCTGCCAGTAGCGCGCCTCGGCGCGGCGTCCCATCTCGCTGGCCAGTTGCGGATCGTCCCACAGGGTGCGCATCGCTTCGCGCAGGGCTTCGTGGTCGGAGGGCGGCACCACCAGGCCGGTCTGCTGGTGGATGTTGATGTAGGTGGTGCCGGTGCCGATCTCGCTCGAGATCATCGGCTTGCCGAACATCGCGCCTTCGAGCAGCGAGATGCCGAAGGCTTCCGAGCGCAGGTGCGAGGGGAAGGACACCGCATAGCACAGCTTGAGCAGGGCAACCTTGTCCATGTCGTCCAGCTTACCGACGAACATCACGTTCTTCAGGCCCAGGCGCTCGGCGTGGGCCTTCAGCTCCTGCTCGATCGGGCCGGCGCCGACGATCACCACCGGGTAATCGGTACCCGCCACCGCATCCAGCAGGATGTGCAGCCCCTTGTAGTAGCGCAGCACGCCGACGAACAGGAAGAATTTCGGGCCGACCTTGGCTCGCCAGTGGTCCAGCAGCGCCTCATCCGGCTCCGGATAGCTGGACTTGTCGAGGCCGAAGGTGATCACGCGGGTCTTGTCGCGGTAGCGGTCCAGCACCGTGGACGAACCCAGGTAGTTGGGCGACGTCGCCACGATCGCGTCGACGCTCTGCAGGAAACGGTTCTGCAGCGGCTGGTAAAAGCGCAGCAGGGCCTTCTGGCGCACGATGTCGGAATGGTAGGTCACCACGCTGGGCTTGTTCACGCGCGCCAGGAAGTGGGCCAGGTCCATGAAGGGCCAGGGGAAATGGTAGTGCACGACGTCGGCATCAAGCGCCATGCGCGCCAGCTCGGAAATCGCCTGCAGCGACACCCCGTTCGATGCCAGCTCGAAGTTCTGCGGCACCCGGTGCACCATATGCCCTTCGAACTCGAAAGGCCGGAGGTCGGTCTCGCGCGACAGCGACAGCACCTGGTTGGTCACCCCCAGCCGCCCGGTTCCGACGCACATCTGGCGGATGACCTGTTCGATCCCGCCCACCGAATCGGGATAGTAGGTCTTGTAGAAGTGAAGGATACGCATGGCTAAATTGCTAGAGCACTGAATCTTTAGATAAGTGAACGGTAGACGGCGGCGGTCTGGCGCGCCGTCGCACGCCAGGTCAGCTGGGCCGCGCGGGCGCGCCCGGCGGTGATGCAGCGCGCCCGCAGCGAGGGCTCGCGCACCAGGGCCAGCATGGCCTCGCCGATCGCCTTGACGTCGAGCGGATCGACTTCGAGCGCCGCCCCGGCCGACACCTCGGGCAGCGAGGTCACGTTCGAGGTCACCACCGGCACACCCGATGCGAAGGCTTCGAGCACGGGAATCCCGAAGCCTTCGTACAGCGAGGGAAACACGAACACGCCGGCGCCGGCATACACGTGGCGCAGCTGGGCGTCGTCCGTCAGGCGGTTCAGCCAGATCACGCCGGCGCCGTCCGCCACCTTGGCGGCGATCCGGCGCAGCAGCTCTTCCGAACGGGCGCCGGCATTGCCGACGATGACCAGCTGGCGCTCGTCGCGCACCGCCCGCGGCAGCGCGAGCCAGGCTTCCAGCAGGCGCTCGACGTTCTTGCGCGGCTGCAGCGTGCCGACGAACAGGAAGTAGCCGGGCCGCAGTCCGCAGGCCTGCAGCGTGGCCGCCACTTCGCCCGGCGCCGGCGGTTCCAGCCATTCCTCGTCGACGCCGTTCGGCACCACCGAGATACGGCGTTCGTCGACGCCGAAGCAGTCGACCAGTTCCTCGACCGCATACTGCGACACGGCGATCACGTGGTCGGCCTTCTGCGCCGCCTTGCGCTGCAGCCAGTTCTTCATTCCGCGCAGGCGCGGATTGCACCATTCGGGATGCTTGATCGGCAGTGCGTCGTGCAGGGTCGCCACCACCGGGCAATCCATCCGCGCCACGCGGTAGTCGGTCGCGTGGAAGACGTCGGCCGGCATGTGGATGCGGTGCGCGCTCGGCGTCAGCAGGTCGATCAGGGTGGCGCGCCCGAAGGATTGCGGCAGCGCCCGGCCCTCGCTGGGCGGGATCTTCCCTTCCGGCCAGGAGAACGGCAACACCTCGCAGCCGGCAGCCGGCAGGTGGCGCAGCAGGGCCCGGGTGTACACCCCGATGCCGTCCAGCCGCCCGCCAGTGAAGCCCGGTTCGATCATGGTCGTTCCCAGGCCGACTCTCACTCCACTCACGCCGTGTACATCCAGCGCAGCGTGTCAAGCAGCGGGGTCGGCTCGACCTTGCCGATGACGCCTGCCAGCTTGGCGTTGCTGCCGGTGAGCGTCAGCACCTCGTTGGCGCGCACGAAGGCGGGATTGACGTGCACTTCGATGCGGTAGCCGGCGATCTCGCTCATCATGTCGATCAGGCTTTCCAGCGAATGCGGCTGGCCCGAGCAGACGTTGAAGGCTTCGCCGGCGGGCGCCGCCGCCAGCAGCCGGCGGTAGCTCCTGGCCACCATGCGCACGTCGGAAAAGTCGCGCGCGATCGCCAGGTTGCCCAGCTCGATGCGGCGCGCTTCCTTGCGGAAGTGGGAGACGATCTTCGGCAGCAGGAAATTCTCGGTCTGGCCGACGCCGGTATAGTTGAACGGACGCGCGATCGTGATCGGCAGCTTGTCCATCCACAGGCGCGCCATGGTTTCCATTGCCAGCTTGCTGACCGCGTAGTCGTTGGCCGGATTCGGCGCCACGCTTTCGTCGATGACGGCCACGTCGGCGTTGCCGTAGATATTGGCGGAAGAAGCCAGCAATACGCTGGACGGCTTGTGCGCGCCGGCCGCCAGCGCTTCCAGCAGGTTGCGGGTGCCGACCACGTTGACGCGGTACATCTGGTCGGCATCGTTATGGGCCACGAAGGCGATGGCGGCCAGGTGCACGACCACGTCCGGCCGCACCTGTTCGACGGCCGCGGCAACCGAGGCGCGGTCGAGCAGGTCGACGGCGAAAATGTCCGGGCCGGTCGGCTCGCCCGGCAGCACGGTGCCGTGGACGTGGTAGCCGGCGGCGCTCAGTTCGCGCGCCATGTAATAACCGGTGAAACCGCGCAGCCCGGTGATCAGGGCGCGCTTGCCCTCGCCTTCGCGCCCTTCGACCATGCCGGCGATCTCGTCCGTGACCATGCGGTTCATGTCAGAACGAGAAACCCAGTTCGTTGCGGCGCAGGTCGGCGTCGACCATCATCTGGCACAGCTGTTCCAGCGTGGTGTGCGCCTTCCAGCCGAGTTCGCGCTCGGCCTTGCCCGGATCGCCGATCAGCAGGTCGACCTCGGCCGGGCGGTAGAACTTGGGCGACACGCGCACCAGCAGCTTGCCGGTACGGCCGCAATGACCGGTCTCGCCCTCGCCCTGGCCCTTCCATTCGACGTCGATGCCGGCGCCGCGGAAGGCCATGGTCACGAAGTCGCGCACGGTCTCGGTGCGGTTGGTGGCCAGCACAAAGGTGTCCGGCTGGTCGGCCTGCAGCATGCGCCACATGCCTTCCACGTATTCGCGCGCATAGCCCCAGTCGCGCTTGGCGTCCAGGTTGCCCAGTTCGAGCACGTCGAGCTTGTTCAGCACGATCTTGGCCACCGAGTCGGTGATCTTGCGGGTCACGAATTCACGGCCGCGCAGCGGCGACTCGTGGTTGAACAGGATGCCGGAACTGCCGAAGATGCCGTAGGATTCGCGGTAGTTGACGGTCATCCAGTGCGCATACAGCTTGGCCACGCCATACGGGCTGCGCGGGTAGAACGGGGTGCTCTCGATCTGCGGCACGGCCTGCACCTTGCCGAACATTTCGGAGGTCGAGGCCTGGTAGAAGCGCGCTTTCGGATGCACGATGCGGATTGCTTCCAGCAGGTTGACGGCGCCCAGACCGGTGATCGAGGCGGTGGTGACCGGCTGCTCGAAGGAGACGCCGACGAAGCTTTGCGCCGCCAGGTTGTAGACTTCGTCCGGGCGGGTCGATTCCAGCAGGCGGATGCTGGAGGAGAGATCGGTCAGGTCGTACTCGACCAGCGACAGGTTCGGGTGGCTCTCGACGCCCAGTTCGGCGATGCGCCAGAAATTGACAGAGCTGGATCGGCGGAAAGTACCTGTCACGTGGTACCCTTTTTCCAGGAGCAACTGCGCAAGATAAGCGCCATCCTGGCCCGTAATGCCGGTAATCAGGGCTCTTTTTGTAGTTTGCATGTTCTAGGTATTTCCAGGTGCTGGTCTGAGGAGGCCACCGCGGCAGGCGGCTGGCGTTTGGGAGAGTCCGGACCAGATAATTCCGACAAACCCCGCATTGTAACAGAGCCAATGCTTGCAGCTTTGCACGGGAGAAAGCGTGCCAAAGACACAACATATACTTGACTATTATCACCTGAAACAGTTGAACCACGTCGCGTGATTACGCATTGTTACGTCTGCCTCAAGGTTCATTACAAGTTCGTCAAATGTACGGAACTTCTACATTTGGACGACAACCATAGGGGAACACCCATGAAAAAAGGCCGCGAACGGCCTTTTTTGTCCCGAGAATGTTAAATCTCAGCGTGCGGATACGGCGTCCACAACGCACAACGCCGTCATGTTGACGATCCGGCGTACGGTGGCCGACGGCGTCAGGATGTGCACCGGACGCGCGCAGCCCAGCAGCACCGGACCGACGGCGATGCCGTTGCCGGCCGCGGTCTTGAGCAGGTTGTAGGCGATGTTGGCGGCGTCGATGTTCGGCATCACCACCAGGTTGGCGTCGCCCTTCAGCGTCGATTGCGGCATGATCTTGGCGCGCAGCTTCGAATCCAGCGCGGCGTCGCCGTGCATCTCGCCGTCGACTTCCAGGTTCGGGGCCTTCTGCTGCACCAGCGCCAGCGCGGCGCGCATCTTCTGCGCCGACTCGCTGTTCGATGTACCGAAGTTCGAGTGCGACAGCAGCGCCGCGCGCGGCGTGATGCCGAAACGCTCCAGCTCCTCGGCCGCCATGATCGTGATCTCGGCCAGCTCTTCCGCCGTCGGGTTCTCGTTGACGTGGGTGTCGACCATCGCCAGCTGGCGTTCCTCGGTGATGACGAAGTTCATCGCCGCGTAGACGTTGGCGCCCGGGCGCAGGCCCAGCACCTTGTCGATGAATTCCAGGTGGGCGTGGGTGGTGCCGTAGGTGCCGCAGATCATGCCGTCGGCATCGCCCTTGTGGACCATCATGGCACCGATCAGGGTATGGCGGCGGCGCATCGCCAGCTTGGCCATGTCCTGGGTCACGCCCTTGCGCATCACCATCTGGTGGTAGGTCTGCCAGTAGTCGCGGTAGCGCTCGTCGAAGTCCGGGTTGATGACGTCGAAGTGCTGGCCGGGCTTCAGGCGCAGGCCGAACTTTTCGATGCGCTGTTCCAGCACGGCCGGGCGGCCGACCAGGATCGGGCGCGCCAGGCCTTCGTCCACCACCACCTGCACCGCGCGCAGCACGCGCTCGTCCTCGCCTTCGGCGTAGACGATGCGCTTGAGCTCGGCCGGGGCGCTCTTGGCGACCTGGAACAGCGGCTTCATGAAGGAACCGCTGCGGTACACGAACTGCTCCAGGCTCTCGGCGTAGGCGGCCAGGTCGGCGATCGGACGGGTGGCGACGCCGCCATCCATCGCGGCCTTCGCCACCGCCGGTGCGATATGGGTCAGCAGGCGCGGGTCGAAGGGCATCGGGATCAGGTATTCCGGCCCGAAGGACAGGTTGGCGATGCCATAGGCCGAGGCCACGATGTCCGACTGCTCGGCATGGGCCAGCTCGGCGATCGCATGCACCACCGCGATTTCCATCTCGCGCGTGATGGTGCTCGCGCCGCAGTCCAGGGCGCCGCGGAACATGTAGGGGAAGCAGAGGACGTTGTTGACCTGGTTCGGGTAGTCCGAGCGGCCGGTCGCGATGATCACGTCGCTGCGCACGGCCTTCGCATCTTCCGGCAGGATCTCCGGGTTCGGGTTGGCCAGCGCCAGGATCAGCGGATTCGGCGCCATCTTCGCCACCATCTCCGGCTTCAGCACGCCGCCGGCGGACAGGCCCAGGAAGATGTCGGCGTCCGGAATCACCTCGGCCAGGCTGCGGTGCGGCGTGTCCTGGGCGAAACGCTCCTTGTCCGGGTCCATCAGTTCGGTGCGGCCTTTATAGACCACGCCGGCCAGGTCGGTCACGAAGATGTTCTCGATCGGGAAGCCGAGGTCGACGATCAGGTCGAGGCAGGCCAGCGCCGCCGCGCCCGCGCCCGACACCACCAGCTTGCACTGCTTGAGATCCTTGCCGACCACCTTCAGGCCGTTCAGGATGGCGGCGCCGACGATGATCGCGGTGCCGTGCTGGTCGTCGTGGAAGACCGGAATCTTCATGCGCTCGCGCAGCTTGCGCTCGATGTAGAAGCACTCCGGCGCCTTGATGTCTTCCAGGTTCACGCCGCCGAAAGTCGGTTCCAGTGCGGCGATCACGTCGATCAGCTTGTCCGGATCGGTCTCGTTGATCTCGATGTCGAAGACGTCGATGCCGGCGAACTTCTTGAACAGCACGCCCTTGCCTTCCATGACCGGCTTCGAAGCCAGCGGGCCGATATTGCCCAGGCCGAGGACGGCGGTGCCGTTCGAGATCACGGCGACCAGGTTGCCGCGCGCCGTGTATTTATAGGAGTTGGCCGGATCCTTGACGATCTCCTCGCAGGGAGCGGCCACGCCCGGCGAATAGGCCAGCGCCAGGTCGCGCTGGTTCAGCAGCTGCTTGGTGGCGGTGACGGAAATCTTGCCGGGGCGGGGAATCTGGTGATACTCGAGCGCTGCAGCACGCAGTTGTTGGCGTAATTCTTCTTTTTTGTCGATTGACGAATCCATGCTTTGCAGGCCTTCCTGAACTGTACTGGGACTGGGGGACTTTGATTTTATCAGAGGGAATCCTCTAATCGTGTAGGTATTTCTACCGACAGCCTTGCCAAAAAGTTGTACATACAGCGGCCGCCAGTATGCCAGGCAGACGTATTCCGGGCTGCCGGGCCGGATTACAATCCCGCCCATGCTCTCCGAATTCGACCTCATCAAACAGTATTTCACCCGTAAGGGGCGCCCTGACGCCTCCGGCCGCACCGTGCTCGGCGTCGGCGACGACTGCGCCCTGCTGGCGCCCACGCCCGGCATGCAGCTGGCGGTGTCGTCCGACATGCTGGTCGAGGGCCGGCACTTCCTGGCCGGCGCCGATGCTTTCGACCTCGGCCACAAATCCCTGGCCGTAAACCTGTCGGACCTGGCCGCGATGGGCGCCGCACCGCTCGGCTTCACCCTGGCGCTGGCCCTGCCCGCCGCCGATCCCGCCTGGCTGGACGGCTTTTCGCGCGGCCTGTTCGCGCTGGCCGATGCCCACGGCTGCGAACTGGTCGGCGGCGATACCACCAAGGGGCCGCTGAACATCTGCATCACGATCTTCGGCGAGCTGGCGCCCGGTACGGCGCTGCGGCGCGACGCCGCCCGTCCCGGCGACGACATCTGGATCTCCGGTACCCTGGGCGATGCCCGCCTGGCGCTGGCGGATTCCCTGGACGAGCTCGCGCTGGACGAGGCGGACCGGCGGCAGGCGGCGCCGCGCCTGCACGCGCCCTCGCCGCGCGTGGCCCTCGGCCGGCTGCTGGCCGGCGAGCGGCTGGCGCATGCGGCGCTGGACATCTCGGACGGCCTGGTCGGCGACCTCGGCCACATCCTCGCGGCCTCGGAGGTGGGCGCGCTGCTGGACGTCGACGCGCTGCCGGCCGGACCGACGCTGGCGCGCCAGGCGCTCGACCTGCGGCGGCGCTTCACGGCGGCGGGCGGAGACGATTACGAACTGTGCTTCACGGCGCCGGCCGCGAACCGGGATGCGATCCTGGCGGCCGGGCAGCGTTCGGGCACGCCGGTCACGCGCGTGGGACGTATCGAGACCGAGCCTGGACTGCGCCTGGTGGATGGCGGCGGCGCACCGCTGGCCCTGAATCTGCACGGCTGGGACCACTTCGCGTAGGGTGGACTCGGAGAGTCCAGCCTACCCGGTTCAGGCCACCTGCTCGTCGCGCGGCTTCTTGCGGTCGTCATACGGCCCATGCGTCAGCCAGTACTGGCGAAAGGCCAGGCGCACATTGTCGCGCAGCTCGTTGTCGTTCCAGGGCTTGGTATAGAAGCGGTAGATGGCGCCGCGGTTGATCGAATCGAGCACCGTGTCCACGCCGACATAGCCTGACAGGATGATGCGGATGGTGTCCGGATACATCTCCTTCACCTTGCTCAGGAATTCGATCCCGCTCATCGCCGGCATGCGCTGGTCGCACAGGATCACCTGCACGTGGTACAGCGCCAGCAGCTCGAAGCCCTCGGCCGGCGTGGCCGCCGTCAGCACCCGGTAGTTATCGCGCCGGAACAGGCGGTGCAGGCTTGCGAGCACGTTGACGTCGTCGTCCACCACCAGCAGGGTCTGGACGTTGCGATCGTCCGGCGCCGGGCGGGTCGGCTGGGCGCGGTTCTCGAGCACCAACTTGCCCAGCTCGCCGGCGCCAAGCGCGCGAGAGAAATGGAAGCCCTGGATCTCGTCGCAGAAATGACGCCGCAACAGCGCCATCTGGGCGCGCGATTCCACGCCCTCCGCGATCACCTGCATGTGCAGGCTGTGCGCCATGCTGATGATGGCCAGTGCGATCGCGGCATCGTCCGGATTGGTCGTGATGTCGCGCACGAAGGCGATGTCGATCTTCAGCTTGTCGATCGGGAAGCGCTTCAGGTAGGCCAGGCTCGAATAGCCGGTGCCGAAGTCGTCGATCGCGATGCGGATGCCGAGCGCCTTCAGGCTCTCCAGCACCTCGATCGTGTGCTCGGCATTGCTCATCAGCGCGCTCTCGGTCAGCTCCAGTTCCAGCAGCCCCGGCTCGACCTTGTGCTTCTGGAGCGCCGCGCGGATGTCGCCCTCGAGGTCGCCCTCGACGAACTGGCGGCTCGACACGTTCACCGCCACCCGCACGTCGCGCACGCCCTGCCGGTTCCAGGCGGCGATCTGGCGGCAGGCTTCGTCGATGATCCAGGAGCCGACCCGCACCACCATCCCGGTCTCTTCCATGATGGGCACGAACTCGGCCGGGTAGACCAGGCCGAAGCCGGGACGGCGCCAGCGCAGCAGCGCCTCGACCCCGCTGACCCTTCCGGTGTTGAGGTCGAGCTTGGGCTGGTAGTGCAGTTCGAACTGCTCGCCGTCGATCGCCCCGCGCAAGGCCAGCTCGAGGTCCAGGCGCGCCAGCACCTGCACGTTCATGCCGGAGGTGAAGAAGCGGTAGCCGTCGCGTCCCGCTTCACGGGCGCGCACCATGGCGACGTCGGCGTACTTGACCAGGGTGCCCGGGTCGGTGGCGTCGTCCGGGTACATGGCGATGCCGATGCTGGCCGTCAGCGCGGCCTGCTGGCCGTTCAGGTCGAACGGCGCGCGCAGCGCTTCGCGCACCTCGTTGGCGACGGCGACCGCCTCCTCTTCCTGCTGCTCGCGCGTCATGGTGAGGATCAGCGCGAACTCGTCGCCGCCCAGGCGTCCGACGGTGTCGCGCAGGCGCACGCAGCGCACCAGGCGGGTGCTGAACTGGCGCAGCAGCTCGTCGCCCAGCGCCGGGCCGAGCGAATCGTTGATGATCTTGAAGCGGTCGAGGGTGATGAACAGCACCGCGATGCGCCAGTTCTTGTCCTGGGCCAGTTCGATGGCGTCGCGCAGAGTGTGGAAGAACAGGGTGCGGTTCGGCAGGCCGGTCAGGCTGTCGTAGTTCGACATGTGCTTCAGGCGCTGGGCCGCGTGCAGGCGTTCGCTGATGTCGCGCGCCACCGCGATCAGCATGCGCATCTCGTCCAGCCGCTGCAGCTGCCAGCTGATCTCGACCGGCACCGCGCCCTGCCCGTCGGCGCGCAGCAGGTCGGTCTCGACGATGTCGTGCTCGCGCGGCGCCGAACCGGGGTCCGAGTAGCGTTCCAGCTGGGCCCGCTCGGCCAGGCCCAGCGCCACCGGATCGATGCGCAGCAGCGCCTCGCGCGAAAAGCCCAGCATGCGGCAGGCGCCGTCGCTGACGTCGACCATCGCCATGTTGCGGGCGTCGACCAGGAAGATGGCGTCGGCGGTGGCGTCCATCGCGCCGCGGAAGCGCTGCAGCTCGGCGGTGCGTTCCCTCACCTTGCGCTCCAGGCGGGCGCCGTGCTCGCGCGACTCCTTGTGGAACAGGCGTACTTCCAGCAGGTTGCGGATGCGGGTCAGCACCTCGACGGTGTCGAAAGGCTTGCCGATGAAGTCTCTCGCCCCGGCCTCGAGCGCGGCCAGCTTCTTGTCCGGCTCGGCCGTCACCACCAGCACCGGCAGCCAGGATTCGCGCTCCATCGGCTTCAGCGCTTCCATCACCTGGAAGCCGTCCATGTGCGGCATCTGCAGGTCGAGGATGATCAGGTCGAAGCGATGCTGCAGGTGCAGCGTGGCCACCTGGCGCGGATCGGTGGTGCTGGCGACCTGTTCGTAGCCGCTGGTCTTGAGCAGGAATTCGAGCAGCTGCACGTTGACCGGTTCGTCATCGACGATCAGGATGCTCGCGCGCCGGATATCCGAAGGCGAAATCATGGAGATGACCTCATGGGGCTGTCCTTTCTTCCGGGGCGCGCTGGGTAAGCACGCCGTCTATGGCCGCATTCAACTGTTCGATGTCGATCGGCTTGGTGAGGTAGCGGGCGAAACCCGCCGACAGGCCGCGCTCGATATCGCGCGGCATGGCGTTGGCGGTGAGGGCGATGGCCGGGATGTGCGCGGTGCCCGGATCGCGCCGCAGCTGGGCCAGCACCTCGAAGCCGCTCATGCCCGGCAGGTTCAGGTCCATCAGGATGACCGCCGGGCGGTGCGTATGCGCCAGCGCCAGACCGGCATGGCCGTCCGGTGCGCTCAGGAGGCGCAGGTCGGCGCGGAAGGCCACGATCTCCTGCACCAGCCGCAGGTTGGCGGGATTATCCTCGATATACAGGATCAGGCGCGGCGCCGCGCTGTCCGGTGCGACCGCGGCCTGGCCGGCCTCCTGCTGGGCCGGCGCCGCCAGCTGGGCCAGTGGCGCCGCGGCCGACAGCTCGATCCAGAAGGTGCTGCCCACGCCCGGGGTGCTGGCGGCGCCGATCTCGCCCTTCATCAGCTCGACCAGGCGCTTGGTGAAGACCAGGCCGATGCCGGTGCCTTCCTGGGTGCCGTTCTCCTGGCCGAGGCGGTTAAAGGGCTGGAACAGCGCGGCCACCTGCTCCGGGCGCAGCCCCATGCCGGTATCGACCACCGACAGGCGCAGCCGATCCGGTGCGTGGGCGGCGCACGCCACGCTCACCGTGCCGCCCTCGCGGTTGTACTTGACCGCGTTCGACAGCAGGTTCAGCAGCACCTGCTTGAGGCGGGTGCGGTCGGCCTGGACCAGGGCCACGGCACTTTCGGGATCGCCGGCCGCAGGGAACTGCACGCGGATCCCGCGCGCCGCCGCCAGCGGCTCGATCATGCTGCGGCACTCGGCCAGGATCTCGGCCAGGCCGACCGGCTCCATCGACAGGGTCAGCGCGCCCGCCTCGACCTTGGCCAGGTCGAGGATCTCGTTGATCAGGGTGAGCAGGTGGCGGCCCGACTTCAGGATGTGACCGGAGAATTCCTTCTTCTGCTCGGGCGTGGTCGGCATATTGTCGGCGGCCAGGATCTGGGCGAAGCCGAGGATGGCGTTGAGCGGCGTGCGCAGCTCGTGGCTCATCGACGACAGGAAGGCCGACTTGGCCTGGTTGGCGTTGCGCGCCTCCTCGATCGCCAGCTCCAGCTCGGAATTGGCCAGCTCCAGCTGCATGGTGCGCTCCTGCACGCGCTGCTCCAGTCTCTCGTTCAGGCGCATCACTTCCTGCTTCGAGCCTTCCAGGGCCAGGGTGCGCTGCTCGATCTCGGTCAGCATCGCATTGAAGGAATCGACCAGGGCGGCCGCCTCGTCCTCGCTGATACGCGGCGCGCGGCGCGAATAGTCGCGCTTTTCCACCACCTCGCGCGCGATGGTGGTGATGGCGTCG
Organism: Massilia sp. 01N410; assembly: GCF_056399665.1. Taxonomy (NCBI): domain Bacteria; kingdom Pseudomonadati; phylum Pseudomonadota; class Betaproteobacteria; order Burkholderiales; family Oxalobacteraceae; genus Massilia; species Massilia sp. 01N410. The sequence goes on along the minus strand of NZ_JBFTRV010000022.1, from coordinate 19,726 downwards.
ATCGGGGTCGTGATCGTGTGGCCGAGCCGGCGCACCAGCAGCCAGGTTGTCAGCAACGCCAGCAGGGTGGTGGCGATACAGATCAGCAGATAGTCGCGTACCCGGCCCATCAGCTGGTTGGCGGAGCGCAGGTAGACCGTACCCAGCGTCTCGCCGTTCTCGACGATGGGTTTGTACAGCACCAGGTCGTCGCCGTCCCTGGTATACGGTTTGATTTTTTTCCCGGTCCTGCGCGGATGCGGCGGGAAGGTTCCGCTCTCGCCCGGCGCCAGGTAGGACGCGAACAGCGCCCCGCTCTGGTCGTAGATGGCGGCCGCGCGCACCGAGGGCCGCGAACGCAGCAGGGCCAGGTTCTCGCGGGCCAGGCGCGGATCGTCGAAAGCCAGCGCCGCCGACGTCATGTGCCCGACCAGTTCGGCCTGGGTCGAGAGGTCGTTCAGCAGCGCGTGCTGGTAGCCGCGGAGGTCATAGGCGACCACCGTGCCGACCGATACCGCCAGCGCCGCCAGCGTGGTCGACATCACGATGGTAACCAGCTTGGTACGGATCGAGCGCTGGCCGATCATGCCGCCTCGGCCATGCGCGAACGTTCGAACGGCATGTCAGTCCTACATCAAGAAGTGAGCGCTACCGGGACGAGCCCGGCAGGCGTGCAGGATAGCAGCAGCCCCAAAGATGATGTCGCACGGAACGACAGCAAATATTTTTCCGTTAACGTTTTAGCGCGCACCGGACCGATGCGCGCTAGAATGGTCCGGCGCACTTCAAAAGTAAACGCCAATGGATACGGGAGACGATATGCAGAACGATATTCTTGAACTTGCGGCCAGGGTCGGCAAACTGCTCGAAACGAAGAACCTGCTGCTGGCCACCGCCGAGTCCTGCACCGGGGGCGGCGTGTCCCAGGCGATCACCGAGATCCCCGGCTCGACCGGCTGGTTCGAGTGCGGCTTCGTCACCTATTCGAACGCGTCCAAGACCGAGATGCTGGACGTGCCGGCCGCGCTGATCGCCCAGTTCGGGTCCGTCAGCGTGGAGGTGGCCGGCGCCATGGCCGAAGGCGCGGTGGCCAACAGCAATGCGGACGTGGCCGTGTCCACCACCGGCATCGCCGGCCCGACCGGCGCGGTGCCGGGCAAGCCGGTCGGCACCGTCTGCTTCGGCTGGTCGAAGGGCGGCACCACCTACACCGAGCGCCTGGTGTTCTCGGGCGACCGCCGCGCGGTGCGCGAACAGACGGTGGCGCACGCCCTGGCCGGGCTGCTGCGCTTCCTCGAATAAGGAGATGCCGGCCCTCGCCCTGCGACTAGGCCTGGCGGCCGGCAGCCTGCTGCTGGCCGCTTCCGCGTCTGCCGGCACTGCTACCAGCAACGGCGCCGGCACCGGCACCGACGTCACCGTGTATGCGGCCGGCGACATCGCCCGCTGTCCCTACCCCGACCCCGCATATTCGCGCGCGGCCGATACCGCCCGCACCGTCGCCGCCGGCCTCGCCGCCGACCCCGAGGCCGTGGTGCTGACCCTGGGCGACCATACCTATCCCTACGGCCGCGCCGGGGAATTCACCGACTGCTACGACCCGACCTGGGGCGCATTCAAGAACCGCACCTGGCCGGCGCCCGGCAATCACGAGTACTACACGCCGAAGGCCGCGCCCTACTTCGCCTACTTCGGCGAGCGCGCCGGACGCGGCTACTACAGCCTGGCGCTGGGCAGCTGGCATATCGTTTCGCTGGACAGCAACCTGGCCCCGGCCGAGCATGCCGCCCAACTGGAGTGGCTGCGCGCCGACCTGGCCGCCCATCCGGCCCGGTGCACGCTGGCCTTCTGGCACCATCCGCTGTACAGCTCGGGCGGCCACGGCAGCATCCCGAAGATGCGCGACGCATGGCGCCTGCTGCAGGAAGCCGGCGCCGAGCTGGTGCTGTCCGGCCATGACCACGACTACGAACGCTTCGCGCCCCAGGACGCCGACGGCCGCCTCGACCGCGCCCACGGCATGCGCCAGTTCGTGGTCGGCACCGGCGGCGCTTACCCGACGCCGTTCCTGCTCACGGTCGATAACAGCGAGATGCGCGACAGCGGCCGCACCGGCGTGCTGCGCCTGCGCCTGCTGGACGGCCGCTACGAATGGGAATTCCTGGAGTCGGACCGCCTCACCACGCTGGGCCTGCCCGAGCCCGACCGCGGCAGCGATGCCTGCCACTGATTGCCCCCACGGAGGTTTCATGAACATGCGCCTGCCGTCGCTCCTGCTGCCCCTGGCCACGGTGCTGGCCATCGCCGTTGCGCCGGCGGCCGCCCAGAATCCGCCGCCGGCCACCGCCCTGCCGCAGATCGCGTACGAGAAAACCACGCTGCCGAACGGCCTGGAGCTGATCCTGATCGAGGACCACCGCCTGCCCATCGTCGCCGTGAACATCTGGTACCACGTGGGGCCGGCCAACGAGGCGCCGGGGCTGACCGGCTTCGCCCACCTGTTCGAGCACATGATGTTCGCCGCCACCCGGCACATCCCGCGCGGAGAAGCGGACCGCCTGCTGGAAGCCGCCGGCGCCACCGACAGCAACGGCAGCACGGATTACGACCGCACCAATTACTACGACACCGTGCCCTCGAATCAGCTGGAGCTGGCGCTGTGGGTGCATGCCGACCGCATGGGCTACCTGCTCGACGTGCTCGACCAGGCCGCGCTGTCGAACCAGCAGGACGTGGTGCGCAACGAGCGCCGCCAGAGCGTCGAGAACCGCCCCTACGGCATCGTCGAGGAAGCGCTGAACCACGCGCTGTTCCCGAAGAACCACCCCTACTATGCCTCGGTGATCGGCTCCCACGCCGACATCCAGAACGCCAGGCTGGCCGACGTGCGCGACTTCTTCACCCGCTACTACGGCCCGAACAACGCCAGCATCGTGATCGCCGGCGACATCGACAAGGCGAAGACGCGCGCCCTGGTGACGAAATATTTCGGGACCTTCAAACGCAGCGCGCCGGTGGCGAGACCGGACGTGGCAACGCCGCCGATCACGCGCGAGCGCCGCCTGACCGTGGCCGACCGGATCGAACTGTCGCGCGTCTACATGGCCTGGCTGACGCCGCCCGCCTACCAGCCGGGAGACGCCGAGCTGGCCGTCACGGCCCAGATCCTGGCCGGCGGCAAGGCCGGTCGGCTGTACAAATCGCTGGTCTACGAACGCCAGATCGCCCAGGACACGTCCGCCGCGCAGAATTCGAACGCCCTCGCCTCGACCTTCGTGATCGACGTCACCGCCCGGCCCGGCATTGAGGCCGCCGCCCTGGAAACGGCGATCGACGCCGAATTAAAAGCGCTGCGCGACGACGGTCCTTCCGACCAGGAAGTCGAACGGGCCCGCAACACGATCGAGACGGCAATGCTGACCTCGATCGAGAAGCTGGGCGGCGCCGGCCTGGCGAACCAGGTCAACCAGTACAACCAGTACACCGGCGATCCGGGCTACCTGCCGAAGGACATCGCGCGCCTGCGCCGCGTCAGCGCCGCCGACGTGCAGCGGGTGGCGCGCAGCTGGCTGCAGCCGAATGCGCGGGTGGTGGCGGCGGCCGTGCCGGGCAAGCCGGAACTGGGACCGGATCCGGCCGCACAGCCGGCGAAAGCGGGAGCGAAGACGGTCGCCGCGACCGGCATCAACCGCGACGAAGCCTGGCGCCGCCAGCCGCCGAAGCCGGGGCCGGCGCCGAAGTTCACGCTGCCGCGCGGCGATGGCTTCCAGCTGCCGAACGGCCTGCGCGTGATCCACCACTACAATCCGGCGCTGCCGCTGGTGGCGGCCGAGCTGGTGGTCAAGAGCGGCTCCGACGCCAATCCGGACCACGAGCCCGGCCTGTCCGGCTTCACCGCCCAGATGCTGCAGGAAGGGACGGCCACCCGCAGCGCGCCGCGCATCGCCGACGAGATCGCCCAACTGGGCGCCTTCCTCGGCAGCGCCAGCAGCACGGATTCGTCCACGGTCTCGCTGCTGTCGCTGCGCTCGACCTTTCCGCAGGCGCTGGAGGTATTGGCCGACGTGGTCCAGCATCCGGCCTTCCCCACCGCCGAAGTCGAGCGCCAGCGCGCCGCCCGCATCGGCGCGCTGACCCAGCAGCGCGACAACCCGGAGGCGGTGGCGGCCGTGGCCAGTGCCGGCGCGCTGTACGGCGCCAAACACCCCTACGGCTACGGCCAGCTCGGCACCGAGCAGGCAATCCGCGCCGTCACCCGCGACGACCTGTTCCAGTTCTGGCGCCGCCACTACGTGCCCGCCAACGCGGCCCTGATCGTCTCCGGCGACATCACCCTGGACGACCTGCGCGCCCTGGCGACCGCGCGCTTCGGCGGCTGGCCGCGCGTGCTGCCGTCGCCGGTGCGGATGGGCGATCCGGAAGGCACGCGTGCCCGCCTGGTGATGGTCGACAAACCGGGCGCCCCGCAGACCGCGCTGCGCCTGACCCAGCTGGCCACGAACCGCAAGACGCCCGATTATCCGACCCTGCAGGTGATGAACGCGGCGCTCGGCGGCCTCTTCTCGAGCCGCATCAACCTCAACCTGCGCGAAGACAAGGGCTACAGCTACGGCGTGTTCTCGAACTTCCGCTACGACCGCACGCAGGGCCCCTTCATCATCGCCGGCAGCGTGCGCACCGACGCCACCGGCGCCTCGATTTCCGAGATCTTCAAGGAAGTGCGCGCGATCCGCGCCATGGCCCTGCCGCCGGCTGAACTGGCGGGCGCGCGCGACTCGCAGGTGTATTCGCTGCCGGGCCAGTTCGAGACCAACAGCGCGATCGGCGCCAGCCTCGCCGAGACCTGGATCTTCGACCTGCCGCAGGATTACTGGCAGACCCTGCCCGAGCAGTTCCGCCGCGTCACCGCGCCCCAGGTGCAGGCGGCCGCCGGCAAATATCTGGCGCCGGAGCAGATGAAGGTGATCGCGGTCGGCGATAAAGCGAAGGTGCTGCCGCAGCTGAAGGACCTGGGGCTGGGGCAGCCGGAGTTGCGGGACGCCGATGGGCAGCTGCCCTGAGGCGCCCCGCCTGCTTACGAACCGAAGTGGTGGTTCAGCTCGAGCCAGACCTGGCGGCCTGCCGGGCTGTAGCTGCCGACCGGGTAGTAGGGCCAGCCGCCGGTGGCATCCATCTTGATGTGGTTGAACAGGTTGTTCACCATCGCCGACACCGTGGTGCGCTGGTTCAGCCGGTAGACCACGCTGGCGTTGACCAGGGTGGTCGGCGACAGCCAGGCCTCCCCTGCGCCATTCGGGATCTTGCCGTAGCGCTGAAGGAACAGGGTGTTGGTCCAGTCGCCCGCCTTCCAGCTCACGCTCGCGTTCAGCTTGTCGCGCCAGTCGGCGTTGCCGAGGTCGTGCAGGTCGTCGTTGAGCGGATCGCCGGCGAACTGGCGCGATTCCTGGGCCAGCGTCTTCGAGTAGTTCAGCCTGGTGGTGAAGCTGCCGTAGCCGGCAGTCCGCAGGACGTACTTGGCCGCCAGGTCGATGCCGCTGACCCTGGTGGATGCCGCGTTGATCGGATTGACCAGGATCCGCCTGATCTCGCCCGGCCGGTTCAATGCATTGTCCGGATAGCGGACGATGCGGGCGATGGCGTCGGCGCAGGTCGGCGAGGTCAGGTCGCCGGCGATGCGGCAGTCGGCTTCGTCACGCAGCAGCTTGTCGGCGCTCAGGTTGGTGACCAGGTCGTCGATGCTGATCTTCCAGTAGTCCAGCGAGACGTCGAAGTCCGCGCTCGGCGACCACACCGCGCCCAGGCCGGTCGAGCGGCCCTTCTCGGAACGCAGGTCGCGGCTGCCGGTCTGCACGTAATCCGCGCCCGGCGAATAGTTCGCGTAGTCGCAGCCGGACACCGGCTGGCCGGCTTTCGCGCAGCGGTAATAGTCGGTGGTGGACGCGTAGTAGCCGCTGCCGCGCGCCTGGTAGATGTAGTTCATGTCGGGCGCGCGGAAGCTGGTCGCATGGTTCGCGCGCAGCAGCAGCTGCGTGACCGGCCGCCATTCGAGCCCGCCGTTATAGGTGAACTTGCCGTCGTTGCGGCCGGCGAAGCTGTAGCGGTCGTAGCGGCCGGCCAGCGTAGCGGCCAGGGTCTTCGCGATCGGGATGCTGGCCTCGGCGCCGACGGCAAAGCGCTTGCGGGTCCCGGCCGCACCGTCGGACGGCACCAGGGTATTGAAGTAGCCCTGGTTGATGCGCGCGTCGGGCACGGCGGAGAAGCCCTGCTTGCCCAGCTCGGCCACCGTCGCCACCTTGACCGGGCCGGCCGGCAGGCTGAAGACGTCGCCGTTGGCGGTCAGGCTCAGGGTGTTGGTCCACGACTTGTCGTCGCTGACCGACTCGCCGTAGACGGTGTCGAATTCGGCCGGGGTCAGCCGCCTCGTGAGGCGCGCCGGATCGGGCGCATGGATGGCGATGCCGTCCGCGTTGACGCCCTGCTGCGGGCCGAGGAAGAAGCTGTCGATATTGGCCAGCGCGCGCGGCGTGTGGTTCTGGCTCTTGTACAGCGAAGCGGTGTAGCCAACTTCATAGCTCCACGAGGTTTGCGGGACCTCGCCGCGCAGGCCGAAGGACAGCGAGCTGGCCTGGTCGTCCCAGCTACGGTTGTAGCGGTTCACGCCGCCCATTTCTTCCGGCGAGATGGTGCGGCTCCAGGCCTCGTAGGCGCTGGTATTCCGGTTCCAGAAATAGCTGTCGGTGGCCGAGCGCGAGGTCCACGACGGGCCACGCGTGTTGTTGCTGCTGCGGTTCTGGCCATACAACGCTTCCGCGAACAGCGTGGTGGTCGGCGACAGCTCGTAGTTGGCGCTGCCGAACAGGTTCTGGCTGCTGTTCTTCGTCTGCGTGGTCCAGTAGGTCGGGCCGACTTTCGGGCTGGCGCAGTAGCTGCCCGCCTTGGCCGTGTACTTGACGGTACTGCCGCCGAACAGGTCGCCGATCGACTGGCAGGCATCGCCCAGGTCCACGTACTTGCCGGTGCCGATGTTCTTGCGGCCCATGACCAGGGTCGGCGCCACGCCGGTCCTGCTGGCCATGAAGTCGCGGTCCGCGCTCCACAGCGGATCGCGCTCGAGCAGCTCCACGCTGAACAGGGTATTGAGCTTGTCGAAGCTGTGGCCGCCGGTGACCTGCACGCGCTTGTCGCTGCCGCCGCCGCGCGTGGTGGTGCCGGCCTTGAGGTTGACGTCGACACCCTCGGCCTGCTTTTTCAGGATGATGTTGACCACGCCGGCGATCGCATCCGAGCCGTAGACCGCCGATGCGCCGCCGGAGAGGATCTCGATGCGCTCCACCACGCTCGACGGGATGTTCGCGAGGTTGGTGAAGTTGACCGTGCCTTCGTAGGCGATCGGGAAGTCCGCCAGGCGCCGGCCGTTCAGCAGCACCAGCGTATGGTTCGGTCCCAGGCCGCGCAGGCTGATGGCATTGGCCGATGGCGTATGGGTATTGCCGAAGTCGGCGCCCTGCACGAAGCCGCTGTTCTGCGACTGGTTGGTAAGCGCATCGAAGACGTTCTTGTAGCCTTGCCTGGTGATGTCCTCGCCGGTGATCACGGTGACGGCCGAGGGGCCTTCGAGGCTGGCGCGTGGAATGCGCGAGCCGGTGATCACCACGGCCGGCGCCGCCGTTGCCGGGGTCGCCACCGCGTCCTGTGCCTGCGCCCGGGTAAGGCCGGCCATGCCGCAGAGCAGCGCGATCGCGCCCGCGGCCAGCGGTTTCAATTTAAATCGTGTTTGCATTGAAGGGTCCTTGTTGATGGGGGCGCCACCTTAACAATTCCCTATTGGAAATAGAACGAAGCATTTCTCAGATGCTTATGCACTATTTCAGTGCGCCGCCAATGCGCTGTAATGAAGCGGTAATGTTGAACCCACCAGCTGACTGCTAATCTAATTTGGCAGACAGGAGCGACGATATGGTCAGCCGGCGTGAGATCCTTATCCTGGGCGGCTCGATGCTGTTGTCCGCATGCGGCGGCGGCGGCCCCAGTGGTACCAGCAGCAGCACCACGTCCGGCACAAACGGGCCTCCCGTTGCCGGACCGTATGGCGTGCCCATCGCCAACTGGTCCGGGGCATTGCAGTCCAGCGGCGATGTGCAGGTGGCCGCCAGCGACCAGCCATCGGCTTTGCCGTCCAGCATGGCCCTGCGTCTCGGCTGGGCCTCCTCTCCCACCAGCGCACAGCAGGGCGTGCTGGCGGCGGCGCAGGGCTATGTGCCGCCCGGCGCGCAACCCGGCTTCTCGGTGGCGATCTGGGCACGCAACCCGGGCAAGCGCACGCTGGCCTTCCGGCTGCGGCTACTCGACGGCAGCGGCCAGCACCTGCTCACGTGGAACTGCGCGGCCGACCCGCTCGATCGGTGGGTCCTGCTCACCATATCGCCAAGCCAATTGGCGGGAACGAGCTGGAACGCCGGCCACGATGCCGTCGGCGCCGTCCGCCTCGAGCAGCAGGACGACACCCCCGAAGGAGCGTGGCAGCCGGGCGACCATCTGCTGTTTGGCGACATCTACGCCGCTGTGCCGGGCCAGGCCCTGTTCGCGATCACCTTCGACGACGGCTTCGATTCCCAGCGCAACGCGCCGCCCGTCTTCATGCCGCCCGGCAGCCGCGTCACCCGCACCGACAATGGCGTGTTCGTCACCGCCGGGCGGCACACGGTGGTGGTCGGCGCCCCCATCGTGTTCCCGTCGATTGCGCCGTCCGGACTGGCGCCGGGAACACGCTACTGGGTGCGCTCGATTCCGGCGCCGGATGCCTTCACGCTCGCCGCCGACGCCGCGCTGTCGACCGCGGTGGCCAGCAGCGGCTTTACCGGCGATGCGCCGTTCAGCATCGACGACGGCCCGCCACGCAGCGGCCAGCAGATCGTCGAAAGCTACGGCTTCAAGGGCAGTCTCTTCCTCGTGCCGGGCTGGCTGGGCACCTCGGGCATCCACGGTTACGGCAAACTCCCGAACAGCTTCATGAGCGTGGCCGACGCGCAGGCGATGCATGCCGCGGGCTGGTCGGTGGGCTCGCATACGTTTTCGCATCCGTCCAGCGCCGAGAACGCGGGTCTGCGCCTGCTCGGTCCCTACGGCTATTTCCTGAGCAATCCGGTCGATGCCCTGCCGGCCCAGTATGTGCGGGCCTGGGGCCTGAATGCATCGTTCCGGCGCCGTGCCGTCGGCGCCGCGGCCGGCAGCAATGTGGTGAGCTTCGAGAATCCGCACCGCTTCCTGATCAATATGCCGATCGTCTTCGTCGACGACGCGCCGTCCGGTTTCGTCCCGGGCATCACCTACTATTGCCAGAGCATTCCCAGTGCGCTCACGGCCACCTTCGCCAGCGACCAGGGCAGCCTGGATGCCACCGTGACGGTGAAGGCCGACTGGACCGGGCTCGGCCAATACCGTTATCCTGGCGCGGTCCTCGACGACAGCGCCATCTACCAGGACATCATGGCCGGGATCGCCGGCCTGGAAGCACTGGGCATCACGAGCGGGGCAAAGTTCTTCGCCCTGCCGCAAGGCGCCGCCGACATCTACGTGCGCTCGGCCTGCATGCGTAGCGGCCTGAAATGGATCCGCGGCACCTCCGACCACGCCCACACCATCGCGGCCGGCTACCCGACCGGCGGCGGCCTGTCCAACATCGCCAACACGCCCGGCGGATGGCTGGCGCAGCCGGACTGCATCCAGACCGACAACCCGGACCAGCCCTCGATCCAGCAGATCGTGGCCTATATCGACGACGGCATCGCCCAGCATGCCTGCGGCTGCTCCTACCACCACATGGTGGGCGGCGCCACCACGTCCAACCTGGAAAACATGTGCGCCGCCCTGAGGACGCGCGCCGACCAGGGCCTCGTCAAGGTCGTGACGCTCGACGAGATGGACGCGCTGCTGCAACGCCATTGAGCCGCCGGGGCAAATAAAGCTTGCACCGGCCTGACTCTGCGATTAACATGTGAACACCTATTCACATGTTAAAGATGAGCACGCCACCCGACATCGACAATCTGGTCGACGAACTCGCCGACCTGTTCCACCTGCTGGGCGATCCGACCCGGCTGCGCATCGTGCTGGCCTGCCTGGCGCAGCCGATCGCGGTGGGCGACATCGCCGCCCAGCTGGAACTGTCCAGTTCCCTGGTCAGCCACCACCTGCGCCTGCTGCGCGCGGCCCGCATCGTCAAGGCCGAACGCCAGGGCAAGCAGGTGTTCTACACGGCTGCCGATGCCCACATCAGCGGGCTGCTCGCCAACATGTTCGAACACATCGCCGAACCCGACTCTGCAACAGGACTGGACACATGAGCCTTCACCACCATCACGACCACGGCCACGGGCACGGTCATCACCATCCCGCCCCGAGCGACGCCGGCCGCGCCTTCAAGCTGGCGATCGGCCTGAACATGGCTTTCGTCGTGATCGAATTCGTCTACGGCTTCATCGCGAATTCGACCGCCCTGATGGCCGACGCCGGCCACAACCTGTCCGACGTGCTGGGCCTGGTGCTGGCCTTGGGCGCGGCGCTGCTGGCGAAGGCCGCGCCGACGCGCCGCTTCACCTACGGCCTGCGCGGCTCCTCGATCCTGGCGGCGCTGTTCAATGCCCTGCTGCTGATGCTGGCCTGCGGCGCCATCGCCTGGGAGGCGGTGCTGCGCTTCGCCCATCCGGAACCGGTGGCCGGCACCACGGTGTCGATCGTGGCCGCGGTCGGGGTCCTCGTCAACGGCTTCTCGGCCTGGTTGTTCATGTCCGGCAGCAAGGACGACATCAATGTGCGCGGCGCCTACCTGCACATGGCCGCCGACGCCGCGCTGTCGCTGGGCGTGGTGGTGGCGGGCCTGGTCGTGATGTACACGGGCTGGTCCTGGCTCGACCCGGCGGTCAGCCTGGTGATCGTGGTGATCATCGTGGCCGGCACCTGGTCGCTGACCAAGGAATCGACGCAGATGGTGCTGGCGGGCGTGCCGGCCAGCGTGGACCTGCCGCGGGTCACGGAGTTCCTGAAGTCACGCGACGGCGTGACCGAGGTGCATGACGTGCACATCTGGGCGATGAGCACCACCGAGACGGCGCTGACCGCCCACCTGGTGATGCCGGGCGGGTATCCGGGCGATGCCGTGCTCGACGGGATCGTCGGGGAATTGCGCAAGGATTTCGCGATTCATCACTGCACGCTGCAGGTGGAGGAAGGGACGACGAATCATGGCAGCTGCGCGCTACATGGGGAGCATGACCATGACCATGATCACGATCACGCCCACCACGCACATTGAAATTCCGTGGGCACTGGGTGCCCACGCAGAATTACCCGGCCAGGTTCGCGTACAGAGCGGTGCTCAAATACCGCTCGCCAAACGAAGGAATGATGGTAACGATCAGCTTGCCCGCATTCTCCGGCCGCTTCGCCACCTGCATCGCCACCCATAGCGCCGCACCCGACGAGATGCCGACCAGCAGGCCCTCTTCGCGGGCCGCCGCGCGCGCGGTCTCGAAGGCGTCCTCGTTCCTGACGGTGACGACTTCGTCGTAGGCCTTCGTATTCAGTACCTGGGGAATGAAGCCGGCGCCGATGCCCTGGATCGGATGCGGTCCCTTGGTGCCCTTCGACAGGATGGGCGAGGCTTCCGGTTCCACGGCAATCGCCTGGAAGCCGGGCTTGCGCTGCTTGATGACTTCGGCCACGCCGGTGATGGTGCCGCCGGTGCCGACGCCCGCCACCAGGATGTCGACCTTGCCGTCGGTGTCGCGCCAGATCTCCTCGGCCGTGGTGCGGCGGTGGATTTCCGGGTTGGCGGGATTGTTGAACTGCTGGGGCATGAAGCAGCGCGGATCGCTGGCCACGATCTCCTCGGCGCGGCGGATCGCGCCCAGCATGCCCTCGGGGCCGGGCGTCAGCACCAGCTCGGCGCCATAGGCGCGCAACAGCATGCGGCGCTCGTTGCTCATGGTTTCGGGCATCACCAGGCGGCAGCGGTAGCCGCGCGCCGCGCACACCATCGCCAGCGCGATGCCGGTGTTGCCGCTGGTGGGTTCGACGATGATGGTGTCGGGGCCGATCTTGCCGGCCTGCTCGGCCGCCTCGATCATGGCCCAGCCGATCCGGTCCTTGACGCTGTGGGCCGGGCTGTAGAACTCGAGCTTGGCGACGATGTCCGCCACGCCTCCCTGGTTGAGGCGCCGGATGCGCACCAGGGGCGTATTACCGATCAGTTCAGTAACGTCGTTCGCGATGCGCATGTTCCCTCCAGGTCAGCTTGGTTTGACTTATTTAACGTCCAGCAGTTCCACGTCGAAGATGAGATCCGCATCCGGCGGAATGCCGCCGGGCGAACCGCGCTTGCCGTAGGCCAGTTCGCTCGGGATGATCAGGGTGCGCTTGCCGCCCACCTTCATGCCGGCCACGCCCTGCTCCCAGCCCTTGATCACCATGCCGGCGCCGAGGCGGAAATCGAGCGGCGAGCGGCCCGGGTTCAGCGAGGAATCGAATTTGCGGCCGCGCTGCTTGGCGGCCATCGGCTTGTAGAGCCAGCCGGTGTAGTTGACCGTGATATTGCTGCCGACGGTGGCTTCCTTGCCCTTGCCGACGACGGTGTCGATGATCTGGATCTGCGGCGCGGCGGACTGCACGGTCGGCTGTGCCGGCGTGTCGGTCGCCTGCTGGGTGCTGCCCGGGTTGGCGGCCGTGGTCTGGGCCTGGGTCTGGGTCGAATCCTGCGCGTTGGCGGCGGTGGCCGCCAACAGCAGGCTCAGGAAGGCGATACGACGGATCATGGAGCCTCTTTCATGGTTCAGTAAAAATAACTGAACCTATGATAACAAGGCCTCCCCGGCTTGCACAGCGTCGTTGGCGGCGGGCGCCGGTTCGGCCACGTGCACCGGCACGACGGCCGGGGCGGCGACGGCATTCGCCGCTTCCGCCAGCTTGCGCAGCATGTGGCCGGCCGCGACCATGCCGAAGGTGGCGGTCACGACCATGCTGGAGCCGAAGCCCGCGCAGTTCAGGCCGGTAATGCTGTTGGCATCGATCGCGCAGGCATCGCCCGCTTCCGGATAGCGCAGCGGTTCCATCGAGAACACGGCGTCGATGTGGTACTTGTTCTTCTCGCCCTTGGCGAAGCCGTACTGGGCGCGCAGGATCTTGCGCACCTTCTTCAGCAAGGGCTCCTGTTCGGTGCGGGCCAGGTCGCGCACTTCGATGCGGGTCGGGTCCGTCTGGCCGCCGGCGCCGCCGATCACGATCAGCGGAATCGCGTGATCGCGGCAATGGGCGATCAGGGCCGCCTTGGCCTTGACGCTGTCGATGGCGTCGAAGACGTAGTCGAATTTGCCGGGCGTAACCATCTGCGGAATATTGTCCGGATCGATGAAGTCCTCGACCAGCTCGACCTCGCAATACGGGTTGATCAGCGCGATGCGCTGCTTCAGGGCCTCGATCTTCGGCATGCCGACGGTGGTCGACAGGGCCTGGATCTGGCGGTTGATATTCGATTCGGCAACGTTATCGAGGTCGATCAGGGTCAGGCGGCCGACCGCGCTGCGCGCCAGCGCCTCGACGATCCAGGAGCCGACGCCGCCGACGCCGATCACGCAAACGTGCGCCTTGCGAAAGCGTTCCAGTGCACGCTCACCGTAGAGGCGGGCGATGCCGCCGAAGCGGCGCTCGAAATCGATCTCATCGCCAGATTCGTCGATGCGTCCTTCGGCGGGCGCAAGAAGAGAGGTGGGAATAGTCGTCATGATTGCCGTATTCTACCGGACGGGATCGCGTGCATTGCTCTAAAATAACTTTAGGTCAATCATTTTCTTAGGCTCCTTTACGCCTCCGCAACAGTCACCATCATGAACGAGCTTCTCCACGATACCGCCCCCGATTTCGACCAGCCGGTCGCCGTGCTCAAGCATTGCCACGGACGCATCCGCAAGCAGCTTGCCACCCTGGAAAAACTGCTGGTCCACCTGCCCGAACACGGCGCCGACCAGCAGGCCCGCCAGGCCGCCGGCGCGGTACTGAAGTATTTCGAGAAGGCCGCCCACCTGCACCACGAGGACGAGGAACAGGACCTGATCCCGATGCTGCGCGCCGTCGCCCAGGGAGAAGACGCCGCCACCCTGCAGGCGCTGGCCCCGGTCATCCTGCAGGACCACAAGGACATGGACGCCATGTGGCAGGACCTGCACGAGCAGCTCACCGCCATCGCCGATGGCAGCGGCACCCAGCTCTCGAACAGCACCGTGCAGCGCTTCAGCCAGCGCTACCTGAACCATATGGAGTGCGAGGAAAGCACGATGGCGCCGATGGCCGTGCGCCTGTTCAGCCCGCAGCAGATGGCCCAGCTGGGCCAGGCCATGCAGCGCCGCCGCGGGATCTTGCCGCCGGCCGCCGCCATCGGCGAACGGGTGGCCGACCTGCGCAAGGATTACGGCCAGGCCAGCCTCGACGAGAGCGAGGTCGCCGACGATCCGATCCGGCAGTTCACCCGCTGGTTCGAGGAAGCGCTGAAGGCCGAGGTCAACGAGCCGAACGCGATGGGCGTGTCGACCGTGGACGAGCAAGGCCGGCCGAGCTCGCGCATCGTGCTGGTCAAGCAGTTCGACGAACGGGGTTTTACCTGGTACACGAACTACGACAGCCAGAAAGGAAAGCAACTGAACGGCAATCCTTTTGCAGCTCTGCTATTCTTTTGGAGCGAACTTGAACGGCAGGTGCGGATCGAAGGCAGAGTCGAACGCACTTCCGCCGAAGAGAGCGACAAATACTTCAACAGCCGACCCCTGAAGAGCCGGCTGTCGGCGATCGCGTCCCATCAGAGTGCGCCGATCGCAAGCCGCGCAGACCTCGAACACAACTACGAGGACGTCGCGCGACAGTATGGCGAAGCGCCACAGCGGCCACAACACTGGGGTGGTTTTCGTCTGGTGCCGGAACGCATCGAGTTCTGGCAGGGGCGGCGTTCACGCTTCCACGACCGTGTCGTGTACACGCGGCAGGAAGACGGCGGCTGGACGCGGCAACGTTTGCAACCGTAAAGCCGGCTGCGAAGCTGGCAATATGTACGTGCCGGAGGTATTCGCGTGTTCGACCAGCTGAAGTTATCCGCCTGGACCACAGGCATCCGCAACAAGTACAACCTGCCGCTGCGCGTGGAATTATGGAATGGCGAGCAGGTTGATCTTTCGTCCGAACAACCACGCGTGAAGATTCGCGTGCCGAGCCCCGGGGGCCTGCGCTACCTGCTGTCCCCGACCCTCGACAACCTGGGCGAAGCCTATGTCGAAGGCGCGCTCGAGATCGAAGGGCGAGCGGCTGACATGATCCAGATCGGCAACTCCCTGGCCGAATCGACCGGCAAGCCGGCGCGCAGCAGCCGCGTCGCCAGCGCGCTGCGCATGGTCTCGCAGCACACCCGTGAAAAGGACGCCGAGGCGATCCGCTACCACTACGACGTCTCGAACGAGTTCTACCAGGAATTCCTCGACCCATCGATGGTGTATTCCTGCGCCTATTTCGAGAACGGCGACGAAGACCTGGCCACGGCCCAGACCAAGAAGATCGACCACATCCTGACCAAGATCGGCGTGCAGCCGGGTCATACCCTGCTCGACATCGGCTGCGGCTGGGGTGCGCTGGTGCTGCGTGCGGCGCAGCAATTCGGCGCACGATGCGTCGGCGTCACGCTGTCGGAAAAGCAGTTCGAGCTGGCGCGCGAGCGCGTGGCACGGGCCGGGCTGCAGGACCGGATCGAGATCCGCCTGCAGGACTACCGGGACGTCGACGGCTGTTTTGATCGTATCACCAGCGTCGGCATGTTCGAACACGTGGGCGTGCAGAACCTGCCCGAATACTTCGGCCGCATCAACAAGCTGCTGGCCCCGGGCGGCGTGGTGATGAACCACGGCATCACGACCACCGACGTCGACCAGCGTGCAAGCCCCTACGGCGGCGGCGAGTTCATTGACCGCTACGTATTCCCGCACGGCGAGCTGGCCCACCTGTCGACCGTGATCCGCACCATGCAGGAAGGCGGGCTCGAGGTGCGCGACGTGGAAAACCTGCGCCGCCACTATGCGCGCACCTGCGAGATCTGGACCGACAACTTCGAGAACAACGCCGACCGCATCCGCCGGCTGGCCGATCCGAAGACCTTCCGCATCTGGCACGTCTACCTGGCCGGCTGCGCCTATGCCTTCGCCCACGACTGGATCAGCCTGTACCAGATCGTGTGCGGCAAGGCGGGCCAGGAACCGGCCCAGATCCCGTGGTCGCGCCGCTACATGTACGACGGCAGCGGGGCTATCGACATGCTATCGACCCGGCATTGATCCCGTGCGCGGCAAACCCCGTCCTTGAGGGCGGGGGCAAGCGCGCGGACGGCGCAGCCGTCCCTGCGGTCAGGCTGACCTTTTCGCTGCGGTTCGATGTATTGCCGGATGACGGCGATCGTAGCCCCGCCACAGCTGTCGGCAAAGCAGGATGGCGACCACAGTGCGCCACCCCATAGCTTGCTTCGAATGCTGGGGTAATTCTTCTTTTTGATCACGCGGCCGGAAACACCTTTCAGGCTGTTCACCAGGCTGGACACGGCTATTTTCGGTGGGTAGTTCACCAGCGGGTGAAACATGATCATCCTCGCCATCGAACTCCGCAAGCTCGGCCTCGAAGTCCTGGCAGACGCCGGCAAAGATGCCGCGCAGCTCGGCAAGCACCTCTGCCGTGAAGGCATTGGTACGTGCATCAGAAAGACGCAGTGTCGCCCTTGACGGATCTCGTTGTCCGGGGTCATGGACCAACTATCGTCGACGTTATGGAACGTCTACAAGCCTTTCAGTTTCAGCTAATGCCAACCGGCGGGCAGGCGCACGCCATGCGGCGCTTCGCCGGTGCGCGCCGGTTCGTGTACAACCGGTCGCTCGCACTGCAGAAGGAAAACCATGCCGCGGGCAACAAGTTCATCGGCTATGTGGCGATGGCGAAGCAGCTGACCGGCTGGCGGAACAGTTCGCAGACCCCATGGCTGAAGGACGCTCCCTGCCACGTCCTGCAACAGGCGTTGAGAGACCTGGACCGGGCCTTCACGAATTTCTTTGGCAAGCGGGCGGCCTTCCCTTCCTTCAAGCGCAAGGGTCGCAATTCCGCTACCCGGACCCGAAACAGTTCAAGCTCGACCAGGCTAATGCACGCATCTTCCTGCCCAAGCTGGGCTGGCTGCGCTACCGTAACAGCCGGCCGGTGCTGGGTGAGCTGCGCAACGTCACCGTCAGGCTGTCGGCTGGAAAATGGTTCGCGTCCATCCAGACGCGGCGCGAGGTCGAAGCGCCGGTGCCTGTCGCGACAACGGCCGTCGGTATCGACGTTGGCATTGCCCGCTTCGCCACCATGAGCGATGGCGGCTACCTCGATCCGGTGAACAGTTTCGGCCGGCACCGGCAGTGCCTGGCGCGTTACCAGCGCCGCATGGGCCGCATGGTCAAGTTCAGCAACAACTGGAAAAAGGCCAAAGCACGAATCCAGAAGCTTCATGCCCGGATCGCGAACGTGCGCCGGGATTTCCTGCACAAGGCGACGACGGCGATCAGCAAGAACCACGCGCTCGTCTGTATCGAAGATCTGCTTGTCAGGAACATGTCCAGGTCTGCCAGGGGCTCGTCCGACGCCCCCGGCAGGCGTGTCGCCCAGAAGTCCGGCCTGAACCGCGCCATCCTCGACCAAGGATGGGGCAAATTCCGGCGCCAGCTCGAATACAAGGTGCCGTGGACGGGCTGCACGCTGCTCGCCGTCCCGCCTCAGGACACGAGCCGCACCTGCCCGTGCTGTGCTCATGTGGCCAAAGAAAACCGGGTGACGCAAGCATGGTTCAAATGCGTCAACTGCGGATACGGCAACCATGCCGACGTGGTCGGCGCGATGAATATTTTAGAGCGAGGGCATCGCTTGTTAGCCTGTGGAGAGTCGGCGCAGTCGGGCCGCTCGATGAAGCAGGAACCCGCCGAAGCGACTACGCGCAGCTCCGCGTAGCGCCGTAGGAATCTCCGTCCTTTAGGGCGGAGAGGATGTCAACACTTCAAACGTTCCGCAAACGTCTTGCGGAACTTCGCCACCTTGGGCGCCACCACGAAGGCGCAGTAGCCCTGCAGGGGGTGCTGCGCGAAGTAATTCTGGTGGTAGTCCTCGGCCTTGTACCAGGTCTCGGCCGGCAGCACCTGGGTGATGATGGGCGCGTCCCAGACCGCCGCCATTTCCGCCATCACCTTGCGCGCCGTCGCGTCCTGCTCGGGCGAGGTGGTGAAGATGACCGAACGGTACTGGGTGCCGACGTCGTTGCCCTGGCGGTTCGGGGTCGTCGGATCGTGGATGGTGAAAAAGATTTCCAGGATGTCGCGGTAGCTGATCACGCTCGGGTCGAACTCCAGGCGCACGACTTCCGCATGCCCGGTGGTGCCGGCGCACACTTGTTCATAAGTCGGGCCGGAGGTGCTGCCGCCCATATAGCCGGACTCCACCCGGGTCACGCCGCGCGCCTCCAGGTACACGGCTTCCAGGCACCAGAAACAGCCGCCGCCCAGGATCGCCACTTCGGTTTGGCTCATACTCGGTCCTCGGGAAATAAGGGATTTTTCATGGCTTCACTGTAAACGAAAGTGCACGCCCGTGCATGCCGGCTCCGGAGCGGCTCCGGGCGGCCGGGTCATTGATGGCATAATGGCGAAAATGAACACCAGATCCCCCCGCGCCACCGAGCGCGGTTTCGATTCCGCGCATTTTCGCCAGGCCCTGTCCCAGTTTGCGACAGGCGTCACCGTCATTACGACCCGCCTTGCAGACGGCAGTTTCCGCGGCCTGACCGCCAGTTCCTTCAATTCCGTCTCGCTGGAGCCGCCGCTGGTGCTGTGGAGCCTGTCGGGCAAGGCCAACAGCCTGCCCATCTTCAGCGGCAACTCGCATTACGTGATCAACGTGTTGTCCGCCGGCCAGGAAGAACTGGCGCGGCGCTTCTCCCGCCGCAGCGAAAACCCCTTCGCCAGCACCGACTACGAACTCTCGCGCACCGGCCAGCCCATCCTGAAAGGCGTGACCGCCTGGTTCGAATGCCACAACCGCAGCCGCTATCCGGAAGGCGACCACGTGATCTTCGTCGGCGAAGTCGAAGAATGCGCCGTGCATCCCCAGCCGGCCCTGATCTTCCATGGCGGTCAGTTCGGCTCGACATAGGGAGCAGTGGTCAGTGGCGGCGTGCTTTCAGTGAGAAAAGTGAAAATCGCTGTCGCAGTTTCAAAAGCCGCACAAGAACAGGATTTCTATAATGGCTCCATTCCAACAAGACCGACTGAGACAGGAGCCCCATGAGCCGTTCCGATTCGCCCCGCAAAGCCCAATTCCACTGGGATGACCCGCTGCTGCTGAGCCAGCAGCTCACCGACGAAGAGCGCATGGTGCGCGATGCCGCCGCGGCTTACTGCCAGGACAAGCTGCAGCCGCGCATCCTCGAAGCCTTCCGGCACGAAGCCATGGACACGTCCATCTTCCGCGAGATGGGCGAACTCGGCCTGCTGGGCCCGACCATCCCGGAACAGTACGGCGGCCCCGGCCTGAACTATGTGTCGTACGGCCTGATCGCGCGCGAAGTCGAGCGCGTCGATTCCGGCTACCGCTCGATGATGAGCGTGCAATCCTCGCTGGTCATGGTGCCGATCTTTGAATTCGGCAATGAAGA